>NZ_CP157940.1:641427-962141 GCF_040207125.1 Lacrimispora sp. BS-2
ACCATGCTCCTTGTGATGGAAGCCCTGGGAAGATGCGGAACGCCGGTATACTTATTCTGGGATCATGTGAAAGCAGATGCATTACTGGAGAACGGAACAAAAGAGCAGATTGAAAAATTCATGCCATTGTTTTTTGAGGGGAATCCGGCATATGCACAGGGCTTTTCGGAACCGACTGCAGGTACGGATCTTTCCAGTGGCACAATTTTGACCACCTATACACGCAGAAATGGAAAAGTATATATCAATGGACACAAGCACTTTATCTCCGGTGCGCAGGGAAGTGATTACTGCCTGACACTTGCAAAGAACAGTGAAAACCCAGAGCAGCTGACCTTATGGTTTGTTCCTACCAATGGCCCCGGCTGTAAGAAGGAGCCTATGGAGACCATGGGTCTGAATATGGAGAATGTAAATGATATCTGGTTTGACGATGTAGAAATCGAAGAAAAGGATATGTTCAGCACAGAAGGAAACGGTCTGCTGGCGACCTCAAAGGGATTTGATTATGAGCGTCTCATTGATGCGTTTAACGCATACGCACAGGCTTTGTGTGCATACGAAGATGCATGCAGATATGCAAACCAGAGAATCGCTTTTGGCAAAGAAATCGGAAGATTACAGCTGATTCAAAACCATATTATGGAGATGGCAATGAGAATTGAAGCAATGCGTGATATGCTGCTGCACTTTGCATGGAATAAGGATAATGGCATCCTAAGAAGAGAAGAAGCATCCATTGCAAAGCAGTTCTGCTCCGAATCTGCCAACATTGTGGTAGATCACGCCATGCAGGTAATGGCAGGCATCGGATTCTGCGGAAGCCGTGTAAGCCGTATTTACCGTGATCTTAGAATCACACGTATCTCTGGAGGTACTGGCGAGATTCAGACAGTGATAGCAAGCAGGCAGATTTTGAAAAAATATCGATAAGGCCGGCAGATACTAGAGGTAAAAGGAGATAATTATGGAATTTAAGTTAAATGATGAGCAGGAGTTATTGCGTGACACAATTCGGGAATTTGTAGAAGCGGAAATTGCGCCCATTGCAGCAGAACTTGACAGGGAGGAGAGATTTCCAGAAGAGTTGATACCGCAGCTTGGGGAAATCGGCGTAATGGGTATTCCGATTCCGGAGGAGTATGGCGGAGTCGGAATGGGAGACTTAGAATGTGCCATGGCGGTGGAAGAGATTTCAAAAGCATGTGCAAGCACAGGTGTTACCGTATCGATCCATACCTCTTTTTGCTGCTGGCCCATTCTTGCTTTTGGGACAGAAGAGCAGAAGCAGAAGTATCTGCCGGATTTGGCCGCAGGCGAAAAGCTTGGTGCCTTTGGCCTGACCGAGCCGAACGCCGGTACGGATGCTGCCATGCAGGCAACAACGGCTTCCGATGAAGGGGATCATTATCTGTTAAATGGAAGTAAGATTTTTATTACCAATGGGTCTTACGCTGATGTATATATCATCTTTGCAGTGACAGATAAGAAATTGGGAAAGAAAGGGATCAGCGCATTCATTCTTGAAAAAGGGATGGACGGATTTACCTTTGGAAGCAAGGAGCATAAAATGGGAATCCGCGGCTCAGCTACCTATGAGCTGGTATTTGACAACGTTAAGGTTCCAAAGGAAAATTTACTTGGTGAAGCCGGAAAAGGCTTCAAGATTGCCATGGCCACACTTGATGGGGGCCGTATTGGGATTGCAGCACAGGCACTTGGCATTGCCCAGGGGGCAATTGACGCAGCCACGGCATATGTAAAAGAGCGTGTCCAGTTCGGAAAGCCGATTTCTGCTTTCCAGAACACACAGTTTACGTTGGCGGATATGCAGACACGTGTCGACGCGGCTCGTTTGCTGGTCTACCGTGCCGCATGTATGAAGACGGCAGGAGAAAAATATACTGCACAGGCATCAATGGCAAAATTATATGCGTCTGAAACTGCCGGGTATGTGACCAGCAAAGCGGTTCAGATGTTTGGAGGATACGGCTATACCAGAGAGTATCCGGTGGAAAGAATGATGCGTGATGCAAAGATTACGGAAATCTATGGCGGGACCAGCGAGGTTCAGAAGATAGTTATAGCCGCGGATATGGGAATGAAATAGTCCTGTGAAAGGAGTGCTTGTGTCCGAATCTGCATGAGGCGAAAGGAGCATATTTTACCATGGGAGAAATCATTTTTTCAATTTGCGTTGGCGGATGTCTGGTTGCATCAGGTATCATCATGATTGTTGTTCTGAAAAAGGAAGAGAAACGAAATGATATACGATAAAAATACCGTTTTGTTTTTGCAAAGTGGAGAGGGGTGACCCGGTGAGCATTTATTTTTGGGGTGTTATTATAAGTATTATAATATATATGGCGGTTGGCTTATATGCCGGCCGCCAGGTAAAAGATGCCAATGACTACTATGTCAGTGGAAGAAATGCTCCCACTTTTTTGATTACTGGTACATTGATTGCCTCCATGTTGTCTGTAAACGGATTTATGGGGGATCAGGGCTGGTGTTACACTGGAAATATTACTTCTTTAGTGCTTTTAAATTCCATGTGCGCCTGCGGTTATGTGTTTGGTCCTCTTGTGTTTGGAAGATATTTAAGACGCTCTGAATGTACTACGATGCCAGAGTATTTTGGCGTGCGCTATCATGACCGGAAAATCAGACGTGTGGCAGGAATCATTACCATTATTTCCTTGACGGCATATCTGTTGGCATGTATTACGGGTGTAGGTATTCTGATACAGGAACTGACCGGACTGCCTCATGAATTGACATTGTTTTTGGCATGGCTTTGTTTTACGGTATTCACCTTTTACTCTGGCTCAAAAGGAGTGGTTTTAACAGATACGCTGATGTTTTTAGTATTTCTGTTTGGGGTAATCCTTGCAGGACCGGTTATTTTCAAAGCTCAAGGCGGGATTGGTGAACTACTGACGAATCTGATGAACAATCCGGCCGCGCCCCAGGGACTGTTGGATTATCATGGAAATATTGCCGGTACGGGAGCGAAGGATGTGTTTGGAGCGGTGATGTATGCGGTTACCATGGGCATTATCTGGTTAATCACTGTGGCGGTATCACCGTGGCAGGCGGGACGAAATCTTATGGCTAAAAGTGAACATGTGACATTCCGTTCCGGTGCTGTCGCAGCAATCTGTACGGTCGTATTTCTGCTGTTTCTGAATTTGCAGTCGGTGGCTGTGCTAAATTTAAATGGAGCCCTGGAAGATCCGCAGCGTGTATTGATATGGGCATCCTTTGAAGTGCTTCCCAAACTGATTGGGACATTAATGCTGGCCGGCATTACAGCCGCAGGCCTGTCAAGTGCCTCCACGTTCCTGTCGGTCATCGGGTTTTCGGTAACGTCGGATATTATTGACAGGAAATTTAATTCGGAAGCAGAAAAGCTTAAGCACAGCCGTATCATGATGCTGACGGTAGGGATTCTGGCACTTGTGCTGGCTTATCTTGGAATGGGCGGCGTGCGTGTGATTTCCTGGTTTGCATCCACAATTATTGCAGCCAGCTGGGTAGTGCCGGGGGTTGGCGGCATTGTGTGCAAAAAGTTATCTGCAACCGGTGCCAGATGGGCGATGATTTCCGGCTTTTTGGGATTTGTCATTCCAAAATGTCTTGTAGGGCTTGGGATCAGTCCTTTTGCAGGTGTTTTTGTGAATTTCCTGGATCCGTTTTTTATCGGAATCTATTTAAGCTTATTCTTTGCGCTGATTGGCACAAAACTGCACCAGGCAGGAACAGAGGAGATGGAATACCACCAGAAATTAATGATATTGCCGGAAAAAGAAAAAGTGGTGTCCGAATATAAGCAGGATCTCCGCTATGGATATATTCTGATTATTGCAGGCGTCATAACGACGCTGGTGCTGCTGTTTGGCTGGGCGCTGCCTTATAATGGTATTATATAATAAAAAATGTGGACAAATGAAAACCTTGTTATACATATGCGGCGGAAATTCCAAATGCATTTGTTATTGTTGCTACTGAAAAAAATAAAACAAAAGAGGTAGAAAAATGGGGAAAGAAAAAAAAACCGGAAAAGTTATAACCCTTATTTTGATGATGTTGTCGTTGAACACGATTTATGTTTTGCCATATCTGATGTATACATATTATGCACCGCTTCAGGAAGCAATGGGGCTGGTCGGAAGGGATGCGGATTATGGTAAATTGTTGAATGTGTATGGCATTGCCAATATTATTCTTTATATTCCCGGAGGGATGATTGCGGATAAGTTTGATGCAAAAAAGCTTTTGATTTTTTCCATGATAGGAACAGGAGCCCTTGGATTATGGGAAGCAACATGGCCAAGCTACACAATACTGATGATCATCCATGTTGCATGGGCATTTACGACAGTACTGACTTACTGGTCGGCATCGATTAAATGTATCAACGTGATTGCTGGGGCAGATGAGCAGGGGAGTATGTATGGCTCACTGGAAGCAGGGCGCGGGATTGTAGGTATTATTCTTACGACCATTTTTGTAGGCATATTTACAAAATTTTCAGCCGATAGTTCAAAGGCAATGAGTTATGTAGTTATCACCTGCAGCGTGGTTATGATTCTGGTTGGTATTGCAATGGTTTTCCTGATGCCTGTAACAAATGTTGAGGGCGCTACAAATAAAGGATTGCTTGACAGTGTCAAAGCAATGGGCCAGGCGCTTAGGAGGCCGGTTACCTATTTGCTTTCCGGAATGATTTTTGGCGCTTGTATTGCACAGGCAGGAATCTCTTATCTGGCGCCATATCTGGCGAATGTATGTGGTATGGATCAGAATATGACCGTTATTTTTGCGAATTATAACCGGACAATCTGTACGTTAATCGGTGCTTCAATCGCAGCGTTTGCCGCGAAAAAGATGGGACGCTCAAGTAAGTTTATGATTTATGCGGGATTTGGTTCTATAGTCAGTTACGTATTGCTGGTGCTGATACCAGGATCTGCGGCAATGATGTTTCCGATTCTGGTTATTATGGTTTTCTCTACCTTGTGCTATCCGGTATTCCGCGCATTATACTATGCAGTTGTGGATGAACTTGGAACACAGAAAAATGTGGTGGGAAGTGTTATCGGAATTGCATCTATTTTGGGATTCCTTCCGGATACCTTTTACACTTCCATGTGCGGTGCAAGATTAGAGGCAGACCCGGTTGGCGGATACAAATTCGTATTTATTACTTGTATGGCGGCTATGGCCCTCGGTTTAATCTGTGCCTTTATCAGTGACCGTAAAATTTTAAAATACAGGGAAACGGATGAGTACAAAGCTTCGATAAAGCAGGCAGATATGTAAAATCCCGGAACGGGGAAAGGCGGCACCTTGATAGAAAATAGCGGGCAGTACTTTTGTTTTATATTATAGGAAATTATGCTATTTACATAAGAGGAATAGTTTAGTATAATTCAGACAAATGCAAATTTTTCAGAGAAGAGACCGATACCTACTGCATGATGCAATGATAAGGAGAATGTTTTTATGCAAAGAATAACAATTAAAGATATTGCAGCAGAGGTAGGGGTTTCACATACCACAGTATCTTATGTCCTAAATAATAATATAAATCAGAGAATATCAGATAAAACACGTGAAGCGGTGTTAGACGCAGCGAGGCGTTTGAAGTATATACCGAATGAAACTGCACGTTCTCTTCGTAAGGACAGTACGGAATGTATCGCAGTGGCATTGGAAAAATCTGTGGCTCAGAGCCGGTTCGGCAGGCTGCTGCAGGGAATACGGGAAGAGCTTGGGGCAGAAGGATATGGTCTTATGCTGATGGATTTCCAGATGAAGAAAGAAAGCAAGTGTCCGGAGTATGTGGAAAGCGTGCTGCAGCGGCGGACGGATGGGGGTTATTTTTATTTCTTCAGATGGTCTGCCGCCGGTCTGCAGCAGGATGATCGACAACTATAAAATTCCCTTTGTTGCCTGTGACTGCTGTCCTGATGAAGAGGGGCTGGCTTCTGTAAGCTTTGATTATGAAGATGGGGCTTTTGAAGTAGCATGTTGTCTTTTGGGAGAGGGCGCAAAGCGGATTCTGTACTGGCAGCCGGGCGTAGACAGTCTGCAGGAGGAATATCGGTTATGCGGATTGAAAAAAGCCATGGAGTTGTATCCGGATGCTGAGCTTACCGTGTGCAAGGTCCCCGTTATGCAAGGTACATCTTCGAACGACCGGCATACGGCATTTGATGATATGTGCAAGCGCTCTCTTACCCAGAATGTTCTGCCAAGACTCAGAGTATTTGAACAGAATGACGCTGTGATTTGTGGCTGGGGAGTGATGATAAAGTATTTATGTGCTGCTTTATATCAGAGAAAAGAATTAGAGATCAAGATTGCCGTGCTTTCTGATTCAGATGTTCCGGTGGTTCCTGGCATGAATATCATGGTCAGCAGACCGGAATATATACGAGGGGGGATGGAGAGTGCAAGACTGCTTCTTTCCCAGATTCATAAAGAACCCTACGAGAGCAGAATTGTAATTGCACCGACACCGCCTACTTATGTAAAAATATGAAACCTGAATGCAAATAACGAAAAGGAGTGCCGTACCTGTGATTTATATTCGCAGGTGCGGCATTCTTTATAAATATATTCGGCAGGTGGTCATAGCCGGCGAGTTTTTTTATTCTTCTAAGATGGAAGCATAAAATTCACCGCTATGCTTTAAACAGTCAAGGGCTTCGTCCATCATACGCCCGTAATGCATGAATGCATGCAGTACACCAGGAACCAGCTCAAATTCCGTGTGTACGCCATGGAGAGCTAATATGTTATGTAAGGCCTGAGAATCGCCTAAGAGTGGATCCAGGCTGCCACAGCATAAATAAACAGCAGGTATTCCGTGGGTCAGGTCATTATTTAAGGTAGCAAAATATGGATTTTCTCCATCTAATGAGGGATTTTCCAGATAATAGCTGATGTAAGCAGACATATCACTTTTGCGCATACCGTCTAATGCGGTTCCGTTCAAACGCCAGGAAGGACCGTCCATCAGACCGTAGGAACCATAATAGAGCAGTAGTGCGCAGATATAATCGTTATCGCCAAATACGTCACGCAGGTAAAGCGTTGTCCCCAAAGCCAGATTTGCTCCGCCGGAGTCGCCGCCAATTGCCATCTTATCCGGAAGAATACCATATTTAGATCCATGCTCATGGAAATAACGGATGACGGCAGTGCATTCAAACAGGGGAACCGGGAATTTCGTTTCCGGAGCAAGATGATAATCCACACCGATTACGGCACATTTGCTGGAAGCCATGACACTTCGCATCATGCGGTCGTGAGTATCAATACTTCCTACGGTAAATCCGCCGCCGTGAATGAATACTAAAGCATGATGCTGTGGTTTATCATCAGGGTAATAAATGCGTACAGGGATGGGCCGATCGGACCTTCGACCGTTAATTCCACTGTTTTGCAGGGATTTGGCCCTCCCTCATTCCAAAAACGGCGTTCTTTTATATATTTCGTTCTCAATTCATCCCAAGAACAATTGGTATCAAAGGCATCGGCAGAGTGTTCTGCCTGATAATCAATGACCTTCTTCATTCCCTCAGAAAGAAGTGGATATGGATCGGGCTTGTTTACTTCGTGGTCGATTTTGTATTCTGGCATGTAAAATTTCATTTAGTTTACCTCCTGATCTGGGATTGGTTCTCGTTTCGTGCCGCGGATTGTACCATGCTCTTCTGAGCGGAAGGACGTATGTTAAATTGTAATAATAGTGAGAACTGCGCTGTAATATTACTGTCAGAGCGCATATATTATGACTAAACCTAAGGCTCAGTCAGTAATTCAAACCGATGATGACGGGGGATACTAGGAGCGCTTATTATTCGGCTTTACGGCTTCATAATAATCAAATCCCTATTTTCAATTCTACATCAAATTCCTATTTTTTGAAACCGGAAATTCTATCTTTTTCTAATAAAATTTCCAACCCTGACAGAAAATTTTCCACTGACATGATTTGTGGGCTCCCGGGTTTTGGACCAGTCCTTCATTCTTTTCAGAAAAACGATTCCTTGCGGACACCTTTTACACTTCCATATCTTTATCAGTGACCGCAAGATTTTAAAATACAGAGAAACGGCTGAGTACAAAGCTTTGTTAAAGCAGGCAGATATGTAAAAAGTCCTGAAATTAGGAACGGCGCCACCTTGATAGAAACTGGTGGGCGGTACTTTTGTTTTATATTATATGAAATTATGCTATTTACATAAGAGGAATAGTTCAGTATAATCAGACGAATGCAATTTTTTCAGAGGAGAAACCGATACCTGCTGCATGAGGCAAGTGCAATGATATGTAATTTAAGAAATCGGAATCCAGTTTAGTCGTTGTAACATTAATTTAAAGGCTGTGGTGATAGTTATGTTATTTAGACAAATAAGACATGCAACATGCATAATAGAATTTGAGAGAATACGTTTCCTAGTAGATCCTATATTGTATAAAAGGAATACATTAGACCCTGTTAAGGGTGGGGTGAACATCAAGAATCCTTTAGTTGATATTAATGTACCAGAAGAGATTTTAAAGAATATAGATGTGATACTTTTGACCCATACCCATCGTGACCATTTTGATCCGAGTATAATTGCGTTTTGGGGCAAAATATTCCAATTGTGTGTAGCAGTGAATACGAAAAACAATTACTGGAGTCAGGTTTCAGTCAGTTATATTTAATAACGGACAAAATACAATTCAACAATATTGAAATCATTTTGGTTAAAGGGCAGTATGGAACGGGTATTGTAGGAAAAATGATGGGCAATTCTCATGGATTTATATTGAAAAATCAAAAAAAGGGTGTGGTCTATATTACGGGCGATAAGGTCTGGTGCAAATGCGTTGATAAAGCAATGGAGCAATATAATCCTAATTATGTCATTGCTTTTGCAGGTTCGGCTATGATAAATAATAAACATATCACGCTAGATGCAAATGACCTAAATAAAATATTGAGTAAAAATGCGGCCACCAAAGTTATCGCTATTCACATGGAAGCCTGGAACCATTGTCTGCTTACACGCTCTAATTTAAAAGAAGCGATTGACAATGATAATTTGTTTATACCTGATGATGGTGAGGTCATAACATTAGAAGATATATATAATTGATTTTACCCCACTTGTGACTGAAAGGAACCCTTTTGCTATGTAGTATAAAATTTCCGTCCAGGGGAACGTTGAACCCGTTTGTCTGCTTTCCAGGAAACCTTGATGTAGTGCAGGTTATGAGGACTATCTTGCAATTATGTACCTGTGTTATTTTAATATATTTTTGTCAAATATCCTAATGTACATTGCAGAGGATGAAAATACGAAAGTTGCATTAGATAATCTCTATGATATCAACGGTGACAAAAAAATGGAGGAATTCGAACATGGAAAGAGATTGGGATAAAAATAGTAATGAGTTAAAGGCGCTGCGAGAACAGTCTCAAGATATGCGCCTGGAATATTATTTTAAAGCGGCGGCGCAGCCCAATGGTCCGAGTGCTGAGAAATTGCGTGAAATGCTGGATATAACTGAAGAAGATGGGCGTGAATATCAGATCAGGAAAGAAAAAGAAGTCAATATGAAGCCAGTAAAAAAGCGTGACTGCGTCGTTCGTGAAGTCGTGAAACCACTGTTAAAAGCCTCGGGGTTTAAAACCAGGCGGCAAGACTGGTGGAAGGAGTTGGAGGATTCCTGGCTGTTGATTCATATGCAGTATTCGCAGTGGAACAGCAGTTTAACAGGTGCTTGCTTTGGTTTTTATATCAGCGTTACTGCGAAAGCTGATATCAGAACGGAAATAGCAGAGCAGTGGATCTATAATCGGGTCGAGGATTTAAACCAGTTTGATTTTCTACCCCATTGGGGGCTGCTTTCACCCTATTGCAGTGGCGATATGTATAAGATTGACGGGTATCAGAATTATTTGCCGACTGATGAACCAGTTAAGAACATATTGGCTCAGATTAGGGGGGATTTCGAAGACTATGTGATTCCTGCACTTTTAGATGTACATAATATCGATGAATGGAAATTGCTGTACCAAAGGAAAAAGAATCGTTATGCGCAGAAGGAAAATTATATTCTGAGATTTTTTAGTATAGCAATTTTGATGCAGTCAGCAGTGGAATGGCCGCGATGGCAGGAGAAATACGGTTTGACTCAGGAGGATATTCTGGCGCACTTAGACTGGCTTGCTATTATGGAACAGCATTCGGCATTTCCGGATGGCGATATGAGGTCGCGGATCGTCCGCTATTTTACGCCAGCAGATAGTGATTAATGTTTAAACACGAAATGCTGCTTGATTTGGTTAATTGACGGCTGTATGGAAGGGAGATATTTGAATTTTTTTGATTGAGTGGTAATTTGGAAGTTTTATATTTTCGGGAGGTGGGTATTAATGAATAACGATAGGGGCTTTTTGAAATTTGATTTTTGTTTTTCATTGGTCCTTGCTTTTGTGGAATGTGCAGTCATCACTGCACTTATGTATGCCGGTTTTAATGGCTTTGGTGGAGTGGCTATGGAGTATACAAAGAACGGGGAGGCCGCCGTTACTGCGATGCTAACCTCTACTATCTCCAGACCTAAAAAGGTCGATGACTTCACTGCTGATAGACATTATAAGAGGTTTTGGCTGGGTCGACTATCCTATCAGTTAAATCTTATATTAAAAAAGGCAGAAATAATGAGCATTCGTTCCTGCAGGCGATTTAAAACAAAGCTACTGGGAAATTATATAACATGTAGATTAGCAAAAATTTGTAGTACATATATTTGTATTTTTTAGGGTGTGAGTAAAATGAAAAACAAAAACAAGATTACAGCAGTCTGTTGAAATATAAATTATTGCCGTTACATTATCAACATAACGCGAAGCAGAAAAAAACAATTTACAAAGAGAAATGATTAGTAGGAACTTTATTTAATGGTGGATCACATCAAACAACTACTATTCCGATGCGCCCATTCAGTATAAGCTTTATGGGATGCTTGCAGAAATAAAAGACAAAGAAGTTGAAAATTTCTTTATAGATTATCTTATAGAGGACGATAAAGAGCATCTAGAGATTAAGAAGAATATCGATAAGTGTTTTTCGACATGACCATATATGGACTTTGTGAGGTGAAAAATGAAATATAAATGCCCGTGTTGCGGCTGCTATACTTTTGATAATAAACCAGATGGCAGCTATGACATTTGTCAAGTCTGTTTCTGGGAAGATGATCCGATTCAGTTGGAAGATCCAACCTGTGAAGGCGGAGCCAATAAGGTCAGCTTAATCCAAGCACAAAAGAATTATAAAAAATTTGGTGCATGTGAGCGTGAAATGATTCCGCATGTAAGAAAGCCGACTGAGAATGAGTATTTAATCAAATACTTCTATGAAGAACTGATAATGTCATTAATAACAATGTCATTACCAGCCGAAGAGCAAAATGATATGATAGGAATAGGATGCACAGGCGACGAGATTCTCCAAGACTTTAGCAATTCCTACATTGATAGGAAGCAGTTTTATTTAGATAACAATGTATTTGACGATAAGCGAATACAGATATTAGACGAATTTGATAGATTCCTTAACAAGTATGATGGGCATGATGAGAATTTTTATTGGGATATCGAGCAATTAAAGAGTAATCCACTTTGGGAAGAATTAAGGGTACAAGCTAAAATAGTTATATCCCAGGTATTTGGTATGATTTACAGGATTGAAATAGAAAGAAAGAACGAATTGGTTGACGGTAAACTCATAGAGCATACCAGGCGGAAACTGATAGAAGTAAAGGATGAAGTCCCTTGACAGTTTTGGCTAAACATCAGATAAGACATAAAATTAAACAATACAGATTAATAGGAGAGCTTATGCAATTTAAAGATTTAGATATTATGCCTGATATCATAAAGGCATTGGAAAAAGAAAGTTACGATATTCCTACACCGATACAGGAAGAGGCAATACCTGTTATATTAAGCGGCAGGGATTTACTTGGTTGTGCCCAGACTGGTACCGGAAAAACAGCAGCATTTGCCATACCAACGATTCAGTTGCTCAGCGAAGAAAAAGTGCCTCATCGGGCAAAACAAAATATAAGGGCTCTAATCGTAACGCCAACTAGAGAGCTGGCTCTACAAATTTATGAAAGTTTTAACACCTATGGGAAATTTACTGATTTAAAATGTTGTGTAGTCTTTGGGGGAGTATCTCAAAAGCCGCAGGAGGAAAATTTAAAGCAAAAGGTAGATATACTTGTGGCAACACCAGGAAGACTACTGGCTTTAATTGATCAAAAAATTATAAATATAGAACATATTAAAATATTTATATTGGACGAAGCTGACCGTATGCTGGATATGGGATTTATTCATGATGTTAGAAAGATCATTGCTAAAACACCTTTAAAAAAGCAAACATTACTTTTCTCGGCTACGATGCCGCCAGACATCGCCAAGCTGGCGAGTACGATTCTGAAGACTCCTGCGAAAATAGAAATCACTCCGGTATCATCAACAGTGGATACCATTGATCAGTATCTGTACTTTGTTGATAAAAGTAATAAAAAGGATTTGCTTCTGCACATTCTAAAAGATAAGAACATAGTTTCAGCACTGGTATTTATTCGTACCAAGCATGGGGCGGATCGACTTATTAAGCAATTATCAAAGAATAACGTAATTGCCCAGGCAATCCATGGTGATAAATCACAAGGAGCACGTCAGAAGGCATTAAACAATTTTAAAAACAAAACATTGCGAATATTGCTTGCAACAGATATCGCGGCAAGAGGAATAGACATAGATGAACTGACCCATGTTATTAATTATGACCTGCCAGATACACCAGAGACGTATGTACATCGTATTGGTCGAACAGGCAGGGCAGGACTTGGCGGAACAGCAATATCTTTCTGCGATTTTGATGAAAAGGGACAACTAAATGATATTGAAAAGTTGATTGGGAAGAAATTAACAGAAATAAAAGATCATCCCTACCCATTAAAGAACAACTTTCCGGCGATAAAGGCTGTGCAGCCAAGAAGAGATACAGCAAAAACAGCGAAATCTCAAGCCAAACATCCGAAGAAAGCAATTTTAAGGTCAAAAACATCACCTCAAACTACCTTACAAAAATCGAGTGTATCATCTAAGAGAGAGTCATTGCATACAGCTTCCATAGATGGCATTTCATCAACAAAGAAAAAGTATCGAATGACAGCAGATGGAACATTGAAAGAAAAACGGAGTTTTAATAAAATCTCAATGAAGGACAAAAAACGGTAAATTTTGACTTGCTGCCAAGGGACCACCAGATCCCGACGGTATCATTATTATCGGCTCAAGTCCTGTAGAGATGATTTGTCTGCTTGAATATGGTAAAAGAATTGAAAAACAGATAGTAATATATTTCAAAAGAGCATTGTGTGACAAGCGGTCAGATTATATCTGTGCTATTCTTTTATCCAGGAGGTGTAATATGCATGGGAAGCAATACAAAATTCATTGAATTATATTGAAGACCATTTGTCAGAAAATATAAAGATGGAAGCTCTTGCAAATGTAGCGTCATTATCACCGTATTATTATCAGCGCTTGTTTGGGCGTTTAGTGAAAAAATCAGTAAATGAATATGTGAGGCTGCGCAGGCTGGCAAAAGCTTCAGAAGTTCTTAAATGCAAGAAAAAGCGAATCATTGATGTGACAATTGATTATGGATTTTCAGATCATGCCAACTTTACTCGTACATTTAAAGATGCATATAGCATTACGCCAGATGAATATCGTGCTTGTCCTGTTATGCTCAATCCCATCAGTCGCACCAGTCACACAGTATATAAATGAAATAGAGTATCTGCTGGCTTCTTCGGACCTCCTGAAGTTCAAGCCAGTAAAGATTTTGAATTTGATAAGGATGTGATATTAGAATAAATTTAACTGATACAAGCAGATACATTAGCCTGATCCTAAGGCATAAGCCGGACGTCATAGACATTACAGTGGATGAGCATGGATGGGCAAATGTAAATGAATTAATTGAGGGTGTGAACAGGACGCATCCTATAAATATGGAAATACTGAAAAAAATTGTACGGACGGACAACAAGAAGCGGTATTCTTTCAATGATGATATGTCCCTGATTCGTGCAAATCAGGGCCATTCCATTCCTGTTGATGTAGAATTGAAAGAAAAAGTCCCACCTGAATATTTATGGCATGGAACAGGTGAAAAATATGTGGAATCCATTGATAAAATAGGGCTAATACCAAAGAGTCGGCTATATGTTCATTTATCAACAGATATAGAAACTGCCGTTAAAGTAGGTAACAGACATGGAAGGTCCGTTGTATATCAGGTTAATGCCGGTGCCATGGCAAAGGCTGGTTATAAATTCTATTGTTCTGTAAACAATGTGTGGCTTATAAAAAAGGTGCCTGCAGAATTCCTTGAGAAAGTAGAATGATTCTTTTTTTGCCGGCATAATGAGGAGGAAAAAGTAAATGAAGATTTATGTGGATGCAGACGCCTGTCCGGTAGTTCGTATCGTTGAAAGGGTAGCTAAAGAATATAAGATAAAGGTATGTCTCCTATGTGATACAAATCATGTGTTACAGTCTGATTACAGCGAAATAAAGATTATCGGTGCAGGAGCAGATGCAGTTGATTTTGCATTGGTAAATCTGTGTAAATCTGGAGATATTGTAGTGACACAGGATTATGGTGTGGCAGCAATGGCACTGGGGAAAAATGCATATGCAATTCATCAATCTGGAAAATGGTATACCAATGACAACATAAATCAGCTTCTCATGGAGCGGCACATTGCAAAAGCCGCAAGGAGAGCAAAATCTAAAAATCATCTAAGCGGACCAAGAAAAAGAACTCTGGAAGATGACAAGCATTTTGAAGAATCGTTCCGAAAATTAATTACCCATGCTGAAGAAAAATAACGATCAGATTTTTGATTAAAAAGAATTTAAAAAAGTTTCTGCTACAAAAGTAGAGGTTACGTGTTTCAGGATTGAAGGCGTAACCTTTTTATTAGTATGGCAGGCTTCCCCAAATTCTTTCCAAGCTAAAAAGCTCAATAAAGATACAGCCCAGCAGCAAGCAGCGCCCACACTTATATTATAAAAAAGTGTGGGCGTTTATTGTTGATATATAAATTATATTACGGTAAAGTAGAGTTTACAAAAGAGGACATAAAAAGCGAGGAATAAATTTATTTTAAATCGTATGATTTATACATGGAGGTGAAGAAATGGAGTGGCTAAAGAAGTTAAGCAGTGCGATTGACTATATCGAAAAGAACCTGGATAACGAGCTTTCATGTGAGGAAGCGGCAAACATAGCGTGTTGTTCGCCTTATTATTTCGGACGTATGTTCGCCTATGTAGCCGGTATTCCTTTGTCTGAATATATACGCCGCCGGAGAATGACACAGGCCGCTTTTGAATTGCAGTCCACAGATACAAAGGTATTGGATGTTGCACTGAAATACGGATATAATTCTCCCACATCTTTTAACCGGGCGTTTCAGAGCGTTCATGGAATTTCCCCTTCAGCCGCTAAATTCAGGGGGAATGTGCTCCATGCGTATCCGCCCATTAAATTTTCCGTTAAAGTTACAGGAGGTGATGCTATGCCATATCGTATGGAAGAAAAAGAGTCTATGAGAATTGTAGGTATCCGCATTCCATTAACAGAGGACATGGAGGAAAACCAAAAGCTGGTTCCGCCTTTTTGGAACAGAGCTTTACAGGATAACCGATTCACAGAAATCTGTGAACTGTCGGATAAAATCCCAGGTACAGTGCTGGGAGTCACTATTTATCAAAATCCAGATGCTATTTATTATTATATTGCGGCTGCAACAGATCAGCCTGTTCCAGCGGGAATGTTTGAGTATGAAATTCCGGCAGCAACATGGGTGGTATTTGAAAGTGACGGACATTTCAAAGAATCCATTCAAAATATTTTCAAACGTTTTCTTACAGAATGGCTTCCGTTCTCAGGGTACGCTTATGCAGAATTGCCGGATATAGAAGTATATCCGATCAGTGAGGAAAAGCCGCAAGAGGGGCATTCCGAAGTATGGATTGCTGTAAAAAGGGAAAAGGGGAATTAAAAAATGGAATACCAAATTGAAATCAGAGATATTGAACCGATTCGGGTTGCTTTTCTTAGTTACAAGGGAATTGTAACCGGAGCCAACAAGGTTTTTCCCAGCGTTTTTCAGTCTATTAAGGGAAAAACAAACGGAGCACCGTTCTTTTGCTATTATGTGATGGACCCGGAAACAAAAATGGGCGAAATGGATTTGTGCGTACCCACCGAGGAAGTACCCATAAAAAATGGAATTGAAATAAAAGAAATTCCGCGAATCAAAGCAGTCAGCGTTACCCATATTGGCCCTTATGAAACCTTGCATAATGCTTATTCAGCAATTGACCGGTATGCTGCTGAGCATCATCTGCAGCTTAGTCCCCCATTTAGGGAGGTTTTCATCAAAGGTCCCGGAATGTTCTTAAAAGGGAATCCTGCCGGATATGTTACGGAAGTTCTGTTCCCGATCAAGGAGGAATCATATGACTGCTATTCGAACTGAAAATTTAATCAAAAAGTATAAGAACGGCGTACAGGCATTAAATGGCCTGAACTTAGAAGTAAAGGAGGGGGAAATTTTCTCCCTCTTAGGACATAATGGTGCAGGGAAATCAACCCTTATTCATATACTAACCACTTATCTGGCTCCTACCTCCGGTCTTGTTACCATGTTCGGAAAAGATATTTACCGGGAAACGTCTGAAATTCGCAGACAAATATCCTGTGTGGCACAGCAGACATCCATTGATACACACTTGTCTCTTACGGAAAATATGATGTTTCAAAGCAAGCTCTATAAGGTGCCTAAACTGGAAGCGCAAAAACGTATGAAAACACTAATTTCCTGCTTTGGGTTAGATCGATACTTGAAATATCCTGTTTCATCCTATTCCGGCGGGGTAAAGAGGCGGCTTGATATTGCACTTAATATGATGTCAAATCCCAAAGTATTATTCCTGGATGAGCCAACTGTTGGTATGGACATTCAATCCCGCATGGCGATGTGGGACATGATGAGAAAAATCAGAAATGATTTTGGAACCACGATTTTTTTGACAACTCATTATTTAGAGGAAGCTGACCAGTTAAGCGATACCATATGTATTATGAAAAGTGGGAAAGAGATACTTCAAGGTACGCCTCATGCTCTCAGAGAATACCTGCGGCAGGATATGCTTAAAATCAGCTTTGCATCAAAAGAACAGGCCCAAAATTGTTTTGAGCCGTTAAAAAGTATTGTTGGGCTGAAAGAATCTGACTTGTGCCATGATAAAATCATTACAGACTTAAAAAATGGACATATAGATTTAGAAAAAGCGAATCGCTGGCTTCTGGAACATGAAATTCCATTCCTGGGGATAGAAATTATGCAGCCTACCTTAGAAGACGTTTTTATCAGGCTCACAAATGAAAATGGAAAGGAGGCGTGCTAATGGAAGTTCTTACTTTGCTTCAGCGGAATATAAAGTGGCGTTTTCATAATGCTTTCACGATTGTAATGACAATTCTACAGCCTATACTTTGGCTGGTTTTATATAGTGCCGTTGCCGGACAGTCCATGCAGGGCATTGGGATTGAAAACTATACGGCCTTTATTCTTCCCGGACTTGTTGTCCTTGTAAGCTTTGGAGCCTGCAGCAGCAGCGGTATTATGAATTATCTGATGAAAACCGATGGGAGTTTTTACAGGGTGTTGATTGCCCCGGTTCGAAGAAGCTCAATTGTACTTGGCCAGGTATTAGAAGCAGTATTATGTACTTTTATTGAAGTTGCAATCATGTGCATTGTCAGCCTGTTCTTTTCTGTAAAAATTACTTCCGGGTTTATAGGAGGGCTTCTGATTGCTTTGCTGATATTCATGACTGCATTTTTTATGGCAGGGCTTACTTATGCGATTAGCCTTTGCCTTCCCAATGAGGTCATTTACGAAACTGTGATGAACGCAATTGTTCTGCCGGTCTTCTTTCTGAGCACGGCATTATTTCCGGCAGAAAGATTATCCGGGGGATTGGCAATTGCAGTTAATCTAAACCCGTTTACTCATGTAATTAACACCTTACGGGCTTTGATTTTACAGGGAAATATTGCTGCCCGTGATGTTACGCTTGTTTTTCTTTTACTGGCGGTTATGTGTTTTATCAGTTTTTCGTGGGCACTGCGCAGATTATAAAAAGAAATAAGCTTATTTACCCAGAGCAGCTGCAGGCTAAAAAAATCTGCCTAAGCAAAAACTTTATGAAAATTAGTTTCAGTGTATAGCCCCCTCACTTTTTCTTTTATAGAAGTGAGGGGGATTTTTCTAATTCACTTGTGTATCCTGACAACATCGATATCATTCGTTCATATCCAGCAGCTTAAATACGTTAGCGTCCTTATCCTTGTTGTATAATAACAAGTTTACGTAAAGGAGGAATATGAAATGCTTATTTGCAAATTTATGAACTCATTATCAACGTTTTTTTATAACTTGACATTTTAACTGGATTCCTATAATATAGTTCTTTATAGAACTGTTCTGAAATGGAACTAAAGGAAGGTGGATGAATTTATGAATAAACGGGCTGCAATGCTGATTAATGGACAACGCGTGAAACGACTCTATGAAAAGCAGTTTGAAGAAACTCGTATGAAGTACCAAATCAGTCAGTCTGAACTTGATATTCTTGCATTTCTTGCAAACAATCCAGAGTATGATACGGCAAGCGATATCGTCGAAATCAGAATGATTGCAAAAAGCTATGTCTCAACATCCGTTGAAAGCCTTATCACGAAAGGCCTTCTGGAAAGAGTCCAGGATCAAAATGACAGGCGGGTCATTCATCTTAATTTGACAGAGAAAACCACTCCTATCATTACAGATATCAGGCTTGGACAGGCGCAGGTATTGAAATTGCTTTTTGCCGGAATGACAAATGACGAAATCGAATTATTTGAAAAGCTGCTTGAGAGAATTTTTGATAATGCCGATGCAGCGTTAGAAAGATAGACAAAAGGAGTTTGGATATGGAAAAAGATACTGCCTTTTTAGGTGAAGAAAAAATAGGAAAATTAATTTTTAAACTCTCATTGCCTGCTATTACAGCACAACTTGTGAATATGTTCTACAACCTTGTTGACCGTATTTATATTGGACATATACCTGAAGTAGGACCACTGGCGCTGACAGGCGTAGGTGTGTGTATGCCCATTATCATGATTATAACGGCTTTTGCAGCTTTTGTCAGTATGGGTAGTGCGCCTCGTGCCTCTATTTATATGGGAAAAGACGATAACAAAACTGCTGAACAAATACTTGGCAATTCATTTGCCCTGCTTTTGATCATAAGCGCTATTTTGACTTTGGTTGTTTACATTTGGCAAAAGGATCTTTTAATGCTCTTCGGTGCGAGCGAAAATACGATTGGATATTCAATTAGTTATATGGGTATCTATGCAATCGGTACGATATTTGTTCAGCTTACAGTCGGCCTTAACGCTTTTATTTCAGCACAGGGCTTTGCCAAAACCAGTATGTATTCCGTTCTGATTGGTGCGGTTTTTAATACTATACTTGATCCGATCTTCATTTTCGGATTGAATATGGGGGTTGCCGGTGCGGCGTTGGCGACGGTCTTGTCACAGGCTATTTCCGCAGTTTGGGTCATACATTTCCTTTGCGGCAAAAAAACGATACTGAAACTGAAAAAAGAAAATTGTCGAATTGAGGTAAAAGTGATATTGCCCTGTATTGCACTTGGGCTTGCTCCGTTTATCATGTATGCTACGGAAAGTCTGATTGCTGTTTGTTTTAATGCGTCACTTCTGAGATATGGCGGAGATATTGCTGTCGGTGCCATGACAATTCTCACAAGCGTCATGCAATTTTCAATGCTGCCGCTTTTGGGTCTTACCCAGGGGACACAGCCTATTATCAGTTATAATTTTGGCGCGAAAAACGTTCAGCGTGTTAAGGAAGCCTTTTTTATACTGCTGAAATTTAGTGTGATATTTTCAGTTTCATTATGGCTTTTTATCATGCTTTTCCCGCAATGGTTCGCCGGTATTTTTACGTCTGATGCCTCACTCATCCAGTTTACGGCAGGTGCTATGCGTATTTATTTTTCAGTATCGCTTGTGTTTGGAGTTCAGGTTGCTTGTCAACAAACTTTTATTGCAATTGGAGACGCCAAAACCTCGCTTTTCCTTGCGCTGCTTAGAAAAGTGATCCTTCTGATTCCGTTAATTTACATTCTGCCTTTGATACTTACAAATCAAACAATGGCAATCTATCTGGCTGAACCAATTGCCGATATTATAGCTGTGACCGTAACAGGGACGATGTTTGTTGTTCAATTTAGGAAAACGTTGAAACGCTTGATTGACCCGAAGTCTAATTAGAATTAAGGTAATAAATTCTATAGAGTTAACTGAAAAGTTTATCAACCGTTTGAACGACCTATAGAATTTAATGATTTTTTAAAATAAAGAAATATCATTAAGAAAATAAGCTTATAACCATGGAACTTTTACTCAGTTTAGGACTAGATGGTAATTAACAATAGATAGTACTGGCGTTATGATCATTTATCCAGGGTTTGTAAGAACCGGGTTATTAATGAAGTCAGCAAAATCCGTTAGATAATAATTTTCTTAATAAAATCATCAATTTGTTATACCTATCGTTGATTATGCAGAAGAAATAGAAGAATTATGGTTGTCTGACATGATTCTTGATAATACGGATTTCAGGGCTATAGGAATACAGAAATCAGTAATTTATTCCTTAGATTTTAATGCAATAATTAATATTATTGATAAATTCACAAGGAGTAATGAAAAGCTCATTAAACCAAGAAATACTTTAGGGATATTCTTACGGAATATGATGACGATGAAAGACAGAAATGCTTAATTTGTCCAATACTTTGGAAGATAATTTATATGAATTTCAAAAAAAATTCATATAAATTTAGTCTGATTGCATAAAAAACTGCACAGAACTATTTCCATTAGAATAAACTGAATTGAGAATAAAAATGCGTTGCAATTCAAGCAATTGGCAGGAGTTTATATGGACAATATCAGTTATAATGAGGAAGCAATGGCAAGTGCAGGATTACCTTATGATGATATTAACTGGTATACGATTGCAGGTCAGCCTTTTGGTGCTGCATCCAGATTCAATGTTATTGTATTTAACGATGCCAATAACATTATAGATATTGAAGGGCCTGTAGCTATAGGTGGAAGTTTTTACAGTCCGAGGGGGTTGAGTGTTGGCTTTGTCAATAGAGGTAATGGCGAAGTCGGCTACTCACCGGATTTAGTACGCTTTTTAGTTGGCGGTAATGTATCTATGGCCGGCCCTTTGGTTGTTATCGGTCATGTGGTTGTCGGCGGTGGATTCCGTGCAGCCAAGGGAAGTACTTATTTCATTGGAAAAGATGGGCTGACTGATGGGATACAAGAACTAAAATTTTTGTACCAGGCCAATGGGGGCAGTCAATATTGGACGCCATCGGATAAAGGTGATCATTATTTGATCCCCAGTTATGATGTACCAAGATATATACCTGCAAGCAGGATAGGCGCTGACATACCTGGATTTTTTAATGATGCAAGGGAAAGCATCGGATATTACAAAGATTGTATTGAAACTTTAACTCCCAATGGAATTATAGTGGATAATAATTACGAATGGATTTTAAGGGGAAATGATCCTGTACAGAATGTATTTCTTATTGATGTAAGGCCAAATGGTTTGATCAACAAAGGAATACGTGCAGAAGTTCCACAAGGAAGTACAGTTATTGTAAGGCTGAGAACGGGAGCCAATGCTCATTTGCAATACGGTGTTTATGGGGAAAGAAGTAAGGCTAACCAGACATTGTATGTGTTTGAGGATGCAACTAATATCTATATGGAAAAGTCTTCCGATATCTGGGGAAGTATTCTGGCGCCGCAGGCTATGTACCATGCACATCCTACAGGCGGCCATGTAAGCGGTAATGCGGCCTTGAGAGCTTTTGCTGTAAATGCTAACAGCGGCTTTGAATTTCATTATTTTCCATTTGTTGGAGGAGTGACATGTCAAGCCATAGCACCAGCCCCCGTGGTTCCGGCTCCGGAAGTACCTCAAATATCACCGGGAGAGGAGGAACAGCCTGCTCAGGTGTGCCCGGAATGCCCAACGTGTCCGGCACCAACACCTTGCCCTCCGCAGGAACCGTGTCCGGCACCAACACCGTGCCCTCCGCAGGAACCATGCCCGGCGTGCCCGGAACCAAGACCTTGTCCTCCGCAGGAACCATGCCCGGCGTGCCCGGAACCAAGGCCGTGTCCTCCGCAGGAACCATGCCCGGCGTGCCCGGAACCAAGGCCGTGTCCTCCGCAGGAACCGTGCCCGGCGTACCCGGAACCAAGGCCGTGTCCTCCACAGAAACCCTGTCCGGCGTGCCCGGAATGCCCAAAACCGGAAAAAGAGTATATTCCCATTCCAATACCAATTCCAGCAGAATGCCCAAAACCGAAGCCATGCCCGGCCTGTCCAGAATGCCCCGTGTGCCCGGAATCGGAAAAGGAATACATTCCCATTCCTATTCCAATACCAATTCCTGCAGAGTGCCCGGAACCGGAACCCTGCCCTGTTTGCCAGGACTGCCTGATTAAACCCTGTATAATAATGGGTTGTATCTGGGGCTGCCGATGCCAGGATTTCCATGATTGGGATGTGAAATTATACCAGAGATGCAACGACACCGATACTTTTCTGTTCTGTATACAGATTAATGGTTGTGGCTGTTTTGAATTTACAGTTCCTTATGAAGGCCATTATATCTTAAAAGTAAGGATGTCTGATAGCTGCTGTAAGACATTCTGGTGCAAACCAATCATTACTTTGAATAATATTGGCGTAGCCAGTTTTATGGTTGAATAATTTCAGATCGATTTGCCATGTACTAATTTTATCAGGGCTGCTGCAAGTAGGGGATACCTTAATTGTAGCAGCTTTTTATTAAGCTTTTACAGCCCAGCGTAATTTTGCACATCGGGCCCGGCCATTGGAATTACATTCGGCTGCTGATGGGCGAATCGCCTCAGGCGCTATTTCTTTGTAGATTCCTTCACGATGGAAGCGTTGAAAAGACTTTTTCACGAGACGATCTTCACCAGAATGAAAAGTAAGGATAGCAACTCGTCCGCCCTCAGCCAGGGCAGCAGGAAGTTTTTCTAAAAACTCATATAGCACTTCAAATTCATTATTTACATCAATCCGCAACGCCTGAAAGCATCTTTGACAGGACTTCTTGATTTCATTATTTCTATCTTTTTCCGGAATGAATTTCAGAGTATCTTTGATAATTTGCTGAAGCTGATTTGTTGTTGTAATGTCTGTTCCTTTTTTTATTGTAGAAATAATGGCATGAGCGATTTCTGCGGAATGAGGCTCGTCCGCATTTTCTAACAACATACCGCATAATTCATTCTGCGAAATAGTTTTAAGACGATCAGCGGCAGAGATGCCTTTTAGTGGATTCAGCCGTAAGTCTAATGGTCCTTCTGCCTTAAAGGAAAATCCTCTTTCAGGATTGTCTATTTGCATGGAAGAAACACCCAAATCCGCCAATATAAAATCTAATGGTCCTGATTCGGAAGTGATTTGATCTATATTGGAAAAGTTTGTTTGCTTAATCGTTAAAATTTCGGGGCCATAACCTAAGCGCTCTAAACGTTCCCTTGTCCGAGGTAATTCGATAGAATCTACATCAGTAGCATACAAGTGCCCCTTTGAATTTAAACATTTAAGCATCTCTAAAGTATGACCACCATAGCCTAGAGTTGCATCTAATCCAGTTTGTCCAGGGGTAATTTGTAAGAATTCCAATATTTCTTTCACGCAAATGGAACGATGCATACCAGCAGGAGTATTGCCCTTTTGAATAACCTTTGCCACAGCATCAGCATATAGTTCTGGCTGCAGTTCTTTATATTTATCTTTAAAAGCTTTTGGGTGAGTACCTTTATACCTGGTACGACGCTGATGTTTTTGTTCTTGATTATCCATTCTTGCTACCACCTTTTTAAATATCTATTTTTTATATGATTCAAAGTGTCTGCGAAGCTGACGGTTTTGAATATTTCTATATAACATGATATCAAAAGCATGTCATAATAGCAAATGAAACCGTTTTTATTGCATTGAACGGTATCCTCATGTAAAATGGGTTAGTACGTGATTTATAAAAAATAAGTAATTCATTTTATAATTATACATTTTTTCAATTAATGAGAGGTTTAGATATGGATATTAAAGGTTTTCACAATTATACAATCAGCGAGGATATCGTAAAGGCACTTAATGGTCTGGAATATGATATACCTACAGAAGTACAGGCTAAAGTCATTCCAGCCGCTTTAGAAAAAAATGATCTTATCGTCAAAGCGAAGACGGGCAGCGGCAAGACGGCTGCATACGCAATTCCCATATGTGAATTAGTTGAATGGCTTGAAAATAAACCACAAGCACTAATCCTGACTCCTACAAGGGAACTTGCTGTTCAAGTAAAAGAGGATTTTACCAATATAGGAAGATTTAAACGAATAAAGGCAGCGGCAATCTATGGGGGACACCAGTTTTCTATTGAGAAAGCAGAGTTAAAGCAGAAAACACATGTAGTCGTTGGTACGCCGGGGCGTGTTATGGATCACATAAAGAAAGGTACGTTGACCTTAAATAAAATTAACTGCTTGGTAATTGATGAAGCAGACAGAATGCTGGATATGGGGTTTATTGAACAGGTAGAAACAATTATAAAAGAACTGCCCGGGGAACGGATGACAATGTTATTTTCTGCGACCATGTCCGATGAAGTAAAAAGTATATCATCGAATTATATGAGAGACCCTGTCAATATAGATGTCAGCGAGGCCAGTATCATGACAGCTGATATTAATCATTTTCTTTATATTACAAATGAAGAAGATAAGTTTGGACTGCTTACCGATGTTATGATTATTGAAAAACCGGATAGCGGTATCATCTTTTGCAGTACAAAGGATCGGGTGGATATGGTATGTGATAGCCTGAATGATTTAGGCTATCCCTGTATTAAAATGCATGGAGGTATGGAACAGGCTGATCGATTATCTGCAATGATGCGTTTTAGAAGGGGAGAGTACCGCTATTTAATTGCTACAGATGTAGCGGCAAGAGGTATCGATATAGAGAACATTTCTCTGGTCATTAACTATGACATTCCCCTGGATGAGGAAAACTATGTCCATCGTACCGGAAGAACAGGGCGTGCAGGGCAAAAAGGGAAAGCCATCTCCTTTGTGGTTTCCACACAAACCAGATATTTACATGACATCGAAGAACTGATCGGGTTTAAAATTCAGGAAATAACGAAACCTGCCAAAGAGGAAGTGGCCAGGCTGAAACCTTCTTTTGATAAAAAAATGAATATGGTTCCTCAGATTAAAAAGCTGAAAAGTGATCAGTTAAATAAGGATATAATGAAATTGCGTTTCAATGGCGGAAAGAAAAAGAAGCTTAGGGCAACTAATTTTGTTGGAGTCATATCCAATCTGGAAGGTGTGGGAGCAGAGGACATCGGAATAATAACTATACAAGATACCCTTACCTATATAGAAATACTAAACGGTAAAGGCCCATTGGTACTGGAAGCAATGAAACATACAATGGTCTGCGGTAAGCAATTGAAGGTGACGGAGGCGAGAATTTAAACGTATGGGAATAAATGATATTATCATGAATGTCCGTTTTACAGGCTGAGGAGAAGACAAAACAAGCCAGATTAGTACTTGTAGATTTGGTACAAAGTCTAATGGAGAGGAGTTTTAAGTTGGAATTCAATGAAAAATTACAACAACTTAGAAAACAAAGGAATCTGACTCAGGAACAACTTGCAGAACAATTATACGTTTCAAGAACTGCAATCTCAAAATGGGAAAGTGGTAAGGGTTATCCCAATATTGAGTCACTAAAAGGTATATCAAAGCTTTTTGATGTTTCTATTGATGAGCTGCTTTCTGGTGATGAACTCATTAGTATAGCAGCAACTGAAAATCGTTCTAATTTGAGTAAAGTCTTCGGATTCATCTATGCGGTGCTGGATATAATGGCAATTGCCTTTATCCTTTTACCTCTTTACGGACAACCGGTGGGGACTCATATCCAGGCGGTTAATCTGCTTATGTACACTAATAATACTCAGGCAATTCTTACATGTTATTGGGTCATTTTTATTACCTTGACAGGGCTTGGGATCACGCAGTTTGTTTTTTCATATTTAGAAAAAGAAAAATTAAGGGGTATCATTTCCAAGACTTCCTTTGCCATAGATGCAATAGCGATTATTTCCTTTTTTGCAACAAGAGAGCCATATGCAGGGGCCTTGCTGTTTTTCTTTTTTGTTATTAAGGTATTCACCTTGTTAAAAGAAAAACAAATCAAATAAATACTGAAAAGCTTGAAAACAGGCCTTTGACACGAAACGTGTCGGGGCTTTTTTCCATTGTGACGACAGGTTTCTTGTTCAACTCATGTTAGATATGAATAATAAAGCTATCATTCATACAGGACTTGAATGAAAAGAAAGGACATATGGAGATGGAATATCTTATTGAAACAAGAAATCTGAAAAAACAGTATGGAAAATCAATTGTGGTAAACGATGTCAGCGTCCATGTACCGAAAGGGAAAATCTACGCCTTGCTCGGCAGAAATGGTGCAGGAAAAACAACCTTAATGAAAATGCTTCTTAAACTCATTCAATCAACAAGCGGAGAAATTTATTTGTTTGGTACAAGGTGTGAGAAGACAGACCGCAGCATTTACCGGCAAATCGGATCTATCATTGAGACGCCTGGTATTTTACGAAAATCTTACCGCGTCTGACAACTTAAACCTTTTGATGCGCTTGCGTGGTCAGGGAAAAAAGGAGGACATAATGAAGGCTTTGGAAATGGTCGGTCTGCATCATGAATTTTCAAAGCCCTTTTCGGATTATTCATTAGGTATGAAACAACGGCTTGGAATTGCAGCGGCACTGATGCATGAACCCAAATTGCTCATACTGGATGAGCAGATCAACGGACTTGATCCAATCGGAATCTCAGAAATCCGCACATTACTTACATCACTTTGCCGGGACAAAGGAACGACTATATTTGTATCCAGCCATGTGCTTAGTGAAATTGAGCAAATTGCGGATGTCATTGGAGTGATGCATGAGGGACAGTTGATTGAAGAAATCAAAATGGAGGACCTTCAAAATCGCAGACATGAGTATATTGAATTTGAAGTTTCAGATATGACGAAAGCATTGGAAATTCTGGAAAAAAGCTATGGGATTACAGACTTCCAGGTACAGGGCATTGCTTAATCTGGTTTACTGTGAAATCTTAAAATTGAAACGCTCTAAAATCGTCTTATTCAGTATCTTAGGCGTTTTGTCCACTCCTTTTATGATGTTAGTCGAAGCGTTGCAAACCCATTTTGACCATCCGGAGCAGGTTTTTACATTAAATGACATATTCGACAGCAGCTTGTTATATGTCATGTTATTGATGAATATGATGGTTTATGTGGCGATTACCTCTTACTTATTCAGCAGGGAGTATACGGAAAAGACATTGAAAATGATATTGCCTGCACCTGTTTCGCGAATTGACTTTATAACTGGCAAGTTTCTCATGCTGTATATTTGGACTACGGTACTGACTGTTTTGACCTGGGCAGCAATCTTTGTTTTAATGTCAGTTTATCATGTCATCTTTGGTTTAGATGGGTTTCGTTTTAATGTTGCAGGCGAATGGCTGATCAAGTTTTTATTGGGGCGTGTATTAATGTTTTTGACCATATCTCCATTTGCATATATAGCCGAAAAAACAAAAGGATTTGTTATACCTGTGATTGTGTCAGCAGCCGTTGTTATGGGGAGTGCAGCAATTAGTAATCATAAATTTGGCGCTTTCTATCCTTGGACAGCTAACTTATTTTTAGTAAATGGCAGAATTCAAAGTAGGGATTATCCAATTTCCGTAGTCATAGGGATCATTTTATTTGTTTCACTCTCAGGCTTTTATTCAACATTTAGATATTTTTATAAGGAGGATTTAAAATAATGCCATTTGATTTCATGGAAGTTATAAAAGTTATAATTCTTGGTATTGTAGAGGGCATTACAGAGTGGCTGCCCATCAGCAGCACAGGCCATATGCTCTTGGTCGATGAGTTCTTACAGCTTAATATGAGCGAATCATTTAAAGAAATGTTTTTTGTTGTTATTCAGCTTGGCGCAATCTTAGCGGTGGTGGTGATATTTTGGAACAGAATGATTCCTATTACATTCAAAGAAAACAGGCAGGTGGTTGTCGATAAGGATATTCTTTCCCTATGGTTTAAGGTTGTAATTGCCTGTATTCCGGGTGCTGTCGTGACAGTTTTCTTCGATGATTATATTGAAGCACATTTGCATACCCCTGTTGTCATTGCAATTACATTGATTTTTTATGGTATTGCATTTATTCTAATTGAAAATTGGAATCAAAAACGGCCCTCTGAGGAGTGTGGGGTGTTGGACATCACTTATAAAACAGCATTGATGATTGGCTTCTTTCAGGTACTGTCTATTATACCTGGTACATCGCGTTCCGGTTCAACAATTATCGGAGCTTTATTGATCGGAGTACCCAGGCTTGCAGCAGCGGAGTTTACATTCTTTCTTGCTGTACCGGTCATGTTCGGATTAAGCGCATTAAAGCTTTTAAAGTTCGGTATTGCTTTTACAGGGCTGGAATTAATGACGTTAGGGATTGGAATGGCGGCAGCATTTATTGTGTCATTGCTCGTTATTAAGTTCTTGATGAGCTATATTAAAAAACATGATTTTAAAATATTCGGCTGGTATCGCATTGCACTGGGCATCCTTGTGTTACTCTATTTTTCCATATAACCTTTGGGATAAAAAAAATTGCATAAAGGTCCACTGAAATGTTCCGACAAAAAATCCTTTTAAGAGACTTTTTATCTTTTTTATTTCTTTAAATCTTAACTTGGAATAAAGGTGTTTTGCAGAGTTTTCTTCAGCAACCGCTAATGACCAGGAGGTATAACCCTGATCCAATAAGGCTTGTTCGGCATGCTGAAGCAGCATGCCAATTCCTTTTCCACGTAATGCTTCATTAATTGCGATATGTTCTATATAGCATTCATTTGGCGTGTTAACATCTAACAGCAACATTTTTAAAAACAGCGGTAAGATGTTAATGACGCCATACCTTTGGCATAAGGAAATAATTGGTATTCTTTCATTTCTTTTTTACTGCAGTGTATTAAAATTACTCCAACTATATTCTGATTTTGTTTTGCAACAAAATGGATATAGGCGGGGGCACCGGCTTTCAAATCCCAGGAAGCAGATATAATATCTTTTATATCATGAACGCTTAAATTCTGACGATGGCAAAACTTACTTTTAAAAGAATGCACTAATAAAGCTATTACGCTTTCAAAATCTTTGTTTTGATACTCTTCAATCGTAATATGGTCCATGGCAAGCCTTCCTTTACAAACTATTATTTAGGTTCTATACTTACAATAAACCCTTGAGCAGCTCAAGAGTCAATGGTTCGATTTTATTTTTGGGAGGATCAAATGCACGGATTGTTACGGATTGGACAAGTAAGCAAATGGTATGGAATATCCTTGGATACTTTACGGCACTATGATAGAAAGGGGCTGCTTGAACCAATCGTTGATGCACAAGTGGTTATCGGTATTATTCCCTGGAACATCTGGACATTCTGGAAATGATTCTGGTAGGAAAATTTACTGAGATTCCTCTGGATCAAATGAAGGAAAAAATAAGAAGAGTTCATAATGGAGTATCTTTTCTAGGATGAGTTCCAATTTGACGGGAGGTATTTAAGTGGGGTGTAAAATACGGGAATGGCAGGTAGAGGATGCTGAAAATTTAGCATTAGCGATAAATAACAAGAAAATCCAGGATAATTTAAGAGATGGATTGCCTTATCCCTACACAGTTGAAGATGCAAAAGAATATATTACCTCTATGTTGTCAGCGAACAAGGATGTGACATATGCTTTTGCTGTTACGGTATATGATAAAGTGATTGGAAGCATTGGAGTGTTCCGCTGTAACAACATTCATTTCAGAAGTGCTGAAATGGGTTATTATATAGCGGAATCATATTGGGGAAAAGGAATTGGAACAAGTGCAGTGAAACAGACTTGCTACCGCTTTTAAAGCAGATGATGGCCAGCAAACAGTTTAAATCTACATATTTGGATAAATTGCTGTTAAATAAAAAATCTAAAAAACAATAAAAGGTTTGCAGCCCCGCCAGGTTCAATCAGCCTCTTTTTTGGCTGTTTGAAACTTGACTGGTAATAAACAAGGCAGTATAGTATAGCTTATACTAACAGCTTGCTGAACTATATTTTTTGATAGTATTAAGACGAGAGAGGAGCTTGTAAATGGAGCATAAATTCTATATAAATTCAAGAAATGGATATGCCGCTATGTTAGAGCAATATAGAGCTATGCATGAGCAAATTGGGGAAGCTCGTTTCTTGCCTAACCACGATAAGAGTAAGGGCATCGTTTATGATATAAAGCCGGAGTATGGCAAAGGCACCATACAAATATATAATTTGCTCGGCAATGTTATGCTGCTCATCTATAACTTTGTGTTTTATAAGGATATGGTGACAGTATTTGATTTAGCAGGCAATTATTTTGAAATTGAATACTGCATCGATGGATGCATGTATATAGAAGAAGAAAAAGCAGGAGATACCTGTTTTGAAGCAAACAATTTATCCCTCTCTTTATCCCAGGATATGAAAGGCATCATCAGGCGCTTTGCGGGGCAAAAGTATCAGGGAGTTTCTATAACAGCAGACAGGCAAGCACTTTCCTCTTATTTTGGAAGTACCGGAGCCGGTTTATGGAATGATACAATAGAAAAACTGGAAGATCAGTTCCGCTCAGAGTACTATTTAGGTTTAAACGCTCCCCCTGAAATAGCTGCTGCTTTTCTGCAAATATTTAATTGCCGCCTTCCTGAAAAGACCCGTACTTTATTTTACGAGAGTAAGGTTATGGAAACATTATCAATGATTATATCCAACGAAGTTATGAAGCGTGAAACATGTGAGCTGACAGCACTCACTCCTTATGAATTGCAAAAAATCAAGGAAATTCCTCAAATCTTACTTGAACAGCCATTTGAATTACCAAGTATCCTTTCCCTGTCTAAAAGGTTGGTCATTAATCCTAAAAAACTTACAAAGGGTTTCAAGCTGGTCTATGGAGATACTATTTTTAGCTATCACAGGAAATTTTCATTACAGCGGGCATCTTCCATGTTGCTGAATACGGAGAAATCAATTAACGAAATCGCCTATGAGATTGGCTATTCAAGCTCCAGCAATTTTTGTGCAGCATTTAAAAAGCAATATGGTATTACCCCATTAAAATATCGGGAGTCCTCTGTGCTGCGTAATGCAGAATAAGTTCTCCTTATAAAATTTTTTTGAATTTCGTATTTAACCACAGGCTGATACCTGTGGTTTTTTATTTATTAATATAGGCATTCTCTCAACATAAATCGGCATCGTAAGCAGTATAGTCCTTAAGCATTTATGATGTACAATACACTGTGAGTTAGCAATGACTAACTAATTATAATACAGGAGTGATCTATATGCTTAAAAAAACAACATCTATTTTATTGGCAATCATCTTTTGCCTTACCGCATTGACTGCTTGTTCACAACCATCAACAAAAGAAAATGGGGATTCCAACCAAGTATCAGCCAGCCAGACCAGCCCCACGCAACAGGCCGGTTATTATCCTTTAAAATTTACTGTTTATGATGATAAAGGAAATGAAGTCCAGCAGACCGTTCCTGAGGAGCCAAAGAGAGTTGTCGTAATTGGGCAGGGCCTTGCAGAGTTGATGATTCATTTTGGGGAAAAAGAAAAGATTGTGGGACTGGCCTATTTAGACAAATCTTATTCCAAATATGAGGAGCAGGTGGAACAGCTTCCACTGCTCACGGATACTTGGCCCTCAAAGGAGTCTGTTATCGCTCTAAAGCCTGATTTAATTGTTGCGATGTCTTCAGCATTTACCGACGAACGCCTTGGCGATATTTCATTTTGGAATAAAAGGGGAATTCCTGTACTTCCAGGTATTAACTACACCATGGGCCGTACAATTGACAGTTTTTTTGACGACATCAATAATTTGGGAGTAGTACTAAATATGAAAGATAAAACAGATGCTTTTGTAGAGGATCAGAAAGCACGAATTAAAGGTATTCAGGACAAAGCTTCCCGGGCAACTAATAAACCAAGGGTTTTGCTGTTTGCCGGCGGTCAGAATGATACTTATTATTATTATGGTCCCAGCCTCTGTGTCATTGATGAAATGGTGGAAGGCGCAGGCGGTGAGTACATAGAAGTATCACAGGATACTTATGTGGAAATGTCGGCCGAATCCATTCTTTCCATTAATCCTGACAAAATGATTGTCACTGAGTTCCAAAAATCCGATAGCAATGCGGCAGAGCATTTGTTGTTTGAGAATTCAAGCCTGAAAAATGTTACCGCAATTAAAAAAGGGAATGTAATGGTGGTTGATTATACGAATGCAATTCGCGGAAGCCTTGATCTTGCGGACTTATATGAGGATGTTGCCGAGTTTGTTCATCCCGAACTGTTTAAGGAGGGATGAGCATGGTTTCAACATACAAAGAAGAACAAAAGAACCCCTCCCGAATGTTTAACGGCAGTTTACAAAAGCGGCCTGCATTCTCAATTATTCTTGCAATTTTACTCGTCGCTGTCGTTATGTCAGTTGTAATTTCACTATCCATTGGACAGGTAAATATACCCTTTCAACAATCCTTTCAAATATTGGTACATCAACTGACCGGGTATCAGATCCATGATGCCGGTGAGCAGCTAAACGGTATGTTTGTGGATATTATCTGGCAAATCCGTTTTCCAAGGGTTTTGCTGGCAATGATTACGGGGGCTGGGCTGGCACTTTGCGGAGTAGTAATGCAGGCTTCCGTACAAAACCCATTGGCAGACCCCTATATTTTAGGAATTTCATCTGGAGGTGTCTTAGGAGCAACCTTTTCAATTATGCTTGGGTTTGGGGCCGGAGGAATACTCGGAGAATTCGGAGTAGCATCATGGGCATTTATTGGTGCGCTGATTGCGGCAGCACTTGTCCTGGTCCTTGCCAGTATTGGGGAAAAAACATCTTCTGTCAAGCTGGTTTTAGCGGGAACTATAATTAATGCCATATGCAGTGCATCTTCAAACTTTATCATTTATTTTGCTAAAAACTCAGAGGGTATCCGTTCCGTATCCTTTTGGACAATGGGAAGTCTGGCATCAGCAGAGTGGGATACTTTGCCTCTTGTGACTGCGTCGGTAGTTATGGCAACAGCCTTTTTCCTGTCTCAATCAAGAGTGATGAACACGATGTTAATGGGAGAAGAAGCCGCAATCACCCTGGGTGTTAATTTGAATTTTTACAGACGGTTATACATGGTGATTTCTTCCGTAGTAACAGGCGTTTTAGTTTCCACTTGTGGAATTATTGGGTTTGTAGGCCTTATTATTCCTCATATTGTCCGAGGTGTCGTGGGAGCGGATCATAAACGGCTGGTCCCTGCGTCGATTCTTTCCGGATCTTTATTTATGATGTGGACAGATGTTTTTGCACGGACAGTAATTCCAAATGGAGAACTGCCAATTGGCATCGTTACTTCACTTCTTGGTGCACCTGTGTTTATGTATATGCTGATTAAAAAAGGCTACAGGTTTGGAGGGAGATAAATTGAATTTAAAAGCAGATCACATATCAGTCACCTTATCGGGGACAGATATTGTAAAAAATATCAGCATTCAAGTGGATCATAAACAGTTTGTTGGGATCATTGGACCCAATGGATGCGGAAAGTCCACTTTGCTGAAAAGTATTTATAAAGTTATCAAACCGCAAGAGGGAACTGTCTTTTTAGGGGATAAGGATGTTTTAAAATCATCTGCGCGTGCCATTTCAAAAGATATGGGTGTGGTAGGCCAATTTAATGAATTGGATTTCGATTTTACTGTCCATGAGATGGTAATGATGGGGAGAACGCCCCATAAACACTTAATGGAATCTGACAATATGGAGGATTATAAAATCGCAGCCAATGCCTTAGAACGAGTTAACTTGACAGAGTATGGGGACAGAAGCTATTTAACATTATCTGGCGGTGAAAAACAACGGGTAATATTGGCAAGAGCAATCGCTCAACAGCCTGAATTCCTGATTCTTGATGAGCCGACCAACCATTTGGACATTAAATACCAGCTTCAGATTTTATCAGTTGTCAAATCATTAAATATTGGTGTTCTTGCAGCTCTCCATGATCTTTCCATGGCATCTGTTTACTGCGATTTTCTTTATGTAGTGAAAGACGGACGGATCATAGCTTCAGGAAGTCCAAAAGCAGTGCTGACAAAGGAGCTTATAAGGCAGGTTTATGAAATCGATTGTGAAATTTACTCTAATCCGGTTACCGGAGATTTAGCAATTGCATATCTGTCTCAAAATAACAGGCGTCAGGAGGGAAGAAATACATGGAACTTGATATGACCAAAGGAAATCCTTCAAGGATTATTCTGAAATTTTTCATTCCGTTGTTTATAGGAGACTTGCTTCAACAATTTTATGGGATTATTGATGCAATTGTAATAGGAAAATTCGTAGGCACAGATGCATTTGCAGCAGTTGGCTCCTCGGGTGCTGTAATTGTGTTTATTACTTCTATTTTAATAGGACTTGCTATGGGAGCTTCGGCAATTTTCTCTCAACTCTATGGCGGCAGGCAGTACGATGAACTGAAACAAACGATTTCTACTGCTTTAATATTTTTATTTTGTATCAGTGTGTTGATTACAATTGTAACATCAGTCTTTTTACCGCAGATCATTAACCTTTATCAAATGCCAAAGGAAACTGCTGCCTATGCTGCAGACTATTTAAAATATGTTTTTTACGGTTTTATTTTTGTTGGTATGTATAATGCATTTGCTTTTTTATTACGGGCATTCGGAGATTCAAGAACACCGTTGTACTTTTTGATCCTCTCATGTATATCAAATCTCATTTTAGACTTGCTCTTTATTGTGGTACTGCACATGGGGACTGCCGGCGCAGCCATTGCCACCCTCCTTACGCAAGCTTTCGCTGCGGTAGGATGCGGCATTTATACAATAAAACGAATGCAATTTTTGAATTTTCAGAGGAAAGACTTTCGATTCAGCGCCTCTGTTTTTAATAAAATCGCTGCGTTTTCCGTATTGACAGCGCTGCAACAGTCAATTTCCAGCTTTGGAATGATGCTTATTCAAGGGTTAGTCAATACCTTTGGCTCAACTGTTATGGCTGCATTTGCAGCCTGCTCCAAAATCGACTCTGTTGCCAATGCTCCTTTGCAGGATCTGGGTAATTCTTTTTCTACTTATACTGCGCAGAATGAAGGTGCTGGAGAAATAAAAAGAATCCGGCAGGGATTTCGGTCGACTTCAAGGATTATCATAATCCTGTCGGCAGTAATCAGCATTACCGCATTTGTTTTCGCCCCAAATTTAATAACACTCTTCGTAAATAAAGATGCAACAGAGGTAATAGCAGTCGGTGTTGGTTATCTTAGAATTGTCTCCGTATTTTATGTATTGCTGGGCTTTATCGTTATGTTTTATGGTTTTTTCAGGGGCCTTGGAACCATTAAAATATCAATCCTTCTGACCATAGTGTCACAGGGATTAAGAGTAGTGCTGGCCTATTCATTTGCTCCTGTTAAAGGATTTTCGGGTATTTGCTGGGCGATTGTTGTGGGATGGTTTTTGTCAGACTTATTAGGATTTTACATGTACAAAAAAGTTATGCCGCAGAAGGCGGCTTAGATGAATCAAAAGTATTTTGTATGCAAACCAAGGCTTCACCAGCATCAAACGGCATGGTTCAGCCACCAGAATCTAAAAGTTGAAAGCTGCAGCGTATTGCCGGGTCAGAACATTAAGTCTGAATCAGAGGTGCAGCCTTGGTAAGCAAATGAAATCGTATATAAAGTGGCTTTAAATCAATAAATATGATTATCAAGACAGATGTTTACTAATTGGAAGTCAATTTTTGAATGATCTGCTGATGCTGAGGATATTTTTCTAATAAATCATTTCTTTTAAATAACTCAAAGTCTCTGAATTCAAATCCTGGCGATACCATGCAGCCAACTAATGCATAGCCTTTATTATTCATAGCGGAACCAAATATATAATCTTTTGGCACCAATACTTGAGGTTTCTCGCCATTTTCAATATCAAGTCCAAGCTGTTCCGTGATAAATTCCCCTTTTGGGCTAATCATATAAATAGTCAGGGGAGAACCTGAATGATAGTACCACATTTCATCAGATTTCAATCTGTGGAAATTAGATACTTCTCCGTCCCTAAGTAAAAAGTAGATACTTGTCCAAAGGATTCGTGAACCTTCAAAGTCAACCTTTAAATCGTTTGAGGTTATATTTTCTTCAGACGCATAAATCTCCTTATAAAATCCACCTTCCGGATGGGGTGTCATGTCCAAGTTTTTAATAAAGTAATCTGCTGTATTCATTGTGATACTCCTTTCAATTTTTCCTTATTTTATTATATCTTATTATTTGGATATGTAAATTTAATTCCACAAATTTCATACAATTTAAAGTATTTTTTTATTTCGCTGCACCAGTATTTAAAAGGTGGCTGATACTTTTTATGAAAAAACATGGTATAATAAGGACAAATCGTTAATCTGCGACCCGATTTTAATTCTTGATGAAGCAACATGCAGTGTTGATACAAAGATGGAGAAAGAGATACAAAAGGCTTTGGTCAGACTCATGCAGACCACATTATGGCGATCGGTGACGGGCAGATCCTTGAAAATGGAAATCACCAAAGCCAGATGAAAGAGGGGGCGGTTATTATGAAATGGCCATGAGCCAGAAGGGAAGGGCATTCCAGGAAATAAGTATAATGTTACTTAACCGCCTTATCCATAAGCTTTGATTGAATGTATTCGCTGGGAGTCAGAGTCGTATATTTTTTAAAAACAGTGGAGAAATAGCTGCTGGTATTAAAATTGAGCTTCATGGCCACCTCTGTTACAGGAATATTCTGGAGAAGCAGTAATTTTGAACATTTCACTTTTTTCTTGTTGATGTAATTCCGCGGAGAGACGCCTACGATCCGCCTGAATTTCTGCTTAAACTGTGAAACGGACAGATTACAGATCCCGGCCAGGGTATGAAGCGATAATTCTTCCGTGACATGTTCCTCAATGTACTGGACTGCTGCTTCAATATCATTGGTCAGATAATATCTCTCCTCTTTGGCGGCTGCGATCATCAATTGGAAGAAGATAATCAGATATCCGGCAATCAACAGGCGGTTTCCATTGGATAAGGCCAGCTCAAAGGCTTTTTCAATCACAGGACGGGTTTCCTTGATATCTGTTGATACAATATGTCTTTTTATGCTTTTTAAATCTTCAATCAGTTGTTTGGCAGTCTCTTCATTTAAAAATAACAGGTTTTTCGGATCGCTGATATCGACCTGGAACCAGTACTGTTCATTGAGGGTAATGGGAGCTTCGTTTGTGCTGTGTACCTCGTCAGGAAAAGAGACAAAGATATTCCCTCCGGAAACTTCATATTCCGTTTCCTGGGTATAGAAGGAAATGGTTCCCTTGGATACAAAGGTAAATTCAAACGTATTTTCATGATAATGGGGTATATGAGGAAAGATTGCGTTGCGGATATTATGAGTGGCAAACAGACGTATGCCCGGTAAGTCCAGTTCCTGTTTTGTCAGAACGATGCGGTCTTTTGAATGAAAATATTCATCATACCAGTTGATTGGTGAATCCATGGTTATACCTCCCGGTAATTTAAAATTGTACAGTGTATAAATTAAATTGTAATATAAAACTGCAATTGTTACAATACCGATATGGAAGAATAGGGATGGAATGCAATGGAAATCAGAAAGGAGCAATTTATGTTATTTAATCTTTTAAAATCCAGAAGAAGCATTAGAAAGTTTCAAACCAGAGAAGTTGAAAAAGAGAAGATGGATGTAATTCTTAAAAGTGCCCTGCTATCACCTTCATCAAAGTCCATAAGACCCTGGCAGTTTATTGCCGTCACCGATAGGGAACTGATTCAGCGGCTCTCTCTGTGCCGGGAACCTGCTTCTAAATTTTTAGCAGGTGCTCCTTTTGCAATTGTAGTAATAGCGGATAAAGATTCAAGTGATGTATGGGTTGAGGATGCATCCATAGCGGCGACCATGATTCAATTGGCGGCGCAGGATTTAAGCCTTGGGTCATGCTGGATTCAGGTAAGAGAAAGATTTCATACCGGGCAAGAGACTGCGGGGGAATATATTAGAGAAGTTCTGGAGATACCGGAGCAATACAGTGTTGAATGTATGATTGCCATTGGTTATCCTGCAGAGGAAAAAAAGCCGTATGAAGAAGATGCGCTGCCATATCAAAAGCTCCATTACAACAAATTTTGAATTTAACCGAATCGAGCAGGGGGCGGATCATTGTAAGAAAAGACCTCTTGCCGCAGGACTAAAATGATGTGCCCCTAATAAGTTAGACTTTATTAGGGGCACATCGTAGGCTTGTATACATCTTCCTTTTTATATGACTGCCCTGACAATGATAGGAATCAGTGCTTTTACCCGCCGCATTTTCTATGAAATGGATCATTTACTCTTGGCTTAAATACTTTCAATTTCACGGATCAGGTTGACCATTTCAATGGCCCCCACAGCGCAGTCAAAGCCTTTGTTGCCGGCCTTGGTGCCTGCTCGTTCAATGGCCTGCTCAATATTTTCTGTGGTCAGTACGCCAAACATAACCGGAATATCACTGTTTAAGGATATACTGGCAATGCCTTTGGATACCTCATTGCACACATAATCGTAGTGGGTTGTGCTGCCGCGAATGACTGCACCAAGGCAGATCACCGCATCGTATTTTCCGCTTTTTGCCATTTTAGAGGCAATCAGAGGAATTTCAAATGCTCCGGGAACCCATGCAATGTCTATGCAGTCATCCCTGACCTCATGACGCCTTAGTCCGTCCAAGGCGCCGCTTAGCAGTTTGGAAGTTATAAATTCATTGAATCGTGCGGCGACAATGCCGATTTTAATATCCTTTGATACGAGCTTTCCTTCAAATGTTTTCATTGTAAATTCTCCTTTAAAAATATGTTAATAATTCAAAATATGGCCCATTTTTCTTTGCTTGGTTTTTAGGTAAAACAGATCATGTGCAGTAGCATCCATCTGGATTGGAATTCTCTCTGTAATCTCAATACCAAAACCAGAAAGCTGATAGACTTTATCCGGGTTGTTCGTGAGCAGATGCAATGTTTTTACCCCAAGGTCACGGAGAATCTGGGCACCGATAAAATACTCCCGCATATCCCCGTCAAAGCCAAGGGCGAGATTAGCCTCTAAAGTATCCAGCCCTTTATCTTGAAGGGCATAGGCACGCAGTTTATTGATCAGGCCGATTCCGCGGCCTTCCTGACGCATATATAGCAGGATCCCGCGGCCTTCTTTCTCGATTTGTGTCATTGCTGCCGCAAACTGCTGCCCGCAATCACAGCGCTCTGAGCCGAAAGCGTCTCCGGTAAGGCACTCGGAATGAACCCGGCATAAAAGATTTTGACCATCACCGATCTCACCCTTTACCAACGCCACATGATGTTCCACGTTTAGCTTGCTGATATATCCATAAACCTTGAAATCACCGTATTTTGTCGGAAGATCTGTGCAGGTAACCTGTTCAACAAGCTTATCATTTCTTTTGCGGTATTCCTGTAAGTCTTTTATGGTGATTATCTTAAGCTCCCATTTCTTCGCCAGTTCCATTAATTCCGTGGTGCGCATCATGGTTCCGTCCTCCCGCATAATCTCGCAGCACAGGCCGCATTCCTTTAAGCCGGCCAGCCGCATCAGATCCACAGTGGCTTCCGTATGTCCGTTGCGTTCCAGTACGCCGTTTTTTCTTGCCAGCAGAGGAAACATATGACCGGGCCGGCGGAAATCCTCTGGCCTTGCATTTTCCTCCACACATTTCATGGCAGTGAGACTGCGTTCTGCTGCTGAGATTCCGGTGGTGGTATCCACATGATCAATGGATACAGTAAAGGCTGTTTCGTGGTTATCGCTGTTATCAGAGACCATCTGAGGGAGCCTCAGCTTTTTGCAAAACTCTGCGCTCATTGGCATGCAGATGAGACCTTTGCCGTACATTGCCATAAAATTAACATTTTCCGTGGTAGCAAACTCAGCGGCACAAATAAAATCCCCTTCATTTTCACGGTCTTTATCGTCTGTCACAAGAACAATTCTTCCTTGCTGCAGCTCATTCAGTGCTTCTTCAATGGTGTTGTATTGAAACATATCGATTCCTCCTAAAAGCCGTATTTCTTAAGAAAGCCGGCTGTGATATTATTTTCAGGCTGCTGAATGGCCATCAGCCGTTCCACGTATTTACCGATACAGTCGTTTTCAAGATTGACCGTATCTCCAATGCGTCTGCCTGGCAAAATGGTCATTGATGCTGTGTGGGGGATGACAGAAACGCTGAAGCTATCCCTTTTAACTTTTGCTACAGTAAGGCTGATTCCGTCAATAGCGACAGATCCTTTTTCAATGATATATCTCAGAATATCAGGGGTGGTTTTAATCGTGTACCAAACGGCATTATCGTCCTTTTGAACGGCAGATACCGTTCCGGTGCCATCGATATGGCCTGAAACAATATGTCCCCCGAATCTTCCGTTTGCCGGCATTGCCCGTTCTAAATTGACAGGACTCCCCGTTGATAAATTTCCAAGAGAGGAACGGTTAAAGGTCTCGTTCATAACATCGGCAGTAAATCCGCCTTGAGAAAAGGCTGTAACCGTGAGACAGACACCGTTCACAGCGATACTGTCTCCCAGGCGGACATCCTCCATGATTTTCTTTGCCTGAACAGAGATAAAAGAAGATTCTGGGCCTTTGCGGATGGTTTGAATTTTGCCGATTTCTTCTATGATTCCTGTGAACACCGGATCACCTCGCTTTCCAATAGAATATCCTCCTCAACCCATGAAATAGTCGGTTTGCCCAGATGAAACGCCTGATCAGGGCTATCTACGCCAATGCCCATTACCGGAGTTTTTCCGCTGCCGCCAAATAGCTTAGGGGCAATGTAGGTCTGTACTTTGTGGACGATTCCGCTTTGCAGGGCAGACCAGTTTAAGGTGCCGCCGCCCTCCAGCAAAACACTGTCGATTTTTCTTTCACCAAGAGCTGTCATAAGGCAGTTCAGATCCATATGACCTTCTTTCGGGGGAAGTACCAAAATGCCGCAGCCTGCTTCCAGATAAGGGCGGTGTTTGTCTTTGTCCGTAATTACCGTTGCAAGGAGGGTGGAGGCAGTACCGGTGGTAGTAACAATCCTTGCGCTTAAAGGCGTTTTAAGATGGGTATCGCAGACAATACGGAGCGGATTTTTGCTGTTTTCCAGCCGGCAGGTCAGCAGCGGGTCGTCCGCAAGGACAGTGCCAACCCCCACCATAATGGCAGAATAGCGGTGCCGGTCCTCATGAACACGGTGACGCGCCGCTTCACCGGTTATCCATTGGGATTTTCCAGTGTGTGTCGCAATTTTTCCGTCCAAAGTCATGGCGTACTTCATGATCACATAGGGTGTTTTGTTTTGGATGTAGTGAAAGAAACTCTGGTTCAGTGCGTCACATTCCTCTTTTAAAACTCCTTTTGTCACCTCGATTCCACAGGAACGTAACAGCTCAATGCCTTTTCCTGCTACCAACGGGTTCGGGTCACAAGAACCGATTACCACATGGCGGATCCCGCGTTCCAGGATCGCGTCAGTGCAGGGGGGTGTCTTGCCGGAATGGCAGCAAGGTTCCAGTGTCACATACATGGTTGCTCCCTCTGGCGATGTGTGACAGCTTGCCAGGGCGTTGCGTTCCGCATGGAGCTCCCCGTATTTCCGGTGATATCCATGTCCGATAATCTTACCGTCTTTTACGATAACCGCTCCAACCATGGGATTTGGATTTGTCCAGCCACAGCCTTTCTTTGCAAGCTGTAAAGCAAATCTCATATATTCTGTGTCAGTCATGCAGCACCTCCTAAAAAACAAAATACCTTGAACAAAGTCGTTCAAGGCATTTAAGGTATCACACGTATTGACAGGTATGTACTGCAATAAAAAAAACTCCGGAACAAAAAATAGTTCCAGAGCAAATTTACATATACAAAGAAATACTGTGACTTATCATCTTCTTTTATCCAGACTATACTGTCGGCTTCGGAATTGCACCGAATCATGCCTTGCGGCTCGTGGGCTTTACCACCGGTAGGGAATTTAACCCTGCCCTGAAGATATTATTCAATTAAAATCATTATACTCCTTGTTTTGTATTTGTCAACTAAAAATATTGTGTTTACAATAAAAAGGATATAATGGCTGTTTTTTGGTTCATATGATAAGCGCAGCTAAACTGTTTTTACAGGCAGTAATGGACATCAGGGGTAAAATAGCCTTCTTAATATTTGGTGGTTTCATGCATAAGCCGGATACATGAATGCTTTTATTGCAATAGAATGTTGACACCAACCGTTATGTCTGCTTTAATTTTATTATAAACAAGTTGTTATTCAGGTAAAGTATGTACATTGTGCATAAAATTAGAGGAGCGGGTTATTTATTCAGTGAAGTGAAGGGGTGGAGTGGTGGATATTCAATTTAAAGAAGGGACTGTAGAATATTTAGACTGTTGTATGAAGGCAATGGAAAATTCGGCAATGTGTACGTCTTATTTTCAATCGGAGAAAAGCAGAAAAAATGCAGTGATGGAAGGAATAAATAAAGGAACTCTGTATGTTGCTTTGTGTGATGGTGAATGCGCTGGTTTTGCATATTTTATTTCAGAAGGCGCCTTTCACGCATATCATTATCTGCATTTAATTGCTGTTAAAGAGGAATACAGGGGGAATGGGGTAGGAAAGAAATTACTGGAATTTATAGAAGATATGCTTTTTAAAACCAGAGATAAAATATTTTTAGTGGTTGGAGATTACAATCCGGGTGCAAAGATTTTTTATGAGAAATCAGGATATAAGTACATAGGAACGATTCCAGGCCTTTATCGCAAAGGAATTGATGAATATTTAATGATGAAGGTATATGATGGGGGAGATTAGTTTAGGCAGAACCGCTCACCATAGAAACCCACTTTAACTTTTAGTAAATGCATTTATAGATTGATAGCTTATAATTTCACCATGGAACATCACCATGAAGTTGGGGAGTAATAAAATGAGTTTAGATTTCAACATAAAGACCCTTATATTCACAGTTGTTATAGGGCATCTTTTTTCTGGAATATTAGGTATCGCCTACATGGTCCAACATAAAAAGGATTCTTCTTTATATATTTTTTTATTTGCAAGGCTGTTTGATACCTTAGCATGGGTTTTTCTTGGGTTACGGGGCATCATCAATTCATTTATTTCAATATCGGTGGGTAATTCCTTTTTAATTATTGCCCATACCACGCAGATTATTGCCTTTTTAATTATTAAAGAATGCTATAACAAATTGATAAGACGGGCGTATTTTATTGCTGCCGCCATTTCTATTGTTATGATCCATCTGGCCTTATTTTTGCATAATGTGGAGGGTGTGCGGGTTTCAATTATGTCCATCAGCATGATTATACTGTGGTGCTTCCCAATTTATGTATTATTAATGGATAAAAATTCCTCGGTTTTACAGAAGACGGTTGCTTTTATTTATTTAACAGAATTCGTTTTGCTTATTTTAAGAGCTTTTGTGGGAATAAGTTTAAGGGAATCCATGTCTTTGACATCAAATAATATATATAATGTTTTGTTTTTCGTTTGCTTATATCTGATTATGTTGATCGGGAATATTGGTTTTATCCTTATGGCAAAGGAAAAGTCGGATTTGGAATTAACTAAGGTTGCTGCATATGACGAACTGACTGATATATTTAACCGCAGAGCGTTCTTATTGCGGGCAAAAGAAAACATTTCATTATTTACGAGAAGAAAGGAGCCTGTTTCATTCTTTCTTATTGATCTGGATAACTTTAAAAAGATAAATGATGTTCATGGCCATTATGCAGGAGATATGGTACTTAAAGATTTTGCAGTGAATATAAAAAGTCAATTACGGGATTATGACCTGTTCGGCAGAATTGGCGGCGAAGAGTTTACGGTGCTGCTTCCAGGAACCAATGAAAAGGAGGCTTTAGAAGTTGCAGAAAGATTAAGAAGGATTGCAGAGAATGCTTCTGTTAACGTTGGCAGAGATCATGCTGTAAAATATACTATTAGCATAGGAATCATTACAGTTATTCCAGATGAAAACACTTCCATATACACACTGTATAAAATAAGTGATGATGCTTTGTATGCGGCGAAAAGGAATGGGCGAAACCGGATAGAAGTAATTAAATTATGACAGTACATTGGATATTATAAATGTAATATTCAATGTAGAAGAAAAGCTAAACTGCTTCCTTAAAATAGATAAGGAATTAATAGAATATCATTATTTATAATAGCTTCACTGACAGTAGTTGTCAGTGAAGTTGTTTTATTATAAAGATAAGATCACTTTTTCTCGCGGCTGGTTATTTAATCAACGCTTGAAAAATTAACAAATGGAGGATATGTGTATGAATAAAAACGTTGTATATCTTTATGTGTTTGATACAATGGCTGATTGGGAAATAGGTTATTTAACTGGGGAACTGAACTCGGGAAGATATTATAAAAAAGGCTTAGCCCCATCTAAAATCGTTACGGTGGGAATTAAAAAGACTCCTGTTATTACAATGGGAGGCCTGAAAATATTACCGGATATAGAACTTGATGAGTGCACCATGGAAAACGCAGACGCTTTGATTTTGCCTGGCGGAGATACATGGACAGAAACGGTCCATGATCCCATTTTGTCTATGGCAGAACAGTGCTTAAAGGAAGGTATTGCTGTAGCGGCGATTTGTGGAGCTACAATAGGTCTTGCCCGGAAAGGATTGCTGGATTCAAACTGGCATACAAGCAATGACCTGGAATACCTTAAAATGATCTGCCCAGGCTATAGGGGAGAACAGTATTATAAGCAGGAATCTGCCGTAACTGACGGGAACTTGATAACTGCTTCCGGAATAGCCCCGTTGGAATTTTCCCTGCATGTCCTTAAAGCTCTGAATGTGTTTTCTGTAAAGACATTAGATGCCTGGTATAATCTTTATAGGACACGTAAATCTGAATATTTTTATGAGTTAATGTGCGAAAGATGAATACCGGTATAAAATGATTCAGAGTATCAGGAACCGACAGAAAAATATTCCGGTTCCTGATATTCCTATGTCTGTTCAGCTAAGAATTGCTATAGCTCATTTTTAAGGTCAACCCCATATTCAGCCACAACCGTTTTCAATTCCTCAAGGTACATTGCTGCCTGCCTTGTCAACTGAATATCCTTATGGGAGATCCAGCCAACCTCAATCGAATCGTTAACGCGGAGGGGGATTGCCGTGATATTATTACCGTTTAAGTCTGCGCTCACAATTCCAGTGGAAATTGTATAACCGTTAAGCCCGATCATAAGGTTAAATATCGTGGCCCTGTCACCGACATGAATATCTTTTTTGGCGTATTCCGTGCTGAGTATTTCCTCTGAAAAATAGAAAGAGTTGTAATCCCCCTGTTCAAAGGACAAGCGTGGGTAATCGGCCAGATCTTTAAGTGTCACATATTTTTTCCTGGCAAGAGGATTGGAGGTACTTATAAAAACATGAGGAACGGCGGAGAAGAGCGGATGAAATGTCAGATTGTTTTCCCTCAGCAGCTTTTCTAACACCTGGCGGTTAAAAGTGTTCATGTAGAGTATGCCGAGTTCGCTGCGCAGGTTTTTAACATCCTCCACAATCTCAAAAGTCCTTGCTTCCCGTAATGTGTACTCGTATTCATCGGCATCGGTTTTTTTCACCATATTAACAAACGCATTCACAGCAAACGCGTAGTGCTGGGTAGATATGGAGCACAGCCGACGGGAAGGTTTCTTGTTCAGCCATCGTTGCTCTAAGAGGCTGGCTTGTTCAACCACCTGACGGGCGTAGCCCAGAAACTCCGTACCGTCAGTGGTCAGAGATATGCCTTTCGGAGTCCGGGTGACAAGTTCGTGTCCAATTTCCGTTTCCAAGTCCCGAAGAGCGTTTGAAAGGCTTGGCTGGGCAATAAACAATCGTTCGGCGGCTTTGTTAATGGAACCGCAATTTGCTGCTTCGATGAAATATTTTAACTGTTGTAATGTCATTTCATTTTCCTCTCTTACACAACCGGCTGTATCAACGCCCAAGAAATATTCTGGGCTGGAACAGTTCTCCGTTCTCACAGGTCAAAAGGATCATCATCATCCGGCTCATGTTGGCCTCATCATAATTTCCCGAACTGTAATTTGCCAATAGCTGTAGTGAATTTATTGTACTGAAAAATGTTGAAAGAATCAAGGGACAATCAAGGAGGGCAGATCATGTTAAAGAATATAAGTGACTTATTTGCCGGAATTGTAATGACCATTTTTTCGCTGGTTTTATGGATAGATAGTTAGGATAAGGAAAAAATTACCAATTAAGAACAGGAAATTCCTATAAATTTTATAAATCTGACAGGAAATTAATAAAAAGGCATAAAAAGTGCTACAATATAATATTGCGCTATTTTTTATAGAAAAACAGACAAACTATCTGTAAAGAGATTTCGTTATGTCGGAAGGATTTCTTAAATAAGGAGGAGCTTCAATTGCAGAGCTTGTTGGAAAAAACTAATTTTTATATAAATTCACCTTTTCTTCTGAATATTTTATTGATCCTGGCTGTATTGATCTGTTTTGTACTATCCTTGTTGTATTACCGGCGTTATCATTTTAGTAAGAAAGTGCATTTCCCAGCCTGTTTTCAGGGAGAAGAAAATAAACTTGATCCAAGTGAGTGGGAGAAGCAGATGCTTGATCTGGCAGAAAGCCATAGCCAGGTCAAGTTGGTGGGACATAGCTTTGTTCTTAATGATTATAATCAGGCCGCCTACAAAAAGCTGAATAAAATAAGAGACAGCATCTCTTCCGTATCCACCGATATCATTTCCCTGATTCCGGCAGCGCGATGGCTCTTTGACAATTTCCAGATGCTGTACCGGGAAATTAAAAAGGTCCGTACCTCGGGAACCAGCTATGCCGTATTGCCGGTCCTGGAGTCAAAAGAATACCGGAACTTTCCACGAATTTATGTTGTGGCAAAAAAAATGGTGGCTCTTTCCGGCGGCCACTTAAGTGAAGAAAACATTTCTGTGATGTTGAATGCTTATCAGCAGAAAATTCCGCTTACGGATAAGGAGATCTGGGTTTTGCCGGAAGTGCTGGGCTTTTGTATTCTTGAAGAAATTATTGTTATTGCGGATGAAATACTTCATATGATTGATGTGAAGTCAAAGGCAGAAAGGTTTCTCCGGGATAAGCTGGCAGATAAGAAGGGACCGGCCGATATATCAGCGCTCCTTTGTAAAACAGAGGATAACTTAAGGCAGAACTACTCCTTCCATGCTCATGTAATATACCTGTTAAGAAACATGTCTTTTGATGAGGCTTCCATTCAAAAATACCTGGAGCATCATTTTTCTTCCCTGGAAAGGCAGGTGAAGACCTCCGGCATATTCATGGAGGAAGGTAAAATTGAATCATTTCTTGAGACAAATATCAGGACTTTGATTGTCAGCCTGAGGGATATCAATGAAGTGGATGAGGAAAAATTCTTTGAGGAATATTCTTGTCTGGAGCAGATTTTATCACAGGATCCGGATGGGATATATCCAAAGATGGATTTGGAATCCAGGGGAATGTACCGTGGGGTCATTGTTAAATTATCCCACCGTTATCATCTGCCGGAGGAAAAGATAGCTAAAGACTGTCTGGAGTTGGCAGTTCAGGGAAGGGATGACCTTCATTGCTCTCATCATGTGGGAGCCTGGCTTTTGGGTAAGGGTTATCCGGTTTTAAAAGCAAAGACGTTAGGAAAACCGGTCTCTCAAAAAATAAAGAAAAGGCTGAATGTAAATGGCTTCCTTTATTTCCTTACCCTGTTCCTTATTATTCCGGCACTTTGTGCCTGCCTGCTCTATGCTTTCCGGACCCTTGGCGGACTTGAGAATACCAGCCGGCAAGTAATGATCCTTTTGGCAGCAATGCCGCTTTTAATGGGTATTTCCATAGAGATTACAAATTTTATATTTACCAGAAGAATTAAGGTCAGGAAGATTCCTTCCCTCAACTATTTAGAGGAAATACGGCCGGAAGCAAGAACCTTTGTGGTCATGCCGGTTATTGTCTCCTCAAAGGAACAGGGCCTGGGGTACATGGACCGCCTTCAAAAGCATTATCTGGCAAACCGGCAGTCCAACCTTTTTTTTGCACTGCTTCTTGATTTTGAGGATTCTAAAGAACAGTTCATGGCAAAGGACCAGGTAATTGAAAGCGCCCTTGTTGCCCGTATGAAGGAACTCAATGAGCTCTATCCGTCGGAACACCAACGTTTTTCTCTGTTCTTCCGCTGCCGCAAATGGAATAAAGCGGAGAATTGTTATATGGGCTGGGAGCGTAAAAGAGGAAAGCTGGAAGAGTTTAATAACCTTTTAAATGGAGCGGGAAAGGAGAATACCACCTTTTCCTCTATTTACTGCGACGAAAAGCTTCTTACCACCTTCCAGTACGTGATTACACTGGATGCGGATACAAACCTGCTTCGTGACAATGCCGCAAAACTGGTGGGACTGATCGATCATCCCTTAAACAAACCGATTCTGGATTCCGCAGGTCAAAAGGTAGAAGAGGGCTATGTCATTATTCAGCCCTCGGTAAGAAATCATATTGTGGATAAGAACGGCAGCAGGTTTACGAAAATCTTCGGAGGGGAATCAGGCCTTGCTCATTATGGGACTGTAATATCAGATATTTACCAGGATATTTTTAATAAAGGAATCTATACCGGGAAGGGCATTTATGATAGGAAAGCCTTCCATAAGGTGCTGCAAAACAAGGTGCCGGAAAACAGGATTCTCAGCCATGACCTTTTTGAAAGCTGCTATGCACGAACGGCTTTTTCCAGTACAGTTAAGATTATGGACAATTTTCCAACCAGTGTTTTATCCTTTACCAAAAGGGAGCACCGATGGCTGCGGGGGGACTGGCAGCTTTTACCCTGGCTGTTTTTAAAAAAGACCAGGGGCGGAAAGAACTTATGCGCGCTGTCAAAATGGAAGATCTTTGACAACTTAAGAAGAAGCATGGTTCCTTTAAGTAAGACACTGTTTGTACTGTTAAATCTGGCATGGATGCCAAAGGCATATTATCTTTGGTTACCCATTGTTTTCTTTAATGATATATTTACCCTGGTGATCCTGTTACTTGCAGTGATTACCCAGAAGCTGATCCGTCCAAAGCTTGCCCTTGTTTATAAAAGCTTTTTTAGGGAGCTTGCTGCCATGCTTTATAGGGCATTTCTGGAGTTTACAATCACTCCTTACCGTGCCTATGTGGCATGTGATGCAATGATCAGGACTCTGTACCGGATCTTTATCAGCAAGAAAAACCTGCTAAGGTGGAATACGGCGGAAGCAGTGGACGCCTCCATTGTCAACACCAGAAGAGGATATTTTCTTACGATGTGGAGTTCTCTTCTTCCGGCCATTGCCCTTTTAATCATTTTATTTATGGGATATTTAAACCCGGCAGGAATGGTTTTGACGGCAGTCGTAATTGCTGACTGGTGCTTTGCCTCCCAAATCGCTTACCAAATCAGCCAGCCGGAAAAGAAGCATCAGCTAAGCAATAAAGCCCAGGATAAAGAACTGCTTCTGGATACTGCACGCAGAACTTGGCAGTTTTTTAAGGAGCTTTCCACTAAGGAAAACAACTGGCTCTGTCCGGATAATTACCAGATCGGGGTGGTCGAAAAAATCAGCGATAAAACATCGCCCACCAATATGGGACTTCAGTTTCTGGCAACCCTGTCAGCCCGGGATTTTGGATTTGAGACTTTAAGCTCTACGGTTGAAGCCGTAGAAAACCTGATGGAAACGGTTCAGAAAATGCAGAAGTTTAATGGGCATCTCTATAACTGGTATCACATTCAGACCCTGGAGGTATTAAATCCTGCCTATATATCAACCGTTGACAGCGGCAATTTCCTGGGACATCTGGTTGCTTTGAAAAACGGCCTTTTAGAGCAGATCGACAAGCCGGTTTATCCGGAGAACTTTCTGTCTGAACTTAAGATCGCGGTTGAAAACAGCAATGAAGAAATTCAAATGAGGACAGGAAGTCCTGCCGGAAATGAACTTAAGACTAGCTACCAAAGGATAGGGGAACTGATCGATGATATTGGGGTAATCCGGGAAGACTTAAACGAGAGGAACCTTACACCGCTTAAAGATTACCCCTGGACCAGACAGCTAAAGAATCTCATTGACAGCACGGTAAAGGAAGCCGAGGCATTAAATTTGAAGGAAGAGGCATTGTCTTCTTATCCTTCCCTTCGCAGTATTGGGCTGGGGGACAATAAATTTGCGGATAGCATGATGGAACGGATCGGAGCCATCAGTAATAAGATAGACAGTATTTTAACAAATGTTGATTTCCGTTTTTTATTTAATGAAAAGAGAATGCTGTTTCATATCGGATATCATGTTTCATCCCATACACTGGATGAAGGCTGTTATGACCTGATGGCGTCAGAATCAGCACTTACAAGCCTTCTTGCCATAGCCATGGGAGAAGTGCCGTTAAAGCACTGGCATAAACTGGGAAGACCGCTGACCATTGTGGGGGGAATTCCCTGCTTTGTGTCTTGGAGCGGTACGATGTTTGAATATCTGATGCCAAATCTGGTATTCAAGGAATACGAAGACTCCGTCTACGCCCAGACCTCCAGGGCAGCGGTACTCCAGCATATGAAGTATGCAAAGGAGTCGGAGATACCCTGGGGAATATCGGAATCCCAGTATTACCGGTTTGACTTAAACTCGAATTACCAGTACAAAGCCTTTGGTGTTCCAAAGATAAGACTCCAGCCGGTCCGTAAAAATTCCCTGGTGGTTGCGCCCTATGCAACCATGCTGGCACTGGATATTGCAGAAGAGGAGTGCCTTAATAATTTAAAACGGCTGAAGGAATTAGGGGCTTACGGCATTTACGGTTTCTATGAGTCCGTTGATTTTAACGTACCGAATTCTGTGGATCTGACCCCTTATTGTATTGTGAAATCCTATATGGCCCATCATCAGGGGATGAATCTGGCTGCAATTAATAATTACCTGAATGAGGGGATTCTTCGGGAGAGGTTCCACGGGGAGATGATGATAAAAGCCACAGAAGTACTGCTGGAGGAAAAACGCCAGTCCTATTTGATTTCCATTGCCAAGCAGGGATATACAATAAAGATCGGAAAGCCGCTTTTTAAAGAAGACAGTTACAGTAACCGGTATATTAACCATACCGGCGTCAATTCACCAGTTGTGAATTATTTATCAAATGGCAAGTATTCCCTGATGATAACCACCGATGGGGATGGCTTCAGCAAATATGAGGACCGGATGCTTTACCGTTTCCGGTCGGATATTTATGCGAATACAGGTAATTATATCTATATCAAAGACATGAAAAAGGGGAAGGTCTGGAGTGCCGCCTACCATCCGACCAAAAAGCCGCCGGAGGATTACCAGGTGGTGTTCAGTCCCCACCAGGCGGAATTTAAACGAAGAGATGGGGATATTTCATCACACATGATTGTCAGTTTGAATGCGGACCATAACTATGAGATACGCAAGATCACTTTTACCAATCATGGAAATGAGGAAAAGCAGCTGGAAGTGACCAGCTATTTGGAGGTGGTGGATGATACCCATCTGGCGGAGTTAAGCCATCCGGCATTTAATAAGCTCTTTCTGGAAAGCGAGTACCTGGAAGAGCAGGATATCTTCCTTGCAAAAAGGCGGCGTAAGAAGGAGGATGATAATCCTTATGTAATGCACATGGTAAGAACAGGTACAAAGCTATGCAAAAAATTAGAATATGAAAACGACAGAAAACGTTTTATCGGAAGAAACAACACCCTGGAGAATCCGGATTCTGTGGTTAACAGCATTGCATTTTTAAATAATTCAGGCTTTTGTAATGATCCGATTATGAGCCTCCGGGCGCAGCTCAGCATAGGCGCTGGTGAAACCGCCTGCATTTCTTTCATAACCGGAGTGTGCAGCAGTAAGGAGGAAGCAATAAAAATTGCAGGGGAATTGAATGTAAGCTACCGGATCGATGATATCCTGGAGAAATTCCGGCTTCAAACCAATCTGGAGCTAAAGTATCTGGAGATTACAAGAACCCAGTTAAACGCCTTTCAGGATTTAATCAGCCCGGTCTTCTATTCTTCGTATATTTACAGGGGGCCGGATGAAAATATAAGGCGGAATTTTATGAATCAGAGCTTTTTATGGAAATTCGGAATATCCGGCGATAATCCTATTCTGCTTTTAATGGTCCGGTCCATGAAAGAGGAGAGAATTGTAAAGGATGCACTAAAGGCTTACGAATATATGAGAATCAACCGTGTTATGGTAGATTTAATCATCCTGATTGATTCCAGGCCTGGTTATCTGCAGGAGGTGGATGAACTCATCAACGATATGACAAGCTCTCTTCGAATTTATGATTCCAGAAGTGAGAAGCCAAGCTTTTTTACGCTGCATACCTATGAGCTGAAACCGGCAGAGCTTGATTTGCTGTACACGGTAGCACGGGTTGTATTTTCAGAGAAGACGGGGATTTATTTTACCAATGTTAAAGAAAACCAGTATGAATTACTTGAGGAATATTAGGCTTTAAGGAGGAAGGGCTTTGGACACAGCATATGCACCAACAACACAGGAGAAGGAAACAGAGAATTATGAATTTTTTAACGGCTTCGGGGCATTTGCCTGTGAAGGCAGGGAATATGAAATTCTGCTGGAAGGTAATAACAGGCCGCCGGTACCCTGGATTAATGTTGTCTCAAACAAGAACTTTGGATTCCAGATATCGGAGTCAGGTGCCGGCTTTACCTGGAGTATCAACAGCAGGGAGAATAAGCTGACTCCCTGGTCCAATGACCCTGTAAGTGACAGAGCTTCTGAGGTTATCTATGTTCTGGATGAAATGACCGGTGAGGTAATGACTCCCATGTCTTTAGGAAGGTCTGACCGGGGCACTTACCGGGTAAGGCATGGTTTTGGTTACAGCAGGTTCCTTCATGAGGAGTCGCTGGTTGACCAGGAGCTGACTGTTTTTACTCCTTTGGATGAGTCATTGAAGCTATGGAGCCTTACTCTAACAAACCGTTCGGATAAAGTGAAATATTTAAGCCTGACCTATTATGTGGAATGGGTTCTGGGCACCCAGGGGGAGCAGACCAATCCTTATATTCTGACCACCTACGACAATGAGCATGAATGTTTATATGCAAAGAACATCTATACCATGAACTTTCAAAACACCTATTCCTATTTGTTTTCCAGTGAAACCATAATCGGTTATACCGGCGACAGGAAGGAGTTTCTGGGGCAGAAGGGCAGTGTCCGGGAGCCCCGGGGAGCGGAGGTCAAGCTATCCTGCAATACGGGGGTATGCTATGATCCCTGCGGAGCGATCCAGGTATCCGTTGCATTACAGCCCCAAGAGAGCAAGACGGTGCTGTTCGGGATGGGGCAGAGCACCAGCCTTGAAGAGATATATAAGATCAGAAATAAATACAGGGAGGCCGCCGCTTCTAATAAGGAGCTTGACAGGGTGAGAGGCTATTGGGACGGATTATTGGGAACGGTACAGGTAAAGACAAAGGACAGGGCGGTGGATATCCTTGTCAATGGCTGGCTGCTCTATCAGACCGTGTCCTGCCGCATTCAGGCAAGAGCAGGCTTTTATCAGTGCGGCGGAGCTTATGGATACCGGGACCAGCTTCAGGATGCGCTTTCCCTTCTCTTTGCAGATTCAAGCATTCTGCGAAGGCAGATTATGATTGCCTGCAGCAGGCAGTTTGAAGAAGGAGATGTCCAGCATTGGTGGCATCCTCCCATGGGGATCGGAGTAAGGACCAGAATATCCGATGATTTACTGTGGCTGCCTTATTGCACTGCTGCCTACCTAAAAAGCACCGGAGATACCACGATTTTAAAAGAGCAGGTCCCTTATATCAAGGGTCCGGTGCTAAAGCCGGATGAGCATGATGTGATGTTTACCCCGGAAATATCCCAGATCTGCGAGACGGTTTATGAGCATTGCAAAAAAGCCATTGACAGGACCGGCTTCGGAGAACACGGACTTCCCCTTATGGGCGGAGGCGACTGGAATGACGGTATGAATGAGGTAGGAATGATGGGAAAGGGGGAGAGTGTTTGGCTGGCCTGGTTTTTGTATACTGTAATGGGTGACTTCATTCCCTTGTGCCGTCAGGCAGGCGATGAAGCTTATGGCCGGGAGCTGGAGCAGAAACGGGAAAACCTGCTTCAAAGCATCGAAGAGCACGCCTGGGATGGGGAGTGGTATCTTCGAGCCTTTTACGATGACGGTTCCAAACTGGGATCAAAGGAAAATGATGAATGCAGGATCGATTCCATCAGCCAGTCCTGGAGCGTGATATCAAAGGGGGCGAAAGAGGAGCGGGCAAAAACAGCCATGCAGTCAGCATGGCGTTATCTGGTAAGAGAAGAGGATGCTCTTTCCCTTCTTTTAACGCCTCCCTTTAATAAGACAAGCAAAAACCCAGGTTATATTAAAAATTATATCCCCGGCATGAGGGAAAACGGAGGCCAGTATACCCATGCAGCGGTCTGGCTGGCAATCGCCACATCAATGCTCGGTGACTATCACATGACCCAGACCCTGTTCACCATACTTAACCCGATTCACGTGACGCAAAACAGGAAGGATGTGCTTAAGTACGAGAAGGAGCCCTATGTAATGACAGCGGATATATCCTTAAGCCCGCCCTATACGGGAAGAGGCGGCTGGAGCTGGTATACCGGTTCTGCAGGCTGGATGTACCAGGGGCTGTTAAGCTGGTTTCTGGGTATCCGGAAGGAGGGGAATGAGCTGGTCATTGATCCGGCCACACCGGCAAGCTTCGGCGATTTTTCCATTGAATATAAGTATGGGAGGTCCCTCTATGAAATCAGGGTTGAAAGCAGAAGCAAGGGACCCCTGACAACCGATGGGATCACAGTGGATGACAGGTCCATTGAGGGGAACAGGGTTTTGCTTTCGGATGATGGGGAAAAGCATCTGATTATCGTATAGTACCTTGTTTGCTGCTCAAGAGAAACAGGGTACTATGGCAAAAGAATGGAAAAATCGGACAGCAGTTAACGGTAAAATTACAGTAATAGATTATAAGTTTGATAGGAATGGAGGTAAAATGAAGATTGACAGACGATTGAATCATGCTTATAAAAATGCTGATACTGTATATTTTGATGATAATTCAAAATATATATTTTTTAGTGATATCCATAGGGGTGATGACAGCATTTCAGATGAATTCACCAGAAATCAGAATCTTTTTTTGCATGCATTAAATTACTATTATAAAGAAGGATATGAATATATAGAAGTCGGGGATGGAGACGAGCTTTGGGAATACAAGAATTTTAGTGTTATTCGTTTAGCCCATAGTGACGTTTTTACAGTAATAAAAAAGTTCTATGATGAAGGCCGCTTTATTATGTTATATGGGAATCATAATATTTATTTAAAATCAAAGCGATTTATCAAAGAGAATTATTATCAGTATTATGATGAATACAATCAAATACGAGTGGACCTATATAGGGGATTAAAGCCAAAGGAGGCTATTATTCTTAAGCATAAGGAAACGAAGCAGAAGATTTTTGTGCTCCATGGCCATCAGGGTGACATTATTAATGATCAGTTATGGTTTTTTTCTATGCTATTGCTTCGATATTTTTGGAGGTATCTGCATATTGTTGGATTCGGTAATCCAACCAGCCCGGCTCGCAATTTATATAAAAGGCATAAAGTGGAAAAGGTTTATGACAGGTGGATAGAAAAAAATAAAATGATGCTCATCTGCGGACATACTCACAGACCAAAGTTTCCGAAAGCAAATGACCTTCCATACTTTAATACTGGATGCTGTATACGTACTCGTGGGCTTAATGGAATTGAAATTGTTAATGGTAAAATACAAATGGTTGACTGGAGAATTGCCGCCAATGAAGATGGAGATTTGCGTGTTCACAGGACAGTAGTCAGGGGACCGGTACCGCTTGAAAATTATGATTTTAAGAAAAATCCATATTCGACTCATTATAATAACTAAGAAGGGATAAAATCCCTGAACTGTCGTAAAGGCCGGAACCTTGCCTTGATTACATTTCAGGGGTTTTTCATTTATAGCTTTAATGTTATATTGAAAACCGCAATCCTCTTATGAAGGACTGCGGTTTTCATTTGCGGTTAAAGTTACTTCCAATCAGAAAGCCAGGACTTGTCATTTGCAATAGCATTTACTATTTCTTCCCCTGACTTAAAATTGTCAAAGGTTCCTCTGCCGATTTCACTGATGGCTTTGCTTAACAGATTTTCATAGTATGCTTCCGGTGTTAATTCGGTTGTGGTCTGATGGAAATGCTGTTGGGATTCAGCAGAGGCGATTCGTGCATATTCATTTTTTACCTGGGAGATGAGCTCGTCACGGTTCATATCATTTGCTCCTTTGCATAAAAAAGTAGATTATTTATCATTGCCGGGTTTGTGACGGCTGCCGGACTGCTTTTTCGTATTTCGGCTTTCTCCATCTAATGCGCTCTCAGCCATGGTAGGGCCTCCATTGGCTTTTTTCTTACGGACCGATTTTGGGTCAAGTTGTGAATCTTTTGCCATAATTATTCTCCTTAATGTTAATAGCATTATTATTTGCAGGTAAATGGATATTATTCGCTTTTGGATTTTGCATCCGGCAAAATTCCGGTTGAATCAGCGAAAGCCTTAAGAAACGTCCAGATGAGGCATGAATGAAAACTTATTTCGGTAGAGTGCAGCAAAGAAATGTACCGGGCCATATCGATTATTTTAAATATACGAAATCACCCAAAAAACGTTTATTATTTAACAGAAAATACAATATGAACTTTATGATTTCTTTATGTTTATAATATTTTCATTACAATTTGTTTATGTTATCCTCGGTTTGTAGCAAAAACAACCAAAGGAAGTATTGAAAGGGAAGGGGATTCATAATGAATTATTTTGAAGAAAGCTTAAAATTACATGAACGTCATGCAGGAAAAATTGAAATCAGGTCTAAGATTTCTGTAGTTACCAGAGAGGATCTAAGCCTTGCTTATACTCCGGGAGTAGCTAAAGCATTTATGCCAAAAAGATAGGGAATAGTTATCAGCGGCCGCAAGTTTAGAATCTAAGGCGCTTATATACGATGCCAATCTGTCTTTCAGACTGCAAGAGCCTGTCCCGTATAAAAAGGGCAGGCTCTTGCTATAAAAATGTCATGGTCATTGCTGAGATTCGTCATGGTTATATTTATTATACTGCTTTGTATAATAGTCAATTTTATGGGATACCTTTTCAAGATGTTTATTCATTTCCTGAATCTGGGCTTCCACATTCTTTTTATGTTCGATCAAAATATGGCACCGCTGTTTGAGTGTGTCTCTGCCTTCTGCACTTAGCTCCACAAATTCCTTGATTTGTTTTAAGGACATGCCCGTGTTCTTAAGACAGCAAATAAGTCCCAGCCATTCCAGATCATCTTCGGTATAACTGCGGATACCGCTTTTGCTTCTGTTGATGTTGAATAAAAGACCTTCTTTTTCATAATAACGCAGTACGTGTGCGCTTAGATTTGTGCGTTCCGATACCTGCTTGATTGTATAACCCATGTGGATTTCCTCTCCTTATTTTGGAATTGCCTGTTATTGTTTAAAATAGTGAAATTATTGCATTTTCATATTGACTTAGAGTTAAGGTTAAGGTTTATGATACCAATATACTATCAAAGCAGCAGTTTGTCAAATTGCAGATTGGGGGAGAATATAGTGAAAACATTAACAGATTATTATGAACTTTCAGACGGTGTTAAAATTCCATGCATTGGCTTTGGAACTTGGCAGATACATAACGGAGATATGGCTGCTGCATCGGTGAAGGAAGCTCTGAAATGCGGATATTCGGCTGATCCTGATACGACCACATGGTAAAGCAAAAAACGAAGTTAAAAGAAACCCAATAGAAAGGAAGAAAACAAATGCTTAATTTTGACTTTTATTCACCGGCACGTATACTCTTTGGAAAAGGTATGGAAAATCGGATTGGCAGGCTTTTAAAACCCCATGCAGGCAAGGTCCTGCTGCATTACGGCGGAGGAAGCATCAAAAAGAGCGGGCTATATGATACCGTGATCACTTCACTGAAGGAGAGAGGACTCTCTTATGTAGAGCTTGGGGGCGTGATGCCAAATCCCCGTCTTTCCCTGGTTCAGGAAGGAATTGCCCTGTGCAGAGAAGAAAAGGTGGATTTAGTCCTGGCTGTGGGCGGAGGAAGCGTTATTGATTCTGCCAAGGCCATTGCAATGGGAGTATATTATGATGGTGATGTCTGGGAGATTTATGAACAGGGCAAAACAATTAAAAAGGCGCTGCCGGTAGCCACGATTCTTACCATTCCTGCAGCCGGAAGCGAAGCAAGCGGCGATACCGTGATCACCAATGAGGAAAAACAATTGAAATACGGCTATGGCAGCCCCCACCTTCGGCCTTTGCTCAGTGTTGTGAATCCGGAATTGTTCTATACTCTGCCAAAGAATCAGATCGCCAATGGTGTGGCTGACATGATGAGCCATGTCTTTGAACGCTATTTTACCAATACGACGCATACCGATTTAACAGATGGCTTATGCGAAACAGTATTAAGAACCATCATAAAGAACGCCCCTCTTGTCCTTGAAAATCCGCAAAACTATAATGCCTGGTGCGAGGTGGGTTTCGGAGGTACCGTTGCCCATAACGGTTTAGTGGGTATGGGCCGTGAACAGGACTGGGCCTGCCATGGCATGGAGCATGAGCTCAGTGCCATCTACGACGTGGCCCACGGAGCCGGTCTGGCCGTGCTGACACCTGCGTGGATGCAGTATGTTTATAAGGACAATACTAACATGTTCGTGCAGTTTGCAGTCAATGTCATGGGTGTGAAGGGCAGCTACCGGGATCCGGATGCAATGATTCAGGAAGCCATTTTGCGTCTGAGGGAGTTTTTCAACAAGATGGGGCTTCCGGCAACCCTTGGAGAGCTTGGCATCGACGCCGGCCAGCTTGAATTAATGGCCAAAAAGGCCACAGGGGCTGCATTTGGAAATGAGCAGCCAATTGGCGGATTGAAAAAGCTGTACTGGCAGGATGTGCTGGAGATTTACAGACTGGCGCAATAGAAAAAAGTCTGAAATGATATGTGAGGACCCGGGAAGAGAGTGTTTGATCGGTCCTGACGAAGCGGTTATCGGTTATTTTCAGACAAAGTAATAGTTATAGTGGGATTTGTTTTATAGAATTTAAATCTGTTAAGGAGGTTCAATGTCATGAGAACAGTTAAGTTAGGGAATTTGCAGGTACCGTCGATTGCGGTCGGCTGCATGCGCATCAATAAACTGGATAAGTCCGGAGCGGAGCGTTTCGTAAAGGCAGCACTGGATATGGGTACTAATTTTTTTGATCATGCGGATATATATGGCGGCGGCGTTTGTGAGGAGATATTTGCAGATGCAGTACAAATGAACGCTGCCGTGCGTGAAAAAATGTTCCTGCAATCCAAATGCGGTATCCGTCCAGGGATTGCTTTCGATTTCTCTAAAAAGCATATTTTAGAAGCAGTGGATGGCAGCTTAAAAAGGCTTAAAACGGATTATCTGGATGCATTATTGCTCCATCGCCCGGATGCGCTGATGGAGCCGGAAGAGGTTGCCCAGGCCTTTGACATCCTGCAAAGCACAGGTAAGGTGCGTAATTTTGGCGTTTCCAACCAAAACCCCATGCAGATACAGCTGCTGAAGAAATTTGTTAAACAGCCGATTGTCGCGAATCAGCTTCAGTTAAGCATTACTAACGCCAACATGATCTCCCAGGGGCTTCATGTCAATATGCTTGATGAACCGGCAGTGAACCGGGATGGCAGCATAATTGATTTCTGCCGTATCAATGATATCACCATTCAGCCCTGGTCTCCGTTCCAGTACGGATTTTTTGAGGGTGTATTCCTGGGCAATGAAAAGTTCCCAAAACTCAATGCCAAGATTGATGAAATAGCCGCTAACTATGAGGTTAGCAATACGACCATCGCAATGGCGTGGCTGCTGCGCCATCCAGCCCATATGCAGCCTGTGACCGGGACCATGAATATAGAGCGTTTAAAAGATTGTGCCAAGGCTGTTGATATTCAGTTGACCCGGGAGGAATGGTACGGGATTTATCTTAGTGCCGGGAATATTTTACCTTAAGCAAACAGATGCATATATATGCGGTTATCTTCAGGCCGCCATTCATAAATCACCCTGCCGATTCACAGTTTTTTTGCTCGGCAGGGTGCCGCTTAAGAAATGATGGGATAGGATATTATTTTTCCAGCAGTATAGAAATAGTTGTGTTATCTGTATGATAAGTGCTGCCTGCAACATCTCCAAACACTTCACATACTTTAAAACCTGCATTTATTGCTTCTTTAATCAGTGCTTCCCTGGTAAAGTAGGTATTCCATAAATAGTAAGAGATAGCCCCTGCATCATAAACAATAGAAGTTTGTTCTAATGTTACATTATCCGGATACTTATAGCAGCCGTTAAATGCAATATATTTTTCTTTACGCCAAAATCCGCCGTTTTGACAAATCTCCCATGTTTGTTTTTCGTCAAAATTGTTATACTTAACCATTGAAAAGACATCCAATAAGAACCTTCCCCCGGATTTTAGATGATGATATACCGTAGTCATTACAATTTGCCTATCTACTGTTGACAGCGCACCGTAGTCACAATAAATCATTATCGAAAAATCATATTTACTATTTAAATTCATGTTTAAATAATTTTGATACAAGTATCGAATATCTAAATCTCTTTTTTTCGCAGACTCAATGGCGTAATTTATAGATCGTTTGGAAAAATCAATTCCCGTCACCTGATAGCCCATTTGTGTAAATTTTTCAGCATATATTCCAGGACCACAGCCCAGGTCAAGAAGCTGCCTGTATCTTGACGGAGGTGCAATCCCTTTTATCCAAGCAGCAGATTTATCTATGAACGCTAACTTCCTGCTTGCACCTTCAAAGATAGGATCTAGATGGGCTTTGAGCATTTGTTTCGATATATGTTCATCATCCCAAAAAGGAACCTCTGTTTTAGTGTATAGTGGCGGCCTTTCTAAAATTGGAATTAAGCTTTTGAACATAATGTTATCTCCTTTCGAAATTGAGCAAAAGAAATAGCCCTAGATTTTACTCTACGACTAATCTTCCTAAGATAGAAGAGAAGCAGAGAGTAAAATAAAATCAAAAATCAGGCACAAAAACAAAACTGTGAAGACAGCCTGTTCTTAAACCTGTTGAATTGATTTTATCTACTCTTTTCCAGTTATATCCATGCCACCGATTATGTGGCATCAGATATGCCGGACTTCCATCACCTTTTCTGTTAAATTTTATGTTATCATTTTATAGTGCAGAGTCTATTTTGTCAACAGTGTCTGTCAGACGCATAGGCTCTCAAAGAGGTACTAAACCAGGTAAAGAAAGTTTGAACATCAGCCTGAATCTTTTATAGGAATTTTTTTATAAAACGGTTGACATTAACGCGGCGTAATAGTTTATAGTTGTTTTTGCAAGGGGGTGAAAAGATGGAATACACCATCAACAAGCTGGCGAAATTGGCGGGTGTCAGTACAAGAACTCTGCGGTATTATGATGAGTTGGGATTGCTTTCCCCCGCCCGTGTCAGCTCCAATGGATACCGGATTTACGGACAAAAGGAGATCGATCGGCTGCAGCAAATCCTTTTTTACCGTGAATTGGGCGTATCGCTGGAAGAAATCCGAAATATTCTTGCTTCAAAGGATTTTGACGGGCTTTTGGCGCTGGAGAGCCATTTATCTGCCCTGCTTGCCAGGCGGGAGCAATTAAATTTGCTGGTCGCCAATGTCGAGAAGACCATCAAGACCATGAAAGGAGAAATGATAATGAGTGATCAGGAGAAGTTTGAAGGCTTTCTTCAAAAACTGGTAGACAATAACGAGCGTCAATATGGAGAGGAGGCCCGGGCAAAATACGGGGATGAAACCATTGACCGCTCCAACACCAGGGTTTTAAACATGAGCAAGGAACAGTATATTGAATTGGAAGAGCTGACAGAAGATTTGAATCAAACATTAAAGGCAGCTATTGAGCAAGGCGACCCTGCCGACGAATTGGCGCAGAAAGCCTGCGGGCTGCATAAAAAATGGCTCTGCTTTTATTGGGAGGCTTACAGCGAAGAAGCCCATAAAGGCGTAACCCAGATGTATGTAGATGATCCGCGCTTTACTGCTTATTACGATAAGATCGCACCTGGCTGTGCAGTATTTCTGCGGGATGCGGTAGAAATATACTGCAAATAATTCTATGTGATGTCTGAAGGATAAAAAGCTCACTTGCTTTTCTGCAAGTGGGCTTTTTCAGTTGACTGGAGGCTGATTAGAGAACAGCAATAAATTTTTACAATCAAAAAGTCTTGACACAACATATCATAATGATATATTATTATAATATGTTAAGCAGACAGAAGGTGTACAGATGAAAGAAAATACAGGAAAATCAAAATATGTAATGCTGGGTATGCTTGCACGCATGCCTCAGACCGGTTATACCATTAAGAAATGGATAGAGAACGAATACAGCCATTTCTGGCAGGAGAGCTACGGTCAGATCTATCCGACTCTCAAGAAACTGGTGGCTGAGGGGCTCGCCGTCACCTCTAAGAATACGCAGACTGGTAATGGGCGTGGACAGATCCTATACAGCATCACTGACGCAGGCAGGAAAGAGCTTTCTGATTGGCTCCGGGAAGAGCCGGAGATCGAGAAGATAAGGTACGAATTATTGCTCAAGGTTTCCTTTGGTGAGAACACAGAACCAGAGGTGCTGCTTGGTCATCTGGACAATTTTATCAGAAGGAATGATAAGCTGGTCAAAGAAATGAACGGCTATATTGAACTTTGCGGGCAGCTAAAGGAGCAGGATATTGACTGTTCCTACAGCCGGCTGACCGCACTTTGCGGCGTTTACATTTATTCTGCAATGAGGGATTGGGCTGTTGAGGCAAAGAAAATTATAAATGAGAAAGAAGATGATAAATAACAGGACAATTTTAAATTTTATTTGATAGGTAACTATTAACCGCATAGATGAGATAAGGGAGAAAGTTGTACCTCATGAAGCTGCCCATTCATCTATATCACAAGAAGAATAAGCCTATAACCAATATTTCCTGGTTATAAACTTATTATATAAGGAGAATAGCTATGAGCACTCTGGTTGTATATTTTTCGTTTACCGGGAGCACGAAATTCATTGCAGAAAAGATTGCAGAAACAACAGGCGCCGACATTACGGAGTTAAGAATAAGCAAGAACTATCCGGCAGAAGGATTTGGAAAGTACTTCTGGGGAGGAAAGAGCGTTATTTTTGGTGAGAAGCCAAAACTGATAAATAAACCCATTGATTTAAACAAGTATGATACGATTATAATCGGCACCCCTATCTGGGCCGGGTCGTTTACGCCGCCGATAAAAAGCCTGATCAGCCAATATAAAATCCAGGGCAAACGGATCGCGCTGTTTGCCAGCCATGGAGGAGGCGGAGCTCAAAAGTGCTTTACAAAACTAAAGAAAGAGCTTTCCGGGAATGAGTTCCTCAGTGAAATAGATTTTGTAGAACCTAAGAAAAGCTTAGAGGAGAACTTGTCTAAAGCAGTGAAATGGTCTCAAAACCTGGCCATCTGATAAACCATGCGCTGCTGCCCGCCATAGATCTGACGGATCCTGTGACAAAAAATATCTTGCAAAGTTTAGAAAAATTCGTTATGCTGATCTTAATTATGGAAAGGGAGGTGGCTTGATGTCGTCTATTCGCTAAGATAATGAACAATAAAATTTAGCTCTCATATCACGAGGGTTTTTTTGCTGTACTTATTTTGCGGATATATGAAGCTCAGGCTGCCTTTAATTTGATTGAAAAAAATTATAGGTTTTATTTACGCAGGCGATGAGTCAGATGAACATAAATCCATGTTCACCTGGTGACTGCCGCAATAACCAGGGAAACCAGCAAAGCTTGTTTCTTTGTGTTAGTGTAAAATAAGTAAGCAGATATCTCTAAGTGACAGAGTTACCTGCTTTTTTATTGTTCAGAATATTACACTGTTAAAATAAATTATTTTGATCAAAAGGAGAAAGCATATTTTATTATGATCAGAGATTTTAAAGAAACCGATATCGGACAAATTATGAAAATATGGCTTAATACCAATATCAATGCCCATCATTTCATTGACAGCAGCTATTGGATAAACAGCTATGCTGCAGTAGGGAAAATTCTGCCTCAGGCAACCGTTTATGTGTATGATTCCAATGATCAGATCCAGGGGTTCCTTGGAATGAATGGAGATTACATTGAGGGGATTTTTGTAGATGCCAAATATCAATCCAAAGGAATTGGCAGTGAACTGCTTGGTTATGCCAAAGAGAGACATAACAGACTTTTTTTAAATGTTTATAAAAGAAATGAGCGGGCAGTCAGATTTTATTTGAGAGAGGGATTCGCGGTCCTGACAGAGCAGATTGAAGAGGAAACAAAAGAAAGTGAGCTTACGATGGCATGGGAGCCCCTTACTATGACCCCATTTCCATTCAGCAAAGGCCGGGCATAAAGTTGATGCGATCACAAAATATCCAAAGGTATCTTTTTCGGTATTTGATGAAGATACGATTGTAAGTAAGTATTCAGGCGATCAGCCGGAAGATGCCGGGAACAAGGAAATAGCCGGATGCACACATGCTTATATTATTGCTATTGACATTGAACATATAACCGGTAAGGAAGCAATGGCGTATGCCAAAGCAAAATCCGAACTACCTGTTTGAACAGAAACCGCATGCACAGATGATTGCAGATGATATTTGTTACAGACCAATTAATCGGTAGAGAAACAAAGAACGCCGGCCACAGTCAAGTGTCTGGCGTTCTCCTTGTTTAGACGGGCGGGAGCGGCGGGTTAGCTTCATGGGAAAAGAAGGTTTGCAAAAGTGTAACCGCTTCATGATCCATGGTCCGGTGCCACAGCACCTTGCCATTCTCAATAAACAACAAATAGGTACAACATTTATAAATCAGTTCCGGATCATGGGTAATCAAAAACAGACTTTTCCCCATTGCTTTCAAGCGATTCAGATTTTCGGAAACCTCAATCATGTGCCGATAATCAAGGCCGCTGGTAGGCTCGTCAAACACCATAACTTCTTTGCTGGAGGCGATGGCACTGCCAATAGCTACCCGCTGTTTTTCACCGCCAGACAAAGACATAGGATGCAGCTTTACTTTATCCAGCAAATCGAGACTGGATAAAATCTTATTGGCTTGTGCAGTGTCCCTTTCCTCATCTTTACCATCCATGCTCAACAACAGTTCGTCCAGCACATCCTCTGTGAACAGTTGGTGGTTCACATCCTGCATAACCATATAGGAAGCATGGAGGCGCTTTTTCCTGTCATACACAGTGCCGTTTAGTTCCAGAGTTCCTTTCGCCTTTTTATCCAGGCCGCATAAGCACCGGGCAAAGGTTGATTTGCCCGCACCGTTGTTCCCAATGATGCCGATAATCTCGCCTTGGGGCAGGATTAAAGCGGGAATATCTACATTAGCAGGGCTATGCTTTTCATAAGTAAAAAAGAAATTCCTGATGAGCAGAGTTGGCGCATCTGGTTTTGCAGCAGCTTCAGGTTGAAGGTGAAATGGATCAAGCGCCCGCAGCCCCATCGCCTGCAATTCCTCTGGTCTTAATGTCTGGAGTTCCTGCCGGGTGAACTCCCGGCAGATGGTCCCATGTTTCATGTAAATAATGCGGTCAGCATATGGGACAAGGTAATATAGGCGGTGTTCTGCCACGATGATCGTCTTTTTCTTAGCTTGCCAATGCTGAATAACACCAATTAAATCTTCTATGGCACCAATATCCAAATTGGAAGATGGTTCATCCAAAACAAAAATTTCAGGGTGAATTGTGTCTGCTGATGCACAAGCGATTTTTTGCTTTTCGCCACCGGAAAGGGCAAACAGGCTCCGATCTAATAGTTTCTCCAGCTTGAGGTTTCTCGTGGTTTCTTTCAGCCTCTTTAGCATATCCGAAACTGGCAAAGCCATGTTCTCGCAGCCGAACACGATTTCATTGGTAGTCTCCACATTGTAAAACTGGGTCCGGGGATTTTGAAATACCGACCCCACCCGCTTGGCAATTTCATACAGAGGATATTCTTTTAATTCCTGTCCATCCAGCAGCACTTCCCCGATTAGGTTTCCCTGGTAGTAATGTGGAATTAACCCGTTTACCAGCCGGGTCAGGGTCGTTTTACCGCAGCCGGATTCCCCGCAGAGCAGGATTGTTTCCCCGTCCTTGACCGTCAAGTCGATATTTTGGAGGCTGTTTCCAGATTCTCCATTTTCGTATGTAAAAGAAACATTCTTTAGTTCTATCATCTTCTGGCCTCCTTACCACTTGATTACAAAAAATGTGAGAAACAACATAACAGCAACCATCAATAGGGTAAGTACATCCCAGAGTGTAAAGCCGATTTTTGTGATGTTTGTCCGTTTTACCGGATTGTCCAGCCCACGCGTCAATGCTGCCGCTGAAAGATCTTCTCCTATTTTAACTACAGAAATCATCAGCGGGATAAAGCGGTACTCGATTAGGGCAGTTGGGTTATTCCAGAATTTTTGAGTGCCAAACTGTACCTCCCGCATTCGCATGGCATCCTTGATGGCTGCGGATTCTTCCTGCATGGTGGGGATAAAACGGAACAGAACAGACAGTGGAATGGTAATCTGCCGTCCGATGTGCATCCGGCCCAGCGATGCAACGCATTCGCTGGCTGTGGTGGATTTTATGAAATACGCCCCCATCATAAAGGCAGGAAATAGCCGTAGAACCAGTCCAACCAGAAGCACAATGATCATATTGATGACCATAGGAAATTGGATGTTATTTTGAACCGCCTGCACCACCAGTCCCGTAGTGAACAGGACAAAAAAGGTAATAGCGGTCTTATACTGCCGGTTTGTAAGTAAAAGCACAAAAGGAATTAATGCCACCGCAATCATAAAGGCGGTATGATTATACAAAAATTCAGCGGTAGCAACGACGGCCATCAGCAGCAGCTTCGTCCGGGGATCAAGGTAAAGGCCTTTTTTTGTGCTTGCAACTGCTTGAAGCTGTTCCATCAGACAATCCCAGCTCTCTCAAAATGCTTTTTCAGCATTTTGCGTCCAAGTAATGCGCCCAGGATACCGCCCACAAACAACAGCGCAAAACCTACATACAACATCCAGGAGGGCATCAGCGACTGTAAGGTACTTGCATACTGATCCCCCATAGAGCTGTGAATGTTCTCCCAATATGACTCACCGGCAAGCCAGAGGTTAGCAGGGCAGCCCATGATTCCAAGACAAAAGCACGCATAGCTCAGTGCGGTAACCTTAAAGCTCTGATAGTGACCGGCTTTCAGAACAAGATCGCTTAGAATGCCGCCCAAAATCCAGCCAACCAAGCCAATCCAACCGTAGCCAATAAGGTAAAAGAAAATTCCACTTATAATTCCGGTGATGGTCAACATACCAATTTTTTTGATTTTAGTATAGTACAGCATCATTGGAATACCACAAACAACCGGCCAAATGATAAACAGGAACGGGTAGACTACCGGTAGAGCTGTCAGTAGTCCAATAACAAAGAATATTACAAGGGTCATTGCGGTATAAATACCGACATTGATTAAATCCTTACCTGTAAGTTTGTTGCTTTTTTCCATTTTAATTTTGTCCTCTCTTTTGAAAAATTTATATCCCTGGCAAGGGGAGAATAGAGCCGATATTACTTCTGTTACATCACACAGTTAGGATAAACTAACTTGTGGCCAAAAATTTTGGGGATCAGATCCCCAAAACGGTTTGCCAGCCGGAACTGAAAAATGCAGCTAAGGTATGAGCGTATTTAAGGGCTGCCGGCATTGGGTAGTTGTGCATAACGACTTCAGCGATGGAAGAATAGTAAGAGTGAATCAGCATATGCCACTCATCTTCCTCCAAGTCATGGATTGGAACACCTCTTGCTTTTAGCTCATCAACCAATTTCCTTGTTTCCCGCACTTCAGCACGCACCATATTGTCCAAAAAATCCGCATATTTTGTGCCATCTGAACACATCAGCAACAACTGAAAGACATCAAAATGAGTATAGATATACTCAATAATTTCCAGAATCGTTTCTTCTGATAATTTCCACAGTTGTTTCAACTCATCAGTTCTTGCCATTTCAAAATGCTTTTCCACAGAATCAGAATAGATTTTGGAAACGGCCAGGACGACCGGGTCTACCAGAGCGCCGAACAACGCCTCCTTATCTGCGAAGTGATTGTAGAAAGCCCCGTTGGTCACATGGGCATCTTTGCAGATCTCCCGGATGCTGGCTCGCTCAAAGCCAAACTCTAAGAAGTGTTTCTTTGCACAAACCAATAGATTTTCGTGAGTTTGCTGAAAGTCCCTTGACATGTTCTATCACCTCACTTATGTTAAATTACAGTGTAATATTACAGCGTAATTTAAATTTTATCACGACACGAATCAAAATGCAATACCGCGTCTGCATTTTTTGAAGCATGGTAAGGAGACTCATTATGAAAACAAAAGAACCTAGTGATTGGGGCAGGGTATAAGGCAAAAGAAAAGCCGCAGGACGTAAAATCCTGCGGCAAATCTCAAAAACTAAAAATATCCATATTAGACCGGGGCATTGAGCCACTGCCTTTTGATTTATTTGGTGTAATTATCGAAGTAGCCCTGCACTAATACGATAGGTGTTCCTTTGTCACCGCTTCCGGAAGTAAGGTCACAGAGGGAGCCGATTAAGTCAGTTAAGCGGCGGGGGGTAGTTCCCTGAGATACCATGCTGCCGACTAAATTGTTGTCCTTGCTCTGAATATAATTTGAAATGGCAGCCTTTAATTCCGCTCCGCTTAAATCAGCAAAATCGTTATCAGCAAGATATTTTAATTTCACTTCATTGGGCTGGCCTTCCAGACCTTCTGTATATGCCGGAGAAACCACCGGATCAGCCAATTCCCAAATTTTACCCATAGGATCTTTGAAAGCGCCGTCACCATAAATCATAACTTCAATATGCCTTCCAGTCCTTTCAAGAAGGCCATCCTGAATCCTTTTAACAATTGGGTCGCAATTGCGGGGGAACAGCTTAACAGTGTCTTCGGTCGCTTTATTGCTGCCAAGCAAGCCATAATTTTCATTGTATCCACTGCCATCAACAGATGCGGTTAAGATATCATCAAGACCAAACACGGTCTCTGCATTGGCAGCTTTTAATAAACGTTTTGTTCTAAAACGGGTATGAATATCGCAGCTAAGAACATGCTTTGTATAATTTAAGATTGTCCGGCAGTCATTTGCAAGAATAACTTCTACCTCGCAGCCTTCCTTTTGGATAAGCTCCTTATAGTATTCAATATAATCAACTCCGGTAAAGGTGTGCTTACGGTAGCCAAAAAGTTCACGGTATTGTGCCTCTGTTAAAATATCAGTCCAGGGATTAATGCCCTTTTCATCCAAAGCATCAAGATCGATCAGGTGATTGCCTACCTCATCGGAAGGATAGCTTAACATGATCACGATCTTTTTAGCCCCTCTTGCAATGCCCTTAAGACAAATGGAAAAACGGTTACGGCTTAAAATAGGGAATACAATACCAATGGTTTCATTACCGAATTTATTTTTAATATCAGCAGCTATTTGATCAACAGTAGCATAGTTTCCCTGAGCGCGGGCAACAATGGCCTCGGTAGCAGCGACAACATCTCGGTCACGCAATTCAAAATTTTCACTTTTTGCTGCATTAATTACACTTGAAATAACTATTTCAGCAATGTCGTCTCCCTGCCGGATAATGGGAGCACGTACACCTCTTGAAACAGTTCCTATTAATCTTTCCATATGCATGATTCTCCTTTAAACCCATGACAAATACTGATGGGATGTATTTAATTCACTTTATTATAACATGATAATTGGTATTGGTAAACTTAATGCTTTTTATATATAACATAACTTCTACTTATATTAGTTGTGATTATTAATCGAATCTATATTGATATTCAGCAATGCAGGAACATCTTTCTTTAAAAATTAATGCTATAATAAAATCATGATCAAATAAATGTCAGGTAGGGTTAAGCATTGAATTACAGAGAACATATAGAAAAAAGTATTCAGTTCATGGAAGACCATATGAAAGAAAATATTACTATAGAAGAAATTGCGAATCAATCCGGATACTCTCTTTACCATTTTTGCAGGGTTTTCAATCTGTGCATGGGTGTATCTGTCATGGAATATATACGAGAGCGCAGGTTGTCCTTAGCAGCCACGGAACTATTTAAGGGAAGGAAAGTCGTTGATGTTGCTGTGGATTATGGGTTTGAGACCTCCAGCGGCTTTACAAAAGCTTTCCGTAAAGCGTTTGGCTATACTCCCACACAGTATGTGGAACGGAGGTCAGGATATTCTGATGCAAAAGGCGGGGGTCCTGTTATTGTAAAAAAACCTGGATTTAAGGTTGCAGGCTATGGAATTAAAACGGATATTACCGGAGCAGCTTATACAAAGGATATTGCTTCTTTCTGGAGCAACTATAACGGTGAAAATTTAGAAAGTAAAATGTACAAAATTTTAAATCCTGCAAAGCACGGGGAAGTGGGGGTGTATGTTCCTTTATCAGAAGATGGCAAAGCAATCTATCTGTTGGGTGTGATTGTAGATGATTTTTCAAATGCCGGGGAAGATATGCTGACAGTAGAAATTCCAAGTGCCGAGTACGCTGTTTTTACAACCAATCCTGTGGATACTACCGGTGATTGGGAGCAGAAGGAATTTGCAAAGGTTATCGCAGGAACGTGGAAATATATTTTTGAAGATTGGTTTAGAGACAGCGGTTATGTTTACGATGAAAGGAAACTTGATTTTGAATTCTACGATGAACGCTGTCATCATAGGCAGGATACGGTCATGGATATTTATATCCCTGTTAAAAATATAATAACAGAATAATCAGGAAGGAAAGGTGATAAAGAATGTTAAGCTATTATGGAAGATTGTCTTCAGAAGTGTATGATATGGATAAGCCTGTGGGCCGATCTTTTGGAGATATAGAATTTTATGCGGATAGGTTAAAGTCGTGTAGGGGGCCGGTTCTTGAACCTGCAACCGGAACCGGACGCATATTGATTCCTCTTTTGGAAAAAGGCTTCCATGTTGAAGGCTTTGACAGTTCAAAGGATATGCTGCGTATCTGTCATGAGAACTGTAAAAAAAGGGGCCTGAATCCTAAACTTTTTGAGGCAAAGATGGAATCTTTTTCACTGGATACAAAATATGGGGCTATTATTGTGCCGACGGGAACATTTCTGTTATTATATAAAAGGGAAGACTCCATAAAAGCGTTACAAAACTTTTATGAGCATCTATCCGACGGCGGCCGTTTAATCGTTGATATCTTTTTGCAAAAGGATATCTCAACAGAGATTGTTTCCACAAGAACCTGGGAGTGCCCCAGTGGAGACATCATTACATTAGAAAATAAAATTGTAGAGGTTGATTATATCAATCAATATACAATTTCCCATGGACGATATGAAAAGTGGCGTGAGGGTACCCTTGTACAGACGGAATTAGAGTGTTTTCCGTTACGGTGGTATGGAGTAGAAGAGTTTCGATTAGTACTTGAAAGCATTGGATTTAAAGATATTGTGATTTCTTCTGATTATAAATTGGGAACATATCCATCAGCTTCCGAAGAAATCATCACTTTTGAGGCTGCAGTTGCTAAATAAAAATAAACGGATTATAAATAAAAGTTGTGTTGGAAACAAAGAGACTGATTGTTAAAGAATAAACAATGAAGAATATGCCTTATAAAAGGGTGTTTGCCAGAACTATATCCAAAGAATATTGACGAATAACCTAAGAAAATATATAATAATAACCAGTTTAAAATGTTAACCGGTCTATGACCAGGTGAGAACTCACATTTTTATAATTGGGTGCGGAAGGATGAAAGCCTGGGAGATATCAAGATGATATCTTTCAGGCTTGTTTTGAAACAGAGAAACAAATCAGCTATGTTTTTACAGTTGGAAATTTTAAAGAGGCATGCGATAAAATTACTTTCTTAGAAAGTGAAGGTGTTGGAGCAGTTGAATTATGCGGAGCCTTTGGTGAAGAAGGCGCGCAAAAATTAATAGAACTGACAAACAATAAAATCGCAATAGGCTATGTTACCCATAAGCCTGAACAGGATCAGTTGTTTTCTGATTTCTTTTCAAGCTTTGGTTCATGAAACGGAGGCTGTGGTAAGGGTATCTGTAGGAACGCAATGTGCAATAACAAAACAGGAGGTGTAAAGCTTTATGAATGTTATCATCAGACCGATTGAAGCAAAGGACGCAGAATCCCTTTGGCAAATGATGTCCGCACTTGATGCTGAGACGAAATTTATGATGTACGAGCCAAATGAACGAAAGAAAAATATAGATAGAATAAAATCCACCATCAATGATGCCATAACAGAGGATAATCTGTTTTTAGCTGCCGAAGCAGATCATGAAATTGTTGGATATATATCTGCACAAAAAGGCATTTTAAGAAGGGTAAAACATTCTGCTTATATCGTTGTTGGGATTCGTGCATCCTATCAACGGCAGGGGATCGGTACCTCATTTTTCAAGCAGCTTGATAAGTGGGCCAATGAGAAAGGGGTCACCAGACTTCAATTAACGGTAATGTGTAACAATGATGCTGCGAAACACCTTTACGAAAAAAATGGATTTACAGTTGAAGGAATAAAGAAAAATTCCATGATTGTGGATGGAACATATGTAGACGAATATTATATGGCTAAACTATTATAAGCAACGGGTATAATACCAATAAGATAAATAGGAGTTTGGGAGGTAAATTCAATTTGAAGCTGTTTATCATAGAAGATGATATCGTTCTGAGAACAGAATTGATTTCGCTGCTTGAAAGCTATAATTATTCTTGTGAAACAAGCGATAACTTTAAAGATATTATTTCGGAAGCAACGGGATCCAATGCTGATTTGATTCTGCTTGATATCAATCTTCCTTATTATGATGGGTATCACGTGTGCCGGGAGATCCGCAAGATATCAGACGTGCCGATCATGGTTGTGACAAGCCGTAACAATGATATGGATGAACTGATGAGCATGAACCTGGGGGCAGATGATTTTATTACAAAGCCCTATAACATTCAGATCCTGCTTGCCAGGATCGGGGCAATACTCAAACGCACCAACCGGATAAATAATTCATCAGAAATAGAATATAAGGGTTTCACATTGTCAATGGCAAAAAGTACAGTTTATTACGAAACCAAAGAGGCCGAGCTTACGAAAAATGAATTGCGTATTCTCTCTGTTTTAATGCAAAACGCAAACAGCATCATTTCACGGGATGAATTGATGGATGAGCTCTGGCAGTCGGATGAATTTGTGGATGACAATACACTGACGGTTAATGTCAACCGTCTGCGCAAAAAACTGGAAGAAATAGGCGCTGCAGATTTAATAAAGACCAAACGTGGTCAAGGGTATATGATATGAAGTTTTCAGGCTTTTTAAAAGATAAGATTTTGTTTTTACTGGCGCAAGGCTTTATCATTGTTTTTTTAGTGCTGCTGTTAGATATCTACCATATCAGCCATTATGCCATTATACTTATCAGCATGACCGTTGTTATAATTTCCATCGGTGCGCTGGCATACGAATACCTGGTCCGCAGCAGATATTACAATAGATTAAATAAAACACTGGAGTCAATGGATCAGAAGCAGTATATTGCCTCCCTGTTAGAAGTACCTAATTTTGCTGAAGCAGAAGTACTATGTGCGGTTCTTAAACAGGTTACAAAAGCCATGAACGATGAGCTTGCCTCCTATAAGATATCCCAGGATGAATACCGGGAATATATTGAAACATGGATCCACGAGATAAAGATTCCAATTTCCTGCATTGATCTTATCTGTAAAAATAACCGCAATGACATAACAAAGAGAATATCCGAGGAAACGGTACGGGTGGACTCTTATATAGAACAGGCACTTTATTATGCCCGAAGCAAAAATGTAGCGTCCGACTACAGCATTAAAAGGCTTTCCCTTGATAGCTTGGTGAAGGCTGCTGTAAAGAAACATTCCAAACAACTGATAGGGTGCGGCGCACAGGTGAAACTGGACAATCTTGATCATACGGTTTATGCCGATGAAAAGTGGCTTGATTTCATTATTGGACAGATTATTGCAAACAGTATCAAATATAAAAAGGATGCTTTGACTCTATGTTTTTTTGCTTCAGAAAACCAGGAAAATATTATTCTTTTTATCCGGGATAACGGAATTGGTATTTCTGAAAGCGACCTTTTAAGGGTATTTGAAAAGGGATTTACGGGAGAAAACGGAAGAGCATTCGCAAAGTCTACGGGGATCGGGCTATATCTGTGCAGGGAACTCTGTAAAAAGATGTATCTGGGATTAGAAGCCCAGTCATCCGTTGGCTGCGGTACAACAATTAAAATAACATTTCCAAAAGACAGACAGTCTTTCCTGCAGTAAAGGGTTCCGCTTTTTTTGAAGCGGAGCCCTTTTATCTTACAAATTTGTTCGTTTACCGTAAGTAAAATCTATGGTTCCATAATTCTTTCCCTGCTATACTGAGGAAGCAAACCAAGAAAGGAGTAATTTTGATGAAAAATAAAATAATCATGATCAGTATATTGTCACTTGCTGTCATCAGCTTCCTTATGGGTATTGTAAAAATATCTCCTATGGTTTCTGCCGGATATGAAATGTACAAGGCTGCAACTGAAACCATAAGTGTGCCAGATAGAATTGAGGAACTTAAACAGCAGGATGGTTATATCACATTTGATGAGATACCGGAAGAATACAAAGCGCAGGTGTTACAATCCGAAGACAAACGTTTTTATTATCATTTTGGCTTTGATCCCATTGCCACGGCAAGGGCCATGGCAAATAATATAATTGCGGGAAGCTTTGTGCAAGGGGGGAGCACCATTACCCAGCAGCTTGCAAAAAATATGTACTTTTCTTTTGAAAAGAAATATGAACGGAAGGTGGCAGAGCTATTTGTTTCTGTTCATCTTGAAAGAGAACTTACAAAAGATGAAATTCTGGAACTCTATTGTAATATCGCTTACTATGGGGAGGGTTGTTATGGACTGAAACAGGCGGCCAATCATTATTACGGTGTTGAGCCTTTCGAGCTGACAAACACCCAGATCAAAGCACTTGTATGGACGATTAAAAGTCCAAATAACTACAACCCTAATGCTTATAAAGGAATCCCGGTATAATGGAAGTAAGGGTCTGTTATCGTGGGGCATTGGCCAAATGCCGCTTTACGGCGCCTTGCTCATTGCTTTTATGGAATAATGAAAAGTGACAAAAATGTTCGTTTCCTGTAAGCAAAATCAATGGCGCTGCAGCGGCGGATGAAATTATAATAAATATAAGTTAAACAAAGAAAAGGAGATCATAAATGATACAAAAAGGATTCAATAGTTTTCAGATTAAAATAATAGCTTTGGTGCTGATGGTATTCGACCATATTCACTATACTTTTGTAGGTGTTTTACCCATTCCCATGTGGTTTACAATACTGGGCAGACTATCAGCCCCTCTGTTTATTTTTGCCACGGCCAATGGTATGAGGTATACAAGAAATCCGGTAAAATATTTAATGCGTTTGTGGGCCGGATCTGTATTTATGATTTTTGGCAATACGCTGATTGAGAGTTACTTCCCATTGCCAAATGGCGGGGCTATCATGAATAATATTTTTTCTACGTTATTTATAATATGCCTGATCATATTCAGTATTCAGCGGATTTCCATATGCAGGAAAGAGAACCGTCCGTTTTTGCAATATATATTTTTAATGCTTGTTCCTGTTTTCAGCAGTATCATAATTTTTATGACCATATCTAATCCAGACTTATTCTTTATAGGAAAATGGATAATGACCTTTGTTCCCTCCATCGTATTCTGTGAAGGCGGTTTTGTGCTGGTAGGTTTAGGCGTTGGATTATATTTATGCAACCAGGATAAAAAGAAAATAGGTATCTTTTATTTTCTGCTCAGCCTTTTGCTCTTTGTAATGGGATATAATCCCGAGGTCGGTGTGGAAAGTATGTTTTTGCATAATATTCAGTGGTATATGGTATTTGCTTTGCCGTTTATGCTGCTTTACAATAAGCAGAAGGGCCGTGGAATGAAATATTTCTTTTATGGCTTTTATCCGGCCCATATTTATATTTTAGCGATTTTAGCCAATATTATTTTTTAAATACCAGAGGAGAGGATGGACACTATGAATACAATCTTAAAGGTTCAAAACCTTCAGAAATATTACGGTAACAAAGGGAATGTTACAAAGGCTGTTGACAATATCAGCTTTACTGTTACGGAAGGGGAGTATATCGGGATCATGGGGGCGTCGGGAAGCGGAAAAACCACCATTCTTAATTGCGTTTCCACCATTGATGATGCGACTTCCGGTCATATTTATATTGACGGAACGGATGTGACTGAGATGAAAGCGGAAGCCTTGTCAAAGTTCAGACGTGAAAAGCTTGGCTTTATTTTTCAGGACTTTAATCTTCTGGACACCTTAACTGCCCATGAAAACATTGCCCTGGCCCTGGCAATAATGAAAGCTCCGGCAGGAGATATGGATGAGCGGATCCACCAGGCTGCCTCCCTTTTAAACATCACAGAGGTATTGCATAAATATCCGTATCAGATGTCAGGAGGCCAAAAGCAGCGTGTAGCCGCAGCAAGAGCCATCATTACCAATCCAAGCCTGATTCTTGCTGATGAACCTACCGGGGCCTTGGACTCCAGGTCAGCTAAGATGCTTTTGGAAAGCTTTAAAAATCTTAATGAACAGATCAATGCCGCTATTTTGATGGTGACCCATGATGCTTTTACCGCCAGCTATTGCAAACGCATTTTGTTCATCAAAGACGGCAGGCTGTTTAATGAGCTGATCCGGGGAAAGGAATCGCGCAAGGAATTTTTTGACCGGATTATGGAGGTTATGGCCCTTCTTGGAGGTGATTTAAGTGCTGAGTAAGCTTGTTTTTAAAAATGTCGGAAAAAGCATGCAGGATTACACGGTATATTTTTTTACTCTTGTATTTGGCGTTTCTATTTTTTATATGTTTAACTCCATCTATGCACAGCAGGAGATTATGGTAGTGACGGAAATAGTGACCGATTCCATGGTTGCACTTAGAAAGATATTATCCGTCATTTCCGTATTCGTTGCAGTAATCCTGGGTTTTTTGATCGTGTATGCAAATAGTTTTTTCATCAGGCGCCGTAAAAAGGAAATGGGTATTTACATGACCCTGGGCATGAGCAAAAGTAAAATATCTTCCATTTTTGTATTTGAAACATTTCTCATGGGACTCCTTGCTTTAATTGCCGGCCTGGTAATTGGTGTTTTCGGCTCCCAGTTTATGTCTGTGTTTACTGCTAAAATATTTGAGGCGGATATGACCGCCTATAAATTCATATTTTCACCAGATGCAGCGGTAAAAAGCACCCTTTACTTCGCAGTTATTTTTTTAACGGTAATTATTTTCAATACAATTGCAGTAAGCAAGTATAAACTGATTGACTTAATTTATGGCGGACGAAAAAATGAAAGCTTTAAAATCAGAAGTACCAGAGTATCTGTGCTGGTTTTCCTGGTATCCATTGTTTTCTTAGGAACCGCATATGTACTGGTTTTGAAAAATGGAATTATCAATATTAACCGTATTTTCCTTTGCTCTATCATTTTAGGAACGGTTGGTTCGTTACTGTTTTTCTTTTCTCTTTCGGGAATCCTTACAAAGCTGGTACAATCAAATAAGAAGCTGTATTATAAAGACCTGACCATGTTTGTGACCCGTCAGCTTACCAGTAAGATCAACACAAATTTCATATCCATATCCGTGGTCAGCATTGTATTGCTTTTGGTAATCGGTATTTTTTCAACCGGTTACAGCATGAAAAATATTCTGTCGGCAGATTTAAAAAATACTGCGCCTTATGATGTCAGCTTTTATGGCAGCAATGAGGAAGGGAATCATGGGACCATATATGAAAGCCTGCCTTGGGAAATAAAAGATATTGATGCAATTAGCCATGAATATAGTATTTACCGCGGTGACCTTCGTTTCAGGGATCTTCCGGTAGATTTTTCTTCCCTGTCCTTTGATATGGGCAAGCGTGCTCTTAATTTTGTTACGTTTTCTGATTATCAGAAGTTTTTAGAAATGCAGGGAAAGGAAAAAAACGATCTTCCTGGAAATGAGTATTTCATCATTGCTTCCGGTGACATTTACCAGCATATTGCACAGGAATTTCTTGATAAAAATGTAACAATTACTCTTGGAGATAAAACTCTCCAGCCAAAGGGGGAAGTACAAAACATAAAGCTTTCCAACAGTGATTCCGGTATCACATTTGTTGTAAACGATGCGTTCTCTGAAATCCTTGAAAAGTCTGAGGAGCAAGTGCTTAACATGACATGCAAAACAGGGGAAGGATCAAAGGAACTTCAGGAAAAGCTAAATCAATATAGTAACAGCGAGGATTATCAGGAAAAAGGCTTTTGGTACTATTCAAGCAGGGAAGAAATCTACGCCTCATCCATTGCCATGAAAGCCATTATATCCTTTTTAGCCATTTATCTTGGCATTGTGTTTATGGTTGCCTGCGCGGCAATTCTTGCAATCCAGCAGCTTGCCCAGGCAGCGGATAATAAGGAACGTTATGCATTGTTAAGGAAGCTGGGGGCTGAAAAGAAAATGCTGGACAGAGCATTGTTTGTACAAATACTAAGTTACTTTTTACTGCCTCTTATGCTTGGCATAGCTCATTCCATTGTTGGGCTTACGGCTGTAAATGATTTAATGAAGGGCTTCGAACATGTGAATGTGATGGACAGCGTCCTTATTCCGGCAATATTTGTCCTTGTCATCTATGGCGTTTATTTTGGATTGACTTATATCGGGTGTAAACATATTTTAAGAAGGGATCATTATTAAATGTGTTTTTCCTTTGATAAACATGGACTTTTTATATTGCCTGGAATATCAACTGCATGTCCCATGTAGTCTGCAATGCTGCTATTTCCGCAGTCTGTGCAGTGATTTATCTGTAAAACATTGTTTTTCTTTACGAAACATAATACTGGTACTATAATTCTTCTATAGTATAAATTAAGTAAGGAGAAAAGATGAAGAAAGAATTGCCCTATTTTAGAGTCGGAGATTCCTTTGGCGGAAATCAGGATTGGTTCCGGGACCCAATGATGCATCTGGGAGGCTGTGGGGCTGCGGCAGCATGCGATGCCTGCATCAATATGGCACTCCATGACAATAAAGCCCATCTGTATCCCTATGATATACAAAGACTTGATAAAGAAGATTATATAAATTTTTCCAAGCAAATGAAGCCCTATCTAAAGCCCCGCTTTAAGGGAATCAATACGCTGGAATTGTTTATGGACGGGTTTAATAAATATTTAAAAGATGTGGCTGATCAGGATATACAGCTGACAGGCTGCCCGGGAAAGGTTCCTGCAAAGGAAGCAGCCATGGAGATCATAAACCGGATTGACAAGGGAGTCCCAATCCCTTTCTTGCTGCTGCGGCATAAAAATGTTAATTTTAAGGATCTGGTCTGGCATTGGTTCATGCTTGTGGGGTATGAGTAATTCGAAGATGAATTTTATGTAAAAATTGCAACCTATGGAGGATTTCGCTGGCTCTCTTTTTATGAGCTTTGGGAGACTGGTTTTGAGCACAAAGGTGGAATGGTACTGATAAAGGCTTCATGCCGGCAGTTTTGACCGGCATGATACTGCCTGATCAATGCACATGGAATGCTGTGCCCTGCCTTCGGATGCTTCCAATAAAATGCACATTTTTTATATCCCTGAAACATAACAAAGACCTGTTTTTTGTTGAAATATAGGAAAGGATGGTTACTTTTGATAGGAAATAAAATAATAGGACAACATGAATACAATATCCGTTTATTGACGGGAAAGGATGAGTCTGAAGTACAAGATTTTTGCGAAAGATGTTCGGATTTCTTTGAATTAACGGAAGGCAGGCCTCCTGAAAAAGATGCAGGAAACAGCATTTTGTTTGATTTGCCGCCGGGTAAAACACCAAAGGATAAGTATGATTTTGGAGTTTATAATAAGAATGGTGTTTTAATTGCGGTAATTGATATAGTTAAAGATTATAAAGCAGCCGGGGAATGGATCATAGGTTTACTTATGCTGGACCCAAATGTAAGAGAAAGCGGTTTGGGAAGAAGATTGCATGATTTTATAAAAGACTGGGTTTTAGAAGAACATGGCAGAGCGTTACGGATTGGGGTGGTAGAAGAGAACCACAGAGGATATAAGTTTTGGTGTAAGATGGGATATATTGAAGTAAACAGGGTAAAAATGACCTATGGAAATAAAGAACAAACGGTAAAAGTTATGATTCTGTTTCTTAAGTGACAACTTAATCGTTCGATGGAGCAGGGAAAGGTTGTGCTGCAAAACAAACTCACCCTGGTTTTGCAGCATGACCTCTGCCAATTCATAATTTTATGAAAACTGGCTATGAAACGAATTTGCCAGCTGATTAGCGGCTTCCTTACCGGTATACAATGCCCCCTGCATCCAGCCATGCTTTGTGGACAGGTGTTCACCGGCAAAGTAGATCCTTTGATTGAATTCAGGTTTCAGCATTTCATAGGCAAATAATTTTTTCTGACCTGGAAGCGTAGCGGCAAAAGCGCCCCGGTTATAGGGCTGATTATCCCACACCACTGTCTTATGGTCTTCTACAATGGAATCTAAGAATCCCCTTGGCACTCCGTGAACTTCTTCCACATTTTCCTTTATAAGTTCATACCGGAGTGATTCTTCCATGTTCCCCACTCTTGTTGCATTTAAATGATAATTATAGGAAGCTGCCAGCACCCCGGGTTCATATGGCGAGCAGGAGGAAGCATCGGGGCAGAGAATATGATCTCCCGGATAGAAGATGGCCTGAATCGGCAGGTCTGTCTGGGAAAAGCCTCCCACCATTCGTCCGTAATCCGTATCCTGTTCCCAAAAACGTTTGTTACACATGAAAAGTGTTTTTTGTGAATTAATATAGTTGAACTCTAAAATGGCCTGCATCTTAGGGTTACTGAAAAATGGCTTGATTTCAACTTCCCTCAGGGTGGAGTAGGGAATCGTACATACAACGTAATCAAAAGCATCGGCAGTTCTCTTAAGACTCCTCACATTACGGTGTGCCAGGATTATTTGACTGCTGTTCAGTGGCTGATAAATGCCTGTAACCGTCTGGCCGGGACGATAAGTAACCGTGCCAAGCTGGGAAACCGGAATATCCTGATACTGGGGCGGATTGTCTGCCAGAAAGGATTGGAGAAAGGCATATGGCAGGTTTACGATTCCGCCTTCAATGGTATAGGTGTTGCGGTAATCAAGGGTGTATTCCTCTTGGGTGATTTCATCATAACTGATATTCAGCAGAGCACCGGTACCTGGACTGACCCCTGAAATCAGATTGATGGCTCCCTGGCTTAATCCCAGATTTTCTAAAGTCTGCCGGACCGTATAGTTTGTGAGAGCCAGATATTCCGGAGAATATTCCGGTAAAATCTGTATCAGCTCTGATCTGATATCAGGCGGGAGCTGCATCATCAGATACAAAAAGGCATAATCATCAAGCTCTGCCCAGGGAGTGCTTCTTTCCTGAGGAGTCAAGTCATATAAGGGATAAAGCATCTGCTGGATGGAGTCTGATGTTCTCAAACGGGTATTATGTACGTATAAAAAATTGTTGCGCTGCCTTACAGACAGAGGCAGGGTGTTAAGTCCAAACAAATTCATATAGTGCCAGGTTGTTTCATGAGTTACCGGAATTCTGTGAGCACCGAATTCATTGTAGTATTTTCCTTCCACATCAAAATAATAGGTATAAACTCTTCCTCCGATTCTATTGTCATTGGCTTCCAGAATTGTAATGTCGGCTCCCAGCTTACGAAGCTCGAATGCAGCGGATAAGCCGGCAAGACCTCCTCCCATGACGCCGATTCTTACTCCTTTCAGTTCTCCCGGCGCTGCATAGCTTGTGATATCCGAGGGAGGACTCAGTAAATTAACAATATATTCGTAATCTTCCGGCCGGCCAGCCGTTTTTAATGAATTTCTGATCATTTCGTGCCTTTGTTCATTCGTAGGGTTTACTACTTGATTTAATGGAACAGCCATTGATTATACCTCGTGATATCATTACAGTAGTAATATATTGGAAACCTTCCCTTAATATAACAAAATAGGGCGGCCATGAGCTGTAAGCCGGGGCAAAGATCATTGATTTTCTATTTGTAATTTTAATATTTATTGTGTAAATTAATAACAGAGGATAAATACCGGGGCTGTGATTCTAATGACGAATTGTAAAAAAGGGAGTAGAAGAGGTTAGGTTATGTCTAAAAACGATAATATGCTGGCAATTCTCTGGATGCTGAATTCAGGAGCAAAAATTACTGCAAAACAAATAGCGGAAAGGCTGGAGATCAATATACGGACTGTTTACCGTTATATTGACTCGCTTTGTGCCAGCGGAGTACCGATTGTATCCGATGCAGGTCAGAATGGCGGGTATAGCCTGCTCAATGATTTTATCAATGCGCCTTTATTTTTTGATGTTGAAGAACAAAAGGCAATTCTCCATGCCGCCGTATTTGCAAAAGAAGCGGGATACCCTTTCAATGAGGCATTAAGCAGGGCAACCGAAAAACTGAAAATGTATTCAAACCGGGAACAGGAAAGTATTCTCAAGCGGCATTTAACCGGTTTTGAAGTGATAAACCGTGATATCGATTCTTCTGTTAAGCTGAAATTGGTAGAATTGGAGAGGGCTGTGGCAAACGAGTATTCCGTGGAAATTGAATATCGTACAAGCCGTGAGGAAAAATCCAGGCAAAGGGTGATTGATCCTTACGGCATGATCTATTGGAACAATAAATGGTATACCATCGGATTTTGCCACTTAAGGAATGAAATCCGCAGCTTCCGGGCTGAACGGATTTTGCAGATAAAGGGGACGGAAATGACTTTTAAACGGCCGGAAGGCTTTTCCGCCAGGGAATTCTTTTTACGGAATCTTCTGCCTGACCTGGCGGATAAGGACAAGGCAGTTTCAGTCGTGATCAAGGGCAGGTCAGAGGCCCTGGACGATTTGTGCATTCACTGGTTTTTAGGCCATCATCTGAAAGAGAGGACTTCAAATCAGGCTGTTTTTTTATTTGATGACAGAGTAATGAATGGATATGTGCCATATTTTCTTTTATCCTATGGGAAGGCCATTCAGGTCATAGAACCTGAGAGCCTGAAAAAAAGACTGGCAGCCATTGCGTCGGAGCTAATGGAGTATTATCAAATTATACCTAAAATGGAATAAATCGGGGAGTGCAAACTGCAGGCAAAGTTAAATGATATCTTGCAGCAATGTTTATGAAGAGAATAATCGTTTGGGACCCACGCAATATGCCTGCATATGCAGAAATCGGCCATAACTGCATCAGAACAAAACACAAAGGAAATGGCTATGGAAAGCTGCAACTTGAGGAAGCAATAAACAGGATATGTAAAATAGGAGCAAAGAAAATCATTGTCACGACCAATGAAAGTCTGATTCCAGCACAGAAAAATTATGAAAGTTTGGGTTTTCAACTTATACGAAAAAGGATTAATCCTGATAATCCTGAAGTGGCAGGAGAATATATGGATTATGAATTTATGGCCTAGCTATGTATTAAGTTCTAATTTATCGGTGGGGTTACGCGCATTCGTTTTTTATTAGAAACAAAACAAAGACATAAGAAGGTTATATTATAAAAAAGAAAGCCGATATTGGTTTAGAGGTATATATATTATGGGATTATTTGATAGATTTAAACAGAAAAGGAATGCAAAACCGGATTTTTCAGAAATTGATTCTAATGAAAAAGCAATAGAATTAACAAACCAGGGAGTTTTACGGCCACTGTATTTAATGCCATTGCGTTTTAATGGAGAAGAATCTGCAAGAAACAGACTTTTTGTGCCGCCCGTTGTAGTAGAAATAAAAGATAGATACGACAATATGGTTGAAGATTTATTGAGACAACATAAGATAAATGGATATGCCTGTACCCCTGAATATAAAGGGAAAAGTTTTATTCCATCAAAGCTGACGATTGTAGCGGGAAAAGACGGAAATGATGTTTTCACAGAGAACATAAACATTTGGTAAACGATGGAGTTTTACAAGCCGGCAGGGATTAATTAATGAGCAATACTTACAAAAGAATATATAGGGGGATTTTATCATGACAGTTACAAACATTACATCAGGTTATTCAGCCAATTATGGTCAGGTGCAGAAGATCAATAGCGGAAATCAGGACAGCAGGCTGAAGTCCATTCAGGATCAAATTGATGAGGTGCAAAAGCAGCTACAAAGCCTGTCCAATAATGAAAAAATATCTGTGGAACAGAAAATGACCAGACAAAAGGAATTGCAGCAGCAGCTTCAGGATTTGAATAAACAGCTATCCCAAAGAAAAGTGGAAATTCAACAGGAAAAGCGGGAAAAGGCAACTGCTAAGGTTAATAAGCAGGAAACGGTTTCTCCCAATATGGATAAGCAGGATTTCCAGATGGTGGGAGCCGATTTCATGCAAAGCATGGTTCGTGCTGATACTTCAATAAAGCAGGCAAACGTAACTCAATCCGTGAAAAACGGTATGGAAGGCAGAGCCGGTGTATTGGAGAGAGAAATAATAACGGATCGAGGAAGAGGCTCTACAGAAAAAAAAGAGGCTGAACTTGCAAAGGTGAATGAACACATAAAAGATGCCTCTTATAATATGTTGAAGCGGGCTTCTGATATTAATACAACATTGGAAAAAACAAAAGAAAAGGAAACAAAGGCCGAAGAAAATGAACAGGGGACGGAAGAAGTAAATCATGGAGTTTTCATAGAGGAGGCAAATGGCGAAAAGCCGTTGGATAACACAAACTCAATGTATTTACAATCGTCTGAATATCAGGTGAAAGGCCAGTACATAGATGTAAGGCGTTGATGCTCAGGAGGATTTTATGGAGTTCAGACAACTGACAAATCGTGTTTTTTACAGCATATTTGATAAAGAGGCCGACAGGCCGGTTCTTGGATATATAAATGGACAAAAATATTCTTTCATGATAGACGCAGGCAATTCCCAAAAACATGTTGAATTATTTTATGAAGCTCTGTGTAAGGAAGGCTTAAAAAAACCAGGCATTACAGCAGTTACCCATTGGCATTGGGATCATACATTTGGTATGCATGCAGTGGAAGGGATCACGATTGCTCATAAAAACACAAATGTTAAATTAGAGGAAATGGCAAAGTGGGGATGGACGGATACTGAAATGAAAAAAAGACTGGAAGAAAAGGTTGAGATAGAATTTGCTGATACCTGTATCCGCAAAGAATATCCACAGCTTTCGGATATACGTGTGGTAACCTCCGATTTTTCATTTGGTGAATCCATGGAAATAGATCTGGGAGATGTAACTGCAGAGCTTCATTATGTGGAATCTCCCCATAGTGAGGATTGCGTATGTATATTGATTCCTCAGGAAAGAGTATTATTTATTGGAGATGCGGTCGGGGTGGATTATTACAATAACTGCTGCTTAGATAAAGAGAAACTTCGTTCCTTAATTACGTCGATGGAAGGATTTGATTTTGATATTTGCGTGATGGGACATGCTGAACCAATGAGTAAACAAAATATCCTTAATATCATGCATTCTCTTATGGACCGCCAGGAGAACCAATGATCATAGAACCCAGCATATGAACCGCATATGCTGGGTTTTTCATATCAAGGGAAATCCGGCCGGAAAATTTTTTGCTATGCTGGATTCTGCTTTCATGGTATATTTAAAGCGGGAAAGTAAAAAATAACAAGGATTAAAGTTGCATGATGCAGATAAAACAGGAGGTTTTTTATGATAGGTCATTATCTGATGTTTAACAGAAACTGTGATGAGGCAGTTAAAACTTATGAAAAAGCTTTTAACGGTAAAATTGTTGAGATGAGAAAATATAGTGACATGCCGCCAAATCCCGCCTTTCCTATTCCCGATGAAGATAAAAATCTGGTTCTCCATGCCCGTCTGCAGATTGACGGTATGGAAATCATGTGTGCCGACAGCTCTGAGAAAAGCACAAAAGGCGATAATATGTATGTTTCCATTACAACAAAGGATGGGGAGCTTGTGGAAAAAGCCTGGAATCTTCTAAAGCAAGATGGTGAAGTCTATATGGACCTTAGCCCGTCATTTTTTGCAGCACTCCACGGATCCTTGCGGGATAAATATGGCATTAACTGGATGTTTACGGCATTGAAGTAGAGGGCTTTGTTATGGAAAAACAGTCTTCTGAGGACATGAGATTCCCATCCCGGCTCACCGTGTTATCTGAGCCGATGAGGAGGTAAGAGTTTCTGGTGCAGTGCTTTTTAAAAAAATCAGGTTCGTCCTCAAAAGGGATGATTTTCATTTAAGGGAAATAGAATTTAATCTGCAATGGAGTTTATGGGGACTTGATGAGAAATTCATACTAATTTAATGTTAGATAAAGGAGATAATTATGAAGACGAGAATTAAGATATCAGCAATTTTTATATTAGCGGCCATGCTTATGGTTTTAGTTACCGGATGCAAGAAGTCAGAGGGAAGCGGCAAGGAGCCGGAGGCCCTGAAAGGAGATTTGACCTCAATCATTGAAACGATTTACGAAAAAGCAAAGGTTGATCTGAATGTGGAAAATACGGCCATTGATTTAACAAACAAGGACATGGTGAAATACAACATGGGCCTGGAGGATGCTTCTAAAGTAAAGGAAGCCGTTGTATCCGAGGCGCTTATCAGTTCACAGGCATATTCCCTGGTGCTCGTCCGTGTAAATGATGCTGCAGATGCGGAAGCTGTTGCAAAGGGAATGCGGGATGGAATTGATCAGAGAAAGTGGATTTGTGTCATGGCAGATGACCTTCAGATTGTTACCCACAATGATCTGGTAATGCTTGTTATGGTCGCTTCCACTATGAAGGATACCGTAACCTCCCAGCAGATTGTGGATGCCTTCAGGGAAATGTGCGGTACGGATTTTGGTTTAACATTAACAAAATAATATCAGTTAAAATAAAGCAGTGTGATTAACAGTGTGATCAGCCGCAGAAGAAGTATTGAAAGACAAAAGAAATTAGAAGGGCCGCCGGGTGAGAGCATGGTATTTTCAAGCATAACATTTTTATATTATTTTTTGCCTTTGGTCATAGGTGTGTACTTTGTATGCCCGAAGAAGATGAAAAACGGTGTGTTGCTTTTTTCTTCCCTCATATTTTACGGCTGGGGAGAGCCGGAATACATTATATGTATGGTCATATCCATACTGGTGAATTACATTCTTGGTTTGCTCATAGAGCGGTACTCCGGTTCGGTATGGGGAAGGAGATGGCTGATTGTTTCAGTGGTCTTTTCTCTGGGAATGCTGGGGTATTTTAAATATGCCGATTTTTTTATTGCAAACGTCAATTCCCTGACCGGATTTTCGGCCCCAATGTTAAAAGTTGTTCTTCCTATTGGCATCAGCTTTTATACTTTTCAAATTCTTAGCTATACCATAGATGTTTACCGTAAAGACACAAAAGCCCAGAAGAACCTGTTATCATTGGCTACCTATGTGGCATTTTTTCCTCAACTGATCGCAGGCCCCATTGTAAGATATACTGATATAGCACAGGCTCTTGATAAAAGGGAACACAGCCTTTTAAAAGTTCGCATAGGAATCCGCAGGTTTTTATTTGGAATTTCAAAAAAGGTCCTGATCGCAAATTCCCTTGGAGAATTGTGCAAAATCTTTGCAGATTCCCAGGAACGAAACGTTTTATTTTACTGGCTTTATGCAGGAGCCTTTACCTTACAGATTTATTTTGATTTTTCCGGATACAGTGATATGGCAATTGGCTTAGGCAAGGTGTTTGGCTTTGATTTTCAGGAAAATTTCAATTATCCGTTTATTTCCAAAAGTATTACTGAATTCTGGCGCAGGTGGCATATGTCTCTGGGAACCTGGTTTAGGGATTATCTGTATATTCCCTTAGGGGGAAACCGTGTTGGCAGAATGCGCTGGCTCTTTAATATCTTTCTGGTATGGATGCTGACCGGTTTATGGCACGGTGCCGCATGGAATTTTGTCATATGGGGATTGTTCTTTGCCTTTCTCCTGATGATTGAGAAGCTGTGGTCTGGCAGTTTCCTTAAGAAAATGCCGGATAGTATTTCTCACGTGTATGTCATGCTTCTTGTTATAATAAGCTTTGTCATATTTGACGCTCCTGATCTGAGTACATCAGCGGAACGGCTTCGTTCCATGTTCGGAATGAGCGGGCTGCCCCTGACAGGAATCCAGTCAGCCTATTACTTAAGAAGCTATTTTGTCATATTTGTCATAGCTATAACAGGAAGCACTGATTTGCCAAGAAGGGTCATAGGCCGTATTCGTGAAACGCCATTTGGAGGGATTTTCCTTACTGGGGCAGAGCCTTTGGTATGCGTGCTGCTGCTTTTGCTGACAACGGCATACTTGATCGATGCTTCTTTTAATCCATTTCTGTATTTTCGCTTTTAAGGAGGGCAGGAATGAAAGATAAAAAAACGAATCGGATTATAGTGACTCTGACAGGAACCCTATGGTTTCTTCTGTCGCTTTCATCATGGCTTTCACCAACCCATGAGATATCCGCCAGTGAAAGAAGAAAGCTGGCAGGTTTTCCGGAATTTACACTTAAAAGCCTGGTTACGGCAGATTTTATGGAGGGTTTTGAGCAATACGCCAAAGACCAGTTTCCCTGCCGGTTCTTATTTCGTACCATAAAGGCATACGTCAGGTTTTATCCATTGGGGCAGAAGGATAATAACGGCATCTATATTCAGGATGGGTACGCCGTAAAAATGGAATACCCGTTGAATGAAGCCTCCATTGAAAGAGCGGAGGATAAGTTTCGGTATCTTTATGAAAAATACATGGAGGGCAGGAATGTAAACGCTTATCTTACCATTGTTCCTGATAAGGGATATTTTCTTTCAAATGCAAATGGTTATCCCTCTATGGATTATTCGAAGCTGTTTGAAATGATGAAAACAAATACAGACTTTGCGGAGTATATCGATATATCAGATCTTCTGGAAATTGATGATTATTATAAGACGGATATTCACTGGAAGCAGGAGAGGCTTACCGGGGTGGCGGATAAAATCAGGAGTATTTTAGGAGAAGAGAAAGAAAGAACCGGAGAATATACGGAAATAGAAGTGGAACGGCCTTTTTACGGAGTATACTATGGGCATTCCGCCCTGCCGATGAAGCCGGATAAACTAAAATACCTTACCAGTGATCTTATAGATGACTGTACCGTATATAATTGGGAGACAGGAAAAACCACAGCAGTGTATGATATGGAAAAGCTTTCGGGAAATGATCCCTATAATGTGTATTTATCCGGCGCAGCGGCCCTTTTGGAAATCAGCAATCCTGCCGTAAAAGACGGGAAAGAACTGGTGATATTCCGGGATTCCTTTGGCAGCAGCCTGGCACCCCTTTTGCTTGACGGGTATTCAAAAGTGACTATGATTGATATACGTTACATTTCCAGTGACCTGATCGGTGATTATATAACCTTTGACGATCAGGACGTGCTTTTTGTATACAGTACTTCAGTATTAAATTCCAGCGCAATGTTCAAATAGGAGGATCATAACCTGCTTTCAAAATTCATCATCACTAACATTCGAAAGGAAGGCCAATGGAATGAAAAAACTAGACAGAGAATTCTATAACAGGGATTCGGTCCTGGTTGCCAGGGAAATATTGGGAAAGGTGCTTGTCCACGAATGGGAAGGCCAGAGGATCGCAGCTAAGATTGTGGAGGCAGAGGCGTATATGGGCATTGAAGATAAGGCTGCCCATTCTTACGGCGGAAGGAGGACAAAAAGGGTGGAAGTAATGTATGGAGATCCCGGTTTTGTCTATATGTTTCTTATCTATGGGATGTACAGCTGCTTCAATGTGGTGACAAGGGAGAAGGGGATTCCGCAGGCAGTTTTAATAAGGGCTGCCGAACCAGTAGAGGGAATCCAGCTGATGGCCCAAAAGAGATTTGGAAAGGAGTATGAGCAGCTTTCTAAAAGCCAGAGAAAGGGTCTCATAAACGGGCCGGGAAAGCTGTGTATCGCATTATCATTGGATAGAAGCTTTAACGGCATAGACTTATGCGGCGATCAGGTATATTTTGAGGAAGGTACAGACGAAAATTTCAATATCATAGCAACAAAACGTGTAGGAATTGACTATGCCGGGGAAGCAAAAGACTACCTTTGGCGGTTTTGTATAGAAGGGAACGAATAGGCTCATAGGTTTGATCTGCATTCGATTACCGGTCAATGATATGGAGAAATAGGATGATCATATAGCGCATAAGTAGGAATAATGATTGTTATTATATAAAAATTAATGTAAAATTTATATAGCATTTATCACATGATTTATGGATTAATCCATGCCCGGACCGATCTACAAGTGGAAGGAGGCCATTATTTTGGAGAAAGAACAATTTTCAATCCGGCGTCCTGGAATTATCGGAGAAGAAAAATTCAGAAAGTATGCGGTGTTGATTCCCCTGATCCGTATTTCAGGGGGCACTTATTTGTTATTTGAAAAAAGGTCCAATGAGCTAAAACGCCAGCCGGGAGAGGTTTGTTTTCCAGGCGGAAAGCTTGAAGCCGGGGAATCCCTCAAAGAATGTGCGGTACGTGAGACCGTTGAAGAGCTGAACATATTGCCACGGCAGATTGAGGTGATGGGACCGGGAGATATTTATCTGTCCCCCTTTAACCTGATGATCCATCCTTTCATTGGCGTTATAAGCGATTATCAGGATACGTTCAGCAGGGATGAAGTAGATGAGATCATAAAAATACCACTGGATTTTTTCCGCAGTCAGGAGCCTGAGAGATTTGTGAGCAAATTGATCTCAGAGCCGCCGGAGGATTTTCCGTATGAATGGATTCCGGGAGGGGAAAAATACCCTTGGGTAAAAGGAACTTATGACGTCTTATTTTACAAATATGAAGATTGGATCATATGGGGTATGACGGCACAGATCATTAAGTCGGCGGTGAATCTGATGGAGCAATATCATATCAGATGATTCCATGACAGAGAAACCGGCGGTTTTATATATTTTTCAAGAGAGGTGATTCCTATGAAGAAAGAAATTTATCTGGCAGGCGGCTGCTTTTGGGGAACAGAAAAGTACCTGGAAAATATTCTGGGCATCCTGTTTACGGAGGTGGGATATGCCAATGGAAATACTGAGAATCCAACTTATAAGGAAGTGTGCAGCCACGATACCGGACATGCGGAAACGGTGAAGGTGGAATATAACGACAGCATAATAGGACTGCCCTATCTGCTGCAGCTTTATTATGACGTGATCAATCCGGTAAATGTGAACCGCCAGGGCGGCGATGTTGGTTCACAGTACCGGACAGGAATCTATTTCACGGATGACAGAGATGAGGCGGTGATCCGGGATTCCATAAATGGGCTTCAGAAAAAATATGAAGAGAAAATAGCGATTGAAGTTAAGCCCCTTACCTGCTATTACAGGGCTGAGGAGTACCACCAGAAATATCTGGATAAAAACCCGGGCGGATACTGCCATATTGGTGTGGATAAATTTGAAAAGGCAAGGATGGCAGAGGATAAAAGCAAAAAATACGAAATACAAACCAGGAGTGAATTGAGAGAAAGTCTGACTGACCAGCAGTTTGATGTAACGCAGAACAGTGCTACGGAGCCTCCCTTTAAAAATGAATACTTTGATAAATTCGAAGATGGAATTTATGTGGATATTACAACAGGAGAACCGCTTTTTATGTCAACCGATAAGTTTGAGTCAGGCTGCGGCTGGCCAAGCTTTTCAAAGCCAATTGATTTAGAGTCCATTAAGGACGTTGAAGACCGGAGCTATGGAAGGCTTCGCACAGAGGTGAGAAGCAAGCTGGGAGATGCCCATTTAGGCCATGTATTTGAAGATGGTCCCATAGACCGGGGAGGACTACGCTATTGCATTAACAGCGCTTCTTTAAGATTTATTCCCAAAGAAAATATGGAGAAAGAAGGATACGGGGATTATCTGAAGCTGTTTTCATGCCAGGACTGAATAAATAATACACAAGAAGGATGAAAGATGATTAATGAAATACTGCAATATAATAAAGATTTTGTAGAAAACAAAGGATATGTAAAATATATTACCGACAAGTTCCCGGATAAAAAGATCGCAATCGTATCCTGTATGGATACAAGATTAACGGAATTATTGCCCACAGCCCTGGGGATTAGAAACGGGGATGCAAAAATCATTAAAAATGCCGGAGGAATTATTTCCCATCCATTTGGAAGTGCCATGAGAAGCCTGCTGATCGGAATTTATGAACTGGATGTAAAGGAAATCCTTGTAATTGGACATACTGATTGCGGAGCCAGATATACGGACAGCAAGAAAATCGTAGAAAAAATGAAACATCGGGGAATCGTACAAAAGGATATTGACATGGTAAAATACTATGGCATTGATTTTGATTCATGGCTGGGAGGATTTAAAGATTTGGATTTATCCATCAAAAAGTCCGTAGAGCTGATACGCAACCATCCCTTTGTCCCGGAGGAGGTCATGGTATACGGATTGGTAATAGATTCTGTAACAGGAGAATTAAGAAGGGTCATTTAAGCTGCCTCCGGCTGTTCCCATATGTGTCCGGTGGGCATTGGACGGCAAGGCAAAAGGGGATAAAAACTTTTGATTGTACTTGAGAGGTGATAAGTATGAAATTAGGTATCGTTGGATCAGGAATGATTGTGAAGGAGTTTCTGCCGATCGTTCATTGTTTCCATAAAGTGGAGCTGGCTGCCATTTGCTGTACGAAAAGAAGTGAGGCTGTGGGAAGGGAGCTTGGAGAAAAATATGATATAAAGCATATTTTTACGGATTATCAGGACTTCCTAAACAGCGATGTGGATACGGTTTATGTGGCTCTGCCCAATCATTTGCATTTCCAGTATACGAAAGAGGCACTGGAGGCAGGCAAGCATGTGATTGTTGAAAAGCCCTTTACAACAACCTTTAAGGAGGCCCAGATATTAAGCGGGCTGGCAAGAGAGAAGAAGCTGTTTTTATTTGAAGCGGTCACAACTCTTTATCTGCCAAATTATAAAAGAATAAAAGAGCTGCTGCCGTCCCTGGGAAATATAAAAATCGTGCAGTTAAACTATTCCCAGTATTCCAGAAGATATGACAGCTTTAAAGAAGGCCGTATTTTGCCTGCCTTTGATCCCGGGTGTTCCGGCGGTGCGCTCATGGACATTAATATTTATAACATCCATTACGTTGCAGGGTTATTCGGCAGGCCGCTTAAGGTGGAATATTTCCCAAATGTGGAGAGAGGGATCGATACTTCCGGGATACTGATATTGGATTACGGTACTTTTAAATGCACCTGCGTCGGCGCAAAGGACTGCAAAGTTCCTGTTGCAAATTATATCCAGGGGGAGAAAGGGGTCATCCATCAGGATACGCCTGCCAGCATCTGCAGAAGCTTTGAAATCATCATGAATGATGATACAAAATCCTTTGTAAATGAAGACAGCTTTGATCACCGGATGATAAATGAATTCATGGAATTTCAGGATATGATCTGCGGCAATGAGCTGGAAAAATGCTATCAGCTTCTGGACCACACCCTGCTTGTAAGTGAGATCCAGACAACTGCAAGGCACAGGGGAGGAATCCTGTTCCCGGCAGACGAGGAAATTTGAGACAGGGTTGATCTATGGGGATGCTAAAATATTTTAGTAATTGACAATTCCTCCTGCCTGTGTTATTATTGCGGAAATAGTGAAAAGGCAATGAAGAGAAATAGTACATATACAATGAATTTCAGAGAGAAGATGGTTGGTGCGAATCTTTATTTTAGTATATCGAAGCAGTCTCGGAGCTTTGGACCGAATAACGATGTTCCTGATTCCAGGGACATGGTTTAGTAGGCTTCAACGTATTCCCACGTTACAGGGACACGATATGATGGTATCGTAGAGAGTGCAGAGATTTCTCTGAATTTAGGTGGTAACACGGATTGTATATTCGCCCTAAACGTTTCGACGTTTAGGGCGTTTTTTTATTACCTTCATCTATTAAATTACTTAGAAAGAGGAGAGCAGTGATGAGGAATTTTGAAAAATCCAGTAAGTTAGATCATGTGTGTTATGATATCAGAGGTCCGGTTATGGATGAAGCGAACCGGATGATTGACCAGGGAATTGATATATTAAAGTTAAATATCGGGAATCCGGCCCCTTTTGGTTTTCGTGCTCCGGAGGAGCTGCTTAAACAAATGAATGAAAATTTGTCCCATACAGAAGGGTACTCGGATTCCAAGGGGCTTCTTTCTGCCAGAAGGGCAATCGTCAAATACTGTAAGAAAAAAGGGATTGAGCAGGTCACTGTGGATGATGTATACACGGGAAACGGCGTAAGCGAGCTGATCACGTTAAGCATGCAGGGGCTGTTAAACTGCGGGGATGAGATTTTAGTCCCTTCTCCCGACTATCCGTTATGGACTGCATCCGTAACTCTTTCAGGCGGAACTGCTGTCCATTATACGTGCGACGAAGGGGCAGACTGGTACCCGGATATCAATGATATAAAAAGCAAAATTACAAGCAGGACCAAGGGGATCGTCATCATCAACCCCAACAATCCTACGGGGACCCTGTATCCAAAGGAAGTTCTGGAGGAGATCGTGGAAATAAGCCGGAAGCATGGGCTGATCATTTTTGCAGATGAAATTTATGACAGGCTTGTCTTTGACGGCTTAAAGCATGTATCCATTGCCTCCCTTGCACCGGACCTTTTGACCATTACCTTCAATGGCCTTTCTAAATCCCATTTAATCGCAGGATACCGCTGTGGCTGGATGAGTCTTTGCGGCGATAAATCTTTTGCAAAAGGTTATGTGGAAGGGATAAACTTATTATCCTCCATGCGGCTTTGCTCCAATGTCCCGGCCCAGTCCGTGATCCAGGCTGCACTGGAGATGGAAGAGGAAACTGAAAAATTGATGGTACCGGGCGGGAGAATATACGAACAGAGAGAATACACGTATCAGGCGTTAAATGAGATTCCGGGAATTTCGGTGGTAAAGCCAAAAGCAGCCTTTTACATGTTCCCGAAGATCGATACCGGTAAATTTAACATTTATGATGATGAAAGGTTTGTATTAGACTTTTTAAAGGATAAGAAGATCCTGCTGACTCATGGAGGCGGGTTCCACTGGGAAAAACCGGATCATTTCCGGGTCGTTTATCTTCCGGAGTTAAACCAGCTGAAACTGGCATGTGACAAGCTGGCGGATTTCATGTCCTGCTACATACAGAAATAGTGACAAAAGAGCATTGGAAACAGCCTGTTTTTTGGCCGCCCAATGCTCTTTAAGAATTAATTCTGCTCCGTAAGCTTAAGATAGTTTTTCAGTTCTCTGTTCCAGCCTGCAAACCGTTCCTCCTTCCGGTGATCAGCCAGGTCTGTGTGTTCTGACAAGAATTTACCCATATAGTCCGATACTTTTTTTGCTCCAAAGTAGTTTAGGTGATCCCCGTCATCACGGGAGTCTTTTGCCCAGTCAATGCCCAGGGTATCAATATCCAAATTTAAGTCAATGTAAGTCAGCTGGTTTTCGTTTGCAAAGGCTGCGGCTGCATTGTGCTTGGCGTAGGACCAGCACTTTGGCGACGGTGCGCTGTACAGGATCAGCTGGATATCCTTATCCCTGCACAGGTTTACGATTTTATTTAAGTATAGCAAAGGCTGTTCGTCGATCACATAAACATCCTCTGTTTCCGTAACATATGGCCCGCTCTTGTAAGGATTCACGATTGCGCTGTATTGATATCCCTTATAAACCGTGGCAGAATCTGGTTTTATCTTATGGCTTATGGTTTTCAGCATATAAAAGTGAAAATATTTCCAGTTGTCATGGTATTTGTAAATGGGAAATATTTTTTTCACTGTTTCTTCAATGGAAGTTTCAAGGGAGTTGATATATTTAAAATCCCGGTAAAATGCATTGGTTTCTAAAAAAACAAGGTTTGGGTGCTGGCTTTTAAGCAGCCGTTCCAGCAAGTAGTAAGTATCCTGCAATTGCTGGCTTGGGACACCGCAGTTATATCCGGAATAGCCGTAAGCATTCCAGACTTCCATGGGGGAAATGCTGGCACTGCATTCGCTGTCCCCGATTGCCACATAATCTATGGTGTCTTTTGGCTCCTTTAGAATGCCGTTTGCTTTTTTATAAAGGTTATCCCCCATGTTATTGTAGGGAAGGAGCAGGTAGGAGGTAATGTACAATAGAATAAAAAGTCCGGTTAAAAATAAAATTGATTTAATTCTGTTTTTGCTTTTCATCTCATCACCTCTTAAAATCCGGCATAAATAAGTTTTGCAGGTAAATATCCGTCGCCGTAAGCTCCTAAAACAATGATAAGAAGGATAGCAGCGTAAAGAAAGCTCCAGCGGGCAAACATATTCCAGCCGGAAATCCTGTCACGGATGGAGATCCCCTGTTCATGGATCAATCCCACTGTGTATACCGCTATAAAACCTAAAAATACGGCAATGAAATCAGGAAGGGACAGTCCTAACTTAAGCAATGAGCCGTCTGTGACCGCCGACCAGTGAAAGCCGGTGAAAATGGACTGAAACATATTCATTCCTGCGGTCAGGCTATTCGCCCGGAAGAACAGTTCTCCTGTAAACACAATTACAAGCAGTTTAACCGTCTGAAAGCTCCTGTACAAGGCGGAGGTCCGGCTGATCCTTAAAGCATTAACCATCCTTTGAATCACCGGTTCCAGCAGATTCCCCAATAGAATGAGAACAAAATAATACATTCCAAAGAAAATATAATTCCACCCGGTTCCATGCCACAGCCCGTTTAAGATCCATACGCCAAACAGGGCGGCAGAAGAGGAAATGATCTGCCCTAAATGCTTTCCCAATTTGGCCCGGGATTTCTTTCCCAGATTCTTGACAAATTTGGTTAAGGATATGGGATAAAAAATATAATCCTTTAACCAGGCGCCAAGAGTGATATGCCAGCGTCTCCAGAATTCCGATGCAGTTTTGGAGAAAAAAGGCTGACGGAAATTTTCGGGGATGGCGATCCCAAACATTTCTCCGGTTCCGATGGTCATGTCAATGCAGCCTGAAAAATCCGCATATAGCTGAAAGGTATATAAAACGGCTCCGGCAATAACGATGATCCCGCCGTAATGATTGGCGGTATCGAAGATCGTTTCCACAAGCAGATTAAGACGGTCTGCAATAACAAGCTTTTTAAATAATCCCCACATGATCCGCTGAAGGCCGTAGGTAAGGTTCTTGTATTCCAATGGCTTCCCCTGGCAGAGGGCTTTTGCAGTCTGAGAGTAACGGCAGATCGGGCCTTCCAAAAGGGTTGGAAAAAAGGAGAGGTACAAAGCCAGTCTGCCTAAATTGTCGTCAGCCTCTATTTTTTCATAATAAACATCAATCAGGTATGAAATCGCCTGCAGGGTGTAAAAAGAAATCCCAATGGGCAGGGCGAATTTCATGGAAGGCAGAAGCCTTGGAAAGGATATTGCTTTTAATGCCAGGTTGAAGTTTTCAAAAAAGAAACCAGAGTATTTTAAAATCAATAAAATGCTAAGCTGCAATCCGATCCCAAGCCATAAGATCCTGCGGCGTTTGGAATCATAGGCTGCTTTTTTTGCCTTTTTATCCTCCGGGGCGTAAGCTGCCGGCATATAGTCTTTTTTGCAGGAAGCAAGCCATAGACCCATGTGGTGAATGGAAAGGGTAGAAAAAAGCAGATATGCCAGCAGTTTTCCGCTAAAGGAAAGGAAGAAAACATAACTGGCAATCAGCAGTACTTTATAACGGAAGCTTTGGGGCGCAAGCTGGTAGGCCAGCAATACCACCGGCAAAAAGATGAAAAGGTACAGGAGTGAATTGTAAGCCATCATTTATTCCTCTTTTAATCGATGGATCATATCCCACATTGCCTTTGCGGAGTTAAAATTAGCGGGTACCATATCCATGGGAGTGATCTCGATGCCAAATGCATCTTCAAGCTCCGGAATGAGGGAGAGAATGGAAAACGAGTCTAAAAGCCCTCCGTCAATGAGCCTTGTTTCTGTTTCATAGTCAATACTTGGGTTGATGTCATTTAAGATTTCTAATAATTGTTCCATGGTTTCGTCTCCTTAGGTTTAAAATAATTTAAAACATCCGTTTGAACGTGCGGTCTTGCAACCCGGAAATTTTCTTTTGCAGAATAGAGAAGGATCTGAGGCAAATCCCGGCTTAAAAATAAGGACATGCCTTCAGTTACCGAATAGGCGCCGGTCTTTTGGAAAATAAGCCGGTCTCCTGACTGAAGGTTCTGGAAGGGGTATTGTTTTACAAGCACATCATTTACCGTGCAAAGAGAGCCGCAGACCGTCCATTCCCTTCTTTCTCCTTCCCGCTGATTAAAATGAAAGATGGGCGGTTTTTTCATGGCCAGCATTTGCCCGTAATAATTTAGCTGGTGGATACCGCCGTCAACGATACAGTAAGGCTCTTCTTTGTTTATCTTCCTATCCACCACGCTGGTCACATAAGAACCGCAGGGAGCAGCGAGGAACCGGCCCATCTCCAGTGCGACCCTGCCGCCGAAGGCCAGCTTTTTGATAAACCCGGCAAGGCCGGTTAACATCTGCTCCTCTTCATTTTTCTCTTCTTCAAAGTAGCAGATGGGAAGTCCGGGCCCATACTCCAGTTTTTTGACGATAAAGCCGTAATCCTGGTTTAATTCCAGGCAAAATTGGTCCAGCATATGAAGTTCGTTTTCCAATTTGGTTATGGATTTCTTTTGTGTACCGGAAAAGTACTGGATCCCTTCAATGGTTATAAATTCATGGGTGCCGTCTGCAATGATTTGCCGGATCAGGCTTTCATCCATTCCGAACTGGTTTCCGGAGGTCAGGCGGAGGAGGACCCGTATGGGGATATGAAGGTTTTCTGAATAAGCAGTAAGAATCTGCCAGTGGGAGAGAGATTCGGCAGTATAAATGATCTCATCTCCATAGTGTTTTAAGGCATATTCTATGTCCTCAGGCTTCTTATGTACGCCAGACATAACGACTTTCCCCATGTTAATTCCGGCTCTTTCGCAGATGGCGAATTCGCCGGGAGAGCAGACCTCAAAGGAATCCACCATTTCTTCTAAATCCTTGATGACAAATGGATTGGCCTTCATGGCATAGCATAATTCTACGTCCTCTCCAAGAACATCTCTGATTTTTTCCACCTGCATGGCCAGGATATCCGTATCAAAAATGTAGAAGGGGGTTTTATACTCATGAATGGCGTGTTCAAACATTTTTTCGTTCATGGCTGTTTTCCTTTACACAGTTCCAATAATTTTTTTCTGTCTATTTTGCCGTTTGCAGTAACCGGTAAATCCGGCAGGGGATAAAAGGCAGACGGAATCATATAAATTGGCAGGGATTCCCTCATCCGCACTGAAATTTCCCTTCCTTCCATATCACCCACATAAAATGCGGCGATCCGGTTCTTTTCTTCATCAAAGACGCAGCAGGCCCGCTGAATAAGGGGATAGCTGTTTATGACGGCTTCGATCTCTTCCAGTTCTATGCGGTGTCCCATATGCTTGATCTGGAAGTCCTTGCGCCCGGCAAAGCAAAGCTCCCCGTTCTCATGATAGAAAGCCAGATCACCGGTCCGGTAAATCGTTTCCAGGCAGTGAGTGTTAAGGGGATTTTGGACAAATGCCCGTTTGGTCTGCTCCGGATTGTTATAATACCCCAACGCCAGAGCTGTTCCAGATACGCAAAGCTCTCCGATCCGGTCTTTTTCGGTAACCAGTTTGTCATCCTCATCCAGAAGGAAGACTTTTTCATTGGGAAATGCCTTTCCGATGGGAAGAGTTTCATGTGCTTCAAATTTCCGGTCCACAGGGTAGTAGGTACAGTTGCATGTGATTTCCGTAGGTCCGTACAGGTTTACGTAACGTGCATCAGGAAGGTATTTCTGCCAGATCGTTAAATGCTTCACAGGCATTGCCTCGCCGCTGAATAAGACCTTATTGATTCTGGAGGGAACCTTATAGGTGAACCCCTTTAATTGGGTGATCAGGCACAGAGCGGAGACCGCCCAGATCAGGGTTGTTACCTGGCGTTCCCACAGGAAGTCAAGAAGTTCCATGGGAATGGAGAATAATTTCTTTGGGATGATGACCATGGTGGCTCCCACTTTAAGAGTGGAATAAATATCCTTAACAGACACATCAAAGTCAAAGGGGGCCTGGTTCCCGATAATGTCCTGGCCGGTTATGCCGAACATGGAAGGGAAATATTCCATAAAATCAATGACCGACCGGTGGCTGACCAATACGCCCTTTGGAACGCCGGTAGAACCGGAGGTAAAGTTGCAGTACAGAGGATCGATATCCAGGGACAGGCCGCGGATAAGCTTCAAGGGTTCCTCTTTTATTTCGCTTTTTACAATCTCATGGTAGTCAAACAGATTACCGGAAAAATCCACGCCTTTCAGCAGGTTCCCGGTATCTCCCATGGTAATGATGGAACCGGTATTCAGTACATGAAGAATCTGCCGGATTCGGGCAGCCGGCTGTGCCGGACTGATCAGGACATAGAAGCATCCGGCATATACAATTCCCATGAATGCGGTCAATGCCTCTACACTTTTGTCCATAAAAACCACAACAGGGCTTCCTGGTGACTCAAAACCGGAAAGAAAGCTGCCGATCCCTTTGGCGTTTAATAACAGTTCCTTATAAGAGCAGCTTTTATCCAGGTCTTGTGCAGCAATTTTTTCCGGATAAATGCTTGCAGAGTGTTCAAGATACTCCAGTACGTTTTTCATAGGTTTTTACTCCTCTCAGACTGGTTCGATTGGAAAGGTTATACGGGCTTTGAAATTTGTCCGGTTTTTCTGTATCTCAAAGGTACCGTTCATTTGTTCTGCTATTTTCTGACAGGTTTTTAGTCCGATGTTGGTGCTTTCCAAAAACACGCTGTCCTTGCGGATCTCATTGGAAATGGTGATGATCAGGTCATTGCCGTTTATATAGCTTTTAACAATGACCGGCCCATCCCCACCGGCATATTTTTTAACATTGGAAAACAGGTTATCAAACAACCGCCTTAGATATTGGATATCAGCAGTTATGCTGCATGGCTGCTCTGCAAATTCTGTTTTTACATCAAATCCCAGATTGCCAAGGTCAAACACGTACTCCATAAATAGCTGCTGGAGCAGGATCTTTGCGTCGAATGTCTCCATCTGCATGAATATCCGTTCCTTGCCAAACACAAGAAAATACTGGAACAGCCGGTCGGATAAGTCTTTTAACTGAATGGATTTTTCACGGCAGCTTTTTATGTATTTGTCAAGCTGTTCTTCCGAATGGTAGCTTTTTGAATCCAGTATTTCCAGGTAGCCGATCAGGGAGGTAAGAGGCGTTCGTATGTCATGGGATATGGAAGTAATCAGCTCACTGTTTGCTTCCCAGGCTTCCTTTTCACTTTTATACCTTGTAATAATGGAATTTCTCATGTTATCCGCGTTTCTTGCCAGAAGGGAAATCTCATCATTTCCTTTATAATAAATCGGCTGCTCCAGATCCCCTTTTTCAATCAGGGACACCTCTTTTGACAGAAGCATGATCCTGGCGATGATCTGATGGTTATAGATGATCAGGATCACAAACAGAAATAGGAAAAACACTCCCCATGAAACATAGAATACCAGGTTATACCATTTTATTTCCGAAGAATCGATGATGGATACGGAATAGATGCCGTCGCTGAATGTGATATCCCGGGTGGCCTCCCAGATGTTTTCCTCAATGGAGCCGGCAGGCTCATAGGATGTATAGGCATCATTCCAGAAGCCGGATTCGTAGATGATCTCATCGCCGTTAAAAATAGTTAAGTAAACATATTTATGGTTCTTCACCCATTTGGAAATGGAACTTACGTTTTTCACGGATATCTGGTATTTATTGATGTAATGTTCAAAAGAGTTTTGATAATTGGTCAGCCGTTTCCATGCGGCATCTTCATTCATATGGTTTCTGGATACCAGATAATCACCAAAGGCCTGGGCAGCAAAGTACATCCCAAAGCTGATGATTGCTCCCAAGATCAATACAAATATTTGTTTATACCTTAAAGATGAGATCCATTTATGCTTCATCGATCTGATAGCCCTTTCCCCAAACGGTTCGTATGATGGCAGGATTATTAAAATCCAGTTCCAGTTTTTTCCTCAGCTTTAAAATATGTACCATGACTGTATTGGTGGAGGAAGGGAGGAATTTATCGTTCCATACGCCCTCATAGATTGCCTGTGCATCTTTGGCTTTTCCCCTGTTCCTGACCAGATACATCAAAACCTGGAACTCTGTGTCCGTAAGATCAATTTTTTGATTTTCCCGGTAAACAAAATGGCCTGCTGTGTCGATCAGAATATCCTGCAGACGGATTTCCGAAATGCCGGAGAGGGGTGTTCCTTTCCCTTTATAGACAACATATCTTCTTAAAAGAGACCGGACCTTCATGAGCAGCTCTGCCTGTGAAAATGGTTTTACAAGATAATCATCGCCCCCGTTTTCATAGGCCGCTGTTTTATCACTTTCCTTTGATTTTGCGGTTAAAAACAACACAGGAGCAGAGGATATCCGACGGATCTGGGTACAGGCATCGATCCCTGATAAACCGGGCATCATGATGTCTAAAATAATAAGATCAATATCAGGATTGCCTGTGACGGCTGCGACCGCATCATTTCCATTTGCTGCTGACCATACGGAATAGCCATTGTTTTCCAGCTGAATGCGAAGGACCTCCCGGATGTCTGCATCGTCATCCACTACCAATATCTGCTGTGATGTATTCATGGATCTGCAGCCTCCTTTTTTATTATTTTAATAAGAAAAATTATATCATTTATGGATAGAATAACAATGAAATTCAGGGGAATTAAGAATTATTAAGAAATGGTCCGAGAGTTAAAAAAAGACCGGTCAGGAAGAACCGGTCTTTGTACTTTTTTTAGGGGAATAAGCCATGCCCATATAGGCATCACCGGAACGCAGTTCATCAAGCATCTGGTCGATCCGCTTCCTGCGGGTTTCCGGACGTCTGGCTCTTGTGATCCAGCTGATATAATCATTTCTCTGATAAGGAGGACGGGCATCATAAGCCTCAGTTAAATTTTCCTTATGAAGCTCCGCCATTACATCATCGGGCATGGGATAGCGGGGCCGCAATGTTTTTTCCTTTGTTTTTCCCGCTTTTTTCTCTTTTAAAAGAGCTGCCTGTTCGGCTGTCCGAAATCGGACCATTCTTTCTATGAGTGTAAGGGGAAGGGGCTTGTCATAGGGAAACTGAACCGTGCCCTTTGAGTAACGGTATTCCTTCAGCTCTTCCTGAAAGGCAATGATAGCGGATGGTGCCGGATGAAATCCAATATGCTTTTTTTCTGCGGAGAAATGTACCAGATTTCCGTGATAGACAAATGTGGCCATTCCCCAGCTGATTTTTTCCGCAGCTTCCGGTGCGGCCTCTTTTATGGTCTGGTACAGCTTTCCCAGAATGGGCTGTATTTCCGGGCGTTGGCCGGCGATGTATTCATCAATGGTGGCCGGGAGTTTCTGTTCCATATTCTGCCTCCTTCTGTGGTTTGTCTTATTTTACCACAAAAAATCCGTTTTAAAATAAATAATAAAATTCTTTCTCCCCTTTTTAATTCCTGTAGAAATAATATCATAGTTTCAATTATTTTGCTTTAAACCAGCACTGGCCATGGGGAAATACCATAGAATATGGAAAGAATCCTAATAGGAGATTGTAAAATTATCATGATTATGGATTTAACGCCTCTGATTTATCTTGATATGGTATAAGCCGTATAAATATCCTCTGGTATTTGAGAAGGCCGATTTGATTTTATTGAATAAATGTGATCTTTTGCCATATATTGATTTTGACGAGGACTTTTCTATGAAGAGAGTCCGGGCTTTGAATCAAAAGGCTCCGGTGATTAAGGTATCCGGAAAGACAGATGAAGGTTACGAAAAGGCAGTGAAATGGATCGTGGAAAAAGCAAGGTCATTACAAAAAAAATAAAGGTTTACGGCATTGTACAAGGGGTTGGATTCCGGCCTCTTGTTTATCGTGCAGCCATGCAATATGGGATAAAAGGAACCGTTCGCAATGTGGGCGGCTGCGTTGAGATTGTGGTACAGTCTGAAAGAAAGATTCTTGACCGGTTTCTCTCTGACCTTAAGGAAAACAAAAGGGGCGGCTATGAAATCATAAAGATGGAAGCCGAAGAACTTCCTTACATGGAGCTTGAAGATTTTGTCATTGTAAAGAGCGGGTCCAGTGGGGAAATATCAGTGATTCCGCCTGATCTGCCGGTCTGTCCGGAATGCTTGAGAGAGCTTTCCCATGCATCGGACAGAAGATACCGGAATCCCTTTACAAGCTGCATGTCCTGCGGTCCCAGATATACCATGATCGAGGATCTTCCTTATGACAGAAACCGTACCTCAATGAAGGATTTTTCCATGTGCGGCGCTTGCCGGGAAGAATATACCTCGCCTGAAAGCAGGCGTTTTCACGCCCAGACCATATCATGCAATGACTGTGGTCCTTATCTGATCTATCAGGATAAGGAAGATGGCCCTGGTGAACTGCTGGAAAAAGAAGCATTTGAAAAGACGGTAAAGGTGCTGTCACAGGGAGGGATTGTTGCGGTTAAGGGTATCGGAGGCTATCATCTGGTTTGTTCCCCTTTTCTGGAAGATACCGTAAACAGGCTTCGTAAATTAAAGGGCAGGGAGGAAAAGCCTTTTGCGGTCATGTTTCCGGAGATTTCGGAGATAAGAAAGTACTGTCTGGTCTCAGAGGAAGAAACAACATTGCTGGAATCAAAAGCAAGGCCAATCGTGCTGCTGTCCGTGAAACAGGATTCTATGGCACCTTCTACGGGAAACGGGAGTATTTATTGCGGCGCTTTTCTGCCTTATACTCCCCTTCAATATATGCTGACTGAAAAACAGGGTCCTCTTATCATGACAAGTGCCAATATTTCCGGACAACCTATCATTCGGGAGGATGGACACATGCTGTCCCTCTCATCGCCTTATTTAAACGGGGTGCTATATAATAAAAGAAGGATCGTCCGTTCCGTAGATGATTCGGTTGCCAGGATTATACAGGGTAAAACCCAGATGATCCGAAGAAGCAGGGGCTATGTCCCTTATCCTGTTTTCCTTTCTAAGGAAGAGAGAAAAGGAGAGGAAGGGAGAGACTGGACAAACACCGGAATCTTTGCGGCAGGAGGAGATTTAAAGGCCGCGTTCTGCCTCTGCCAAAAGGAACGTGCAGTGGTATCCCAGTATTTCGGGGACCTGGAAGAAGCCGCGGTTATAGAGGAATTTCAAAGATCCTTTAAAGATCTTACCAGGCTGTTTCAAATGGCTCCAGGGCTGGCGGTCTGTGATCTTCATCCCAACTACCATTCCGCGCGTTTTGCAGAAGCGTTAGGGCTCCCTGTCCTTAAGGTACAGCACCACCATGCTCATATTGCGTCGGTCCTGGCGGAGCACGATCTAAAGGGACCTGTGATTGGAGCAGCCTTTGACGGGACCGGTTATGGCACAGACGGGAACATATGGGGCGGAGAATTTCTTGTCTGTGAAGAAAGTGATTTCATACGGGCAGCCCATGTAAGCATGTTTCCCGTTCTGGGAGGAGACGGGTCTATGAGGGATGCCAGGAAAACAGCGTCCTGCTATTTGCTTTTTGCAGGTCTTGAAGCTTACGTTCAGGATGAAAGAATGGGTGTGATAAAAGCCGCCCTGCAGCATAATGTCAACACAGTCCTGACCTCCAGCATGGGGCGTCTGTTCGATGCGGCAGCGTCCGTTTTAAACATTAGGCATGAGAACCATTATGAAGGGGAATGCGCCGTATTGCTGGAAAAAGAGGCAGTGCTTGCAGAAAGAAATGTAGTAAAGCCGGCTGATCTGTGTTTCGGCATAAAGGAAAAGGAGGATATCCTGGAATTAGATCCCCGGCCGGTCTTTGAGGCTCTTTGCAGCATGAGAAATAAAGCGGAGACAGGTTCCCTGGCACTTGGCTTTCATCTCGCCCTGGCACAAGCGGCCGCAGCGATCTGCGAAAGGCTGGGGAGCAAATACTTAAGCAATGCCGTGGCCTTAAGCGGCGGCGTATTTCAGAATGCCCTGCTGACAGGGCATACGGTCAGGCTTTTAAGGGAAAAAGGATTTAATGTCTATTTGAATCAGGCTGTTCCCCCAAATGATGGAGGCGTGAGCCTGGGCCAGGCTTACCTGGGAAATAAATATTTAAAATCCGGTATTATGGATTTGGAAAGGACAGGATGCCATGTGTGTTGCAGTACCGGGAAAAATAATTCAGATAAAAGGTGATTACGCAAGGGTCAACATTATGGACAACATAACCGATGCCAATATAAAGCTGGTGGATGCCAAAATCGGAGATTATGTTCTCATACATGCCGGTTGTGTCATTGATGTCTTAAAGGAAGACGTAGCTGAGGAAATTCTCACTATATTTTCCCAGCTTCAGGAGGAGCAGTAGCATATGATTGACCAGGTGATCAGAGAACTGAAACATTATGACGGCAGGCCGGTAAAGATCATGGAGGTATGCGGGACCCATACGTCCAGCATCTTTAAAAACGGAATCCGTACCATGATCTCCCCTAAGATCCAGCTGATTTCAGGTCCGGGCTGTCCGGTCTGCGTTACCTCTCCCGCCTATATTGATAAGCTGACGGAATATTCCTTAAAGGAGAACCATTGTGTGCTCACATTTGGAGATATGATGAAGGTCAAAGGAAGCAGAATGACCCTGACAGAAGCAAGAGCGGCCGGAGGAAGGGTAAAGATCCTGTATTCTCCCCTTATGGCAGTGGCGGAAGCGGAGCAAAACAGAGAGATCCGGTATATCTTTGCGGCAGTGGGGTTTGAAACCACGGCTCCTGTTTATTCCCTGCTACTTGAGGAAATCCGGCAGAAGAAGCTTAAAAATCTGAAATTACTTACTTCCTTAAAGACCATTATGCCGGCTCTTTCCTTTCTCTGTAAAAAAGAGAAGAGTATTGACGGTTTTTTAAGTCCCGGACATGTCAGCGTGATCACCGGAAGCGGAGTATACCGGGAGCTGGCAGCCAGATACCGGAAGCCTTTTGTTATAGCAGGCTTTGAGGGGGAGCATATTCTGGCCGCCATATACGAGATCATGAACCAGCTAAAGAAGCAGCGTTTTGAAGTGAAGAATATGTATGCCAGCGCTGTGACCGAGGAGGGAAACCAGAAGGCGGCCTCCCTTATTAAGGAGTATTTTGAAGCCGGGGATGGCTTTTGGCGGGGAATCGGGACCATAGAACAATCCGCTTTAAGGCTTAAGAAAGAATTCAGTGCCTATGATGCCGGGAGCGGGGAAGAAGAGGTTGAGGAGGATATGCCAAGTGGCTGCAAGTGTACGGATGTGATACTTGGGCGGATCAATCCAACCGATTGCCCGCTGTTTAAGACAGTCTGCACCCCGTTTCACCCAATCGGTCCCTGTATGGTGTCTCAGGAAGGATCCTGCGGCATCTGGTATCAGAATTCTTGATCCTGTATAACTTTGAGTAAGAGCATGACAAGAGGAGGCGCAGCCATGAAAATCGATATGTCTTACGGCAGCGGAGGAAAGCAGACCGGCAATCTCATCAATGAGGTGTTTTTAAAACATTTTAATAATAAGACCTTAAATAAACTGGAAGATTCCGCAGTACTGAATATAAAAGGGAAAATTGCCTATACCACGGATTCCTTTGTAGTCACTCCCCTGTTTTTTAAAGGCGGGAATATCGGAAAGCTTGCCGTATGCGGGACCGTGAACGACCTTTCCGTGATGGGGGCTGTCCCTAAGTTTCTGACTGCAGGCTTTATTATAGAAGAAGGTGCGGAGCTTGAGAGCATCGAACAGATCGCCGCTTCCATGGCCCTGGCAGCAAAAGAGGCGGCAATAAGGATTGTAGCCGGTGACACAAAAGTGGTGGAAGGAAACGGCGGAATTTATATCAATACCTCTGGAATCGGAGAAATCCGGAAGGAAGGGATCAGTATCTCAAACTGCAGGCCAAAGGATGCCATCATTCTTTCCGGCAATCTGGGAGAGCATCATGCGGCCATTCTGTCTCACCGGATGGGAATCGAAAATCAGATCGCAAGTGATTGCGCTCCCCTTTCCTTCATCGTAAAAAACCTTCTTGATGAAAACATCCGGGTCCATTGTATGAGAGATGTTACCAGGGGAGGACTTGCTACAGTCCTTAATGAAGCAGCGGATCAATCCTCCTGCCGGATGGAGATATGGGAGGAAACTCTTCCGGTCAGCCCCCAGGTCCGTGGTTTCTGTGATATTCTGGGCCTTGACCCTCTTTACATGGCAAATGAAGGAAAAATGATAGCGGTCGTTCCGGAAAACCAGGCGCAAAAGGCTTTAGAGGCAGTTTGGAAAAGCAAATACGGGAAAAACGCCAGAATTATCGGAACGGTTCTTGAGGGCAGGGGCGTGACCATGAAAACCAGGCTGCAGGGAAGCAGAACCATTGATGTATTGTATGGGGAGGGATTGCCCAGGATCTGCTAGGGGAAATTCGTGTTTTTGTATGTAAAAGTAACCAAAAAGTTGAATGTAAGGTGGCATTTGCAGAATCAGGTCATATATTTATTATAGTTAAGTATGAAAGGAAATGCTGATATGGCTATTAAAATATTTATTGACCAAGGACATAATCCCAGCGGATTTTTTAACAGTGGGGCAGAGGCCAATGGTTTAAGTGAGTCAGAAATCAACTTTCAGGTTGGAATTTATCTGCAAAATCTGTTAAATAGTGACCCAAGGTTTGAGGCACGTGTATCCAGACCGGAACCCGATACCGTATTAGGAACTAATAATGCTACCAGTTTGGCAGCAAGGGTTGCCATGGCAAATGAATGGCCGGCCGACTATTTTATCAGCATACATTGTAATCTGAATCCCAATCCGGCAATTCGTGGTACGGAGGTATACATTTATCAATTTTACACCCAGGCTCAGTGGCTGGCAGAACAGATCATGGAAGGAGTAAACCAGGTAGCAGGAACCATAAACAACGGAATCAGGGAGAATCCATCCCTGTATGTATTAAGAAATGCCAATATGCCGGCCAACCTTGTTGAATTAGCCTACTTAAGCAACTTATCGGATGCTGAGAAGCTGCGGGATGACCAGTATGGATTTGCTTATGGCATTTTTTTAGGTATTATGAGATATTTTGGTTTTGCATAATTATTTTTAAGCAGGATACAATCATATGCTCCCTTTGTGGTAAATAGGACGAGAACTCCATCTATTTGCTGCAAGGAGGGCATTTTTAGCGGGAGTGGTATTCGTGGAAGGGAGAAGCCGGCTCTTATCCGCGGTGAGCCATAATAAATTCCCTTTTTATCATCAGCAGTTTTTTTATCTGCTTTAAAATATAAAACAGAATTGCCCTGACTTCAAATTCCTCCCGGTCAGAAGGCAGCTCATGGCTTTTTAAATCCTGAAATAACAGGTCTAAATCCCTTAAAAGCCCTTCTGCCGTATTTTCCCTGTGATACCCCTGTTCAATACCCTTAAGAAGCAGTGCCACCTCCTTTGCCTGTCTTGGCAGGCAGGTGATGCTTTTAATATTTTCATAGATTTCCTGAAGCACCATACTTTGCTGCTGGCGCATCTGTATATAATCCACTTCGTAGGAATCCTTTTTCCAAAGTGCATTGTTATAATTATTGAGCGCGCATGTTCTTGCCAGGTCCAGACTTTCCTTAAGCTGTATAAGACAATCAGGGCCATATCCGCTTTTATCCTCCTCCATCAGCCAAAGAGACATGCGGCATAAGATCCCCTTTATCTGTGAATCCACATCATCTGCCAGTTTCTTAAATACTTTTTCCTTCCTTCGAAGATGCATATTGACCAGAATCCCAACGGTGGTGCCGATCAGAAACAAAGCGATCTCATTTCCTATGAGAGGAGCAGACATGGATCTCTCGGACAGAAAATGAGTGATCAATACGGAATCCATGGCAATTGCCTCTCCCCAGTCCGCATACAGGCAAAGCAGGGCAAATAATAGAAGGTACCAGGCAAATGCAAAAAGAGTAAAGCCCAAAAGCCGGAAGGAGACGGCAGCCAGTATTAACGCGCATAGAAAGGCCAGCGTCCGGTTTCTGGCGCTTTTAATGGTTTCTCTTTTGGTATTTTGTATGCTGAGCACTGTGATGATGCCGGCCGTAGCAGAATACTTTAAACCAAGCTCAGCGGCAATGGTAATCGCCAGCACTGCGGCAGCGGCAATTTTAATACTTTTAATGATTTTTTCTTTATCCATGTGTATTACCTCTTAAAAAGCAGTTTATATTTACAGTATACCATATTTTTTTATAAACATCCCATCAGAAAGATTGCTATTTCCTTCACAAATTAGTATAATTTTTTTATTACAGTTTTCATTTAGAAAATGTATTTCCTAAGGAGGAACAGAGTGGATAACAACGATATATTAATAAGACTGCGGTATGCCATGGATATCAAGGATTCTGATATGGTAGAAATATTTAAACTGGGCGGAATCAAAACTACAAAGGAAGGGATCCGAAGGCTTTTGACAAAGCCTCAAACCGATACAGGTGTTTCCGGGGAAGAAAAGGCCATTGCTGATAAAAACAGGGATATCTGTAATGATTTTATGCTGGAGTCTTTTTTAAACGGTTATATTATTTTTAAACGGGGAAAGCAGGAGTCAAAGCCGGGAGAGCCGGAAAAACCGCTGCTCATGGTGAAAGACCACAGATCAGTCAATAATGTCCTGCTTAAGAAAATTAAAATCGCCCTGTCCCTTACCGGTGATGATATGCTTGCTATTTTCAAGTCTGTTGGAATCAATCTGTCCAACGGTGAATTAAGTGCGCTTTTGCGAAGGGAAGGCCAGCGCAATTATAAGGAGTGCCAGGACAGGTATATCAGAAATTTCTTAAAGGGCCTGGCAATCAAATACAGATCAGACCAATGATAAAAGGCGGGTAAAACCGTCTAAAGATCCAGGGAGAGGGGTCTTGCTTATTATTTTTTTTGTGGTATAATGTAATTAGACGTTATATCCTGATGTGTTGAGGGATTTGATGTTTCATGAACAATCTTATAATTGACATGTAAAGAACCGTCTTTTTAAGAAGGGCTTTTAGTATTGTGCCAATGGCATGGATATGAAAAGCCCTTCTTTTTTTTGAAAGGAGGAACATTATGCATTTGGAAGGAATGGAAGTCAGCCATATGAAGTTTGGAGAGGGGAAGGTTAAGGAGCTTGAGGAAAAATATATCACCATACTTTTTCCACAGGGTGAAAAAAAGTTCTTATATCCCAATTCCTTTAAGAAATTTCTTACACTCAAGGATAAAAAGGTACAAACAGAAATGAACAATATGCTGAAGCATATCATGGAGGAAGAGGAAATCAGACGGGCGGAGGAGATCAGCGAGCAGGAACGTATGGAGGAAATACAAAACCTAAAGATCCGTCCAGATTCCCAGGCAGCCTTTGGATTTGTGGAGAATGACAGGGAAAATGTTTTTTCCAATTGGGCAGTCTATGCAGGTTCCTATCAGAGCGGTGCTTCCAAAGGAAAACCCAAGATTCCGGTAAGGCTCAAACTGAATTCAGCCTGTCTCCTTACGGTATGCCCTAAGGGGGTCGCAGAAAAGAGGCGGCGAATCATAGGGACCTTTATGCTGCAGGACAATTTTGAAAGCTCTGCCTGCAAGGATGGGATCATTCAAAGCCACGAAAAATACAGGATTCAGCTAAACGACAAAGAAACTCTATTTTACTGGGATTATTTTTCCGATGGAGCGGAGATTACAAAATGGGGAAATGTGGAGCTTAAATATTTTTCCAATTCAATCATGCAAAAGATCCTTTATGATATGAAAGGCGGGCTCGTTGATGAGGAGCGCCGGAAAGAAGCAGAGGAATTTTACCAGTACTTCTGCCTGGTAAACAGGTTAAAGCCCTTGGGCCAGTAAAGAAATGGGGAAAGAAGAGGAGTGATGCGTATGGAATATGAGAGGAACAGAAGAAAAGAATATGAAAAAACGGAGGCTGCATAGATATTAGTATGCGGCTCATTGTGTTAGGATCATGAGATATCGCCTCCGTTTTTCGGAAAACGGAGGTGATTTTCATGCAAAAAAGAAAACTGAATGCAGCATTTGTCTGTCAAAATTGTAAAAGACAGGTACTGTCCATACCAAATGGCAGCTACAGAAACCATTGTCCCTTTTGCCTGTATTCTCTCCATGTAGATGGCGAAGTTCCGGGTGACAGAAAAAACAGCTGCAGGAGGCTTATGGAACCAACAGGAATTCGATATCATACGAAAAAGGGATTTCAACTGATCCACCGGTGCACCAGGTGTGGGACATACAGGCACAATGTCATTTGTGAAGGTAATTGCCAGCCAGATAATAGAGAATTGATTCGGGAACTTATGTATCTGATTACATAGAGCGGGAGAGGTGATTGATTCATTATATGTTATCACAGGTAAATATGGCCTCTATTGCATTCCGGCTTATTTTGTCCATTATTTTATGCGGGGCAATCGGAATGGAAAGGGGGTTAAGAAACCGACCGGCAGGTTTTATGACTTACCTTCTGGTAGGGTGCGGCTCAGCACTTATTATGATTACCAATCAGTATATTGCAACAATCTATACCAATGTGGATCCTACCCGGATGGCATCCCAGGTGGTAAGCGGAATTGGCTTTTTAGGAGCCGGGACCATTATCACCACTTCTAAAAACGAGATCAGGGGCCTGACAACTGCGGCAGGTCTCTGGGCCGCTGCAGCGGTTGGGCTGGCGGTTGGAATCGGTTTTTACGGCGGAGCCATTTTGGGGAGTATTTTTATTATTTTTTCACTGATGTATTTAAAGAAGATTGACCTTTACATAAAAACTCATGCAAAAACCATGGAAATATATCTGGAATACAACGAAGAATTTTCCATGCAGAATTTATCCCTGTACACGGAGCAGTCCCACTACGAAATTTTTGATATGGAAGCCGGCAAAATAAAGACCTTGAACGGGGAATTTGGCACCCTGACCTTTGATGTCAATTTCCGCCATAAGGTAAACCATGCAAAGATTATAGAAGAAATCAGGCAATTGCCCGGTATTCTTTATGTAAGAGAGGTGGCATAGGCCGGCAAAGAATCGAAAAGCTGTCCTGATATAATGTCTTGCAAAATAAAAGGAATCTGTTATACTGTTTTTCATAGGAAAAACATGAAGGTTTTGGAAGACTTGTTGTTTCAGGGAGGAAGAAGGACCGTGATAGGGATTATTGTAAATACAGCTGCGATTCTGACCGGCAGTGTAATAGGAACTTGTGTTAAAAAGGGGATCAATGACAAATATCAGGATGCATTATATCATGCCATGGGACTTTCCGCCTGCGGACTCGGCATCAATGCAGTCGTACAGAATATGCCAAAAAGCAGCTTTCCTGTGCTTTTTATCATCAGCCTTGCAACAGGCAGCCTCCTTGGCGCCAGATTGAATCTGGTGGAAAGGTTTGATAAGATTGTAGCCCGCTTTTCAAAAGGAGATTTGGGCCAGGGGCTGTCTACGGCTATATTGCTGTTTTGCATCGGAACGCTTTCGATTTTAGGTCCCATGGAAAGCGCTCTTTATGGAAACAATACCTATCTGTTTACAAATGCAACTCTGGACTTTGTTACATCCATGGTCCTGGCATCGACCTATGGGATCGGGATTGCATTGTCTGCAGTAATTCTATTTTTGTGGCAGGGAAGCATTTATCTTTTTTCCGGCCGCTTATCTGTTTTTTTAACTTCCGAGCTATTAACCGAGATTTCACTTGTAGGCGGTTTTTTAATTCTTAGTTCCGGCCTTTCCATATTGAAAATCAAGGACTGTAAGGCGCTTAACATGCTTCCGTCTTTATTGGTGCCTGTCTTATGGTTTATAATAAAAGCCATCCTCTGATTGGAAGGGGACTGGCAAAAAAGGGGGACTGGCTTCTGGTCTGCCAAAAGGAAAATGTTGACAAGCCGGTGAAAGAAGTGTATCTTATCGGTAATACAGGCATGCCTTTATACCCGGAAAACGGGGTGGATCCTGCCCGGAAAAGATGGGCAATCGCGTGAGAAGGAGAAAAAACGATGGAAAAAAGAATTTCGGGAAAAACAGGTTTGTTAGGTCTGATTGGTTCGCCGGTAGGGCATTCCGGTTCACCGGCCATGTATAATTACTGCTTTGAGAAGCTGGGACTGGATTACGCATATCTTGCTTTTGATATCAAGGTGGATGAGGTTGAAAAGGCGATGGATGCCATAAAAACACTTCGCATGAGGGGCTGCAACGTGACCATGCCCTGTAAAAACGAAGCCGTGAAATACATGGATGAGCTTTCACCCGCCGCCCGGATCATCGGTGCGGTCAATACCATAGTAAATGAAGATGGAAAGCTGATCGGGCATATTACGGATGGCCAGGGCTTTGTAGATAATCTGCGGGATCACGGAGTAGAAATTAGGGGTAAGAAGATCATTGTCTGCGGCGGAGGCGGAGCAGCTGCCGCAATCCAGGTGCAGTGCGCGCTGGAGGGGGCCAGGGAAATTTCCATCTTTAACATAAAGGATGCATTCTTTGAAAGAACCCTTCAAACTGCCGAAAAGATCAGGCAGGAAAAGCCGGAATGCATTGTAAATGTCTATGACATTGCGGATATGGAAAAGATGAGGGAAGAGATAGCTGCCAGTGATATTCTGGCGAATGCTACCATTGTGGGTATGAAGCCAATGGATCATGAGAGCGTTGTAAAGGATACTGCCATGTTCCGCCCTGGCTTAGTCGTGGTTGATGCAGTTTACAATCCAAAGGAAACAAAGATGCTTCGGGAGGCAAAGGCTGCCGGCTGCACATGCATTGATGGGCAGGGAATGCTTGTATGGCAGGGAGCTGAGGCATTTAAGCTTTATACAGGACAGGAAATGCCTGTAGAGGAAGTGAAGGAACTGTTTTTCAGTTAATAAAAATAAAAATTGCAGGCTAAGTCCGGGGCGGCGGAAACGACCTCCTGGCTTAGCCTGTTTTAAACCCAGCTGCAAAGCCGGTCACAAGACCAGGAAAGACGGATTTGTCTATAAAAATAATAAAAATCCGTGACAAACCTTGGGAAATCGGATAAAATAAGTTTAAGAAAGGGCTTTCAAGGGTGATAACTGATGAATATTTATGATATTGCGGCAGAAGCAAAGACCTCCATATCTACGGTTTCCCGTGTCTTGAACAATAAGGGAAATGTGAATCCGGAGATACGCGGGCGGGTGGAAGAGGTACTTAAGAAATATGATTATAAACCCAGCGCCATTGCAAGGGGACTGGTCTCAAAGACCATGAAAAGCATTGCCATCCTGACCGTGGATGTAAGAGTGACCCATTATGCCCGCATGATTTATGTGATCGAGCAGGAGTTCAGCAACAGAGGGTATAACGTAACGGTGTGCAACACAGGAGGCTCCATAGAAGAATGTGAAAAATACATGGAAATCCTGTCAGAAAAGCAGGTTGACGGGATGGTGCTCATTGGTTCCGTTTTCAATGAACTGATTAACTATCCTGACATTACCTCCAAAATAAAGGATATTCCGGTGGTTATGGCCAACGGCAAAGTGAACCTGCCTGATTTTTATTCTGTCCTGGTGGATGATACAAAGGGGATCAGGACTGCGGTGGACTATTTATATGAAAAGGGACACCGGGAGCTGGTTTATGTTTATGACATGGAAACCGACAGCGGCTGGGCGAAGCGGCAGGGATTTTTGGAAGCCATGAAGCTTCATGACCTCCTTGAGGCGGAAAAAAGGGTGATACCCAGCAAATTCGGCCTGGAAGGCGGGCTGAAAGCGGCGGAGACGCTGTGTTCCTCTGGCATCAGTTTTACCGGTGTGGTGTGCGGGGAAGACAGTACTGCCATTGGCATGATGAAGGGCTTAAAAAAACAGGGCTTTTCCATTCCGGATCAGGTGGCGATCATCGGATACAACAATTCTCCGGATTCCCTGATCTGCGAGCCGGAGCTTACGACTATTGACAATAAACCGGAATTGCTGGGCGGGCTGTGTGCTCAGCTTTTGCAGGAGGTTTTGGAAGGAAAGGCGTCGGCTCCCAACCTGGCAATCCAGCCGGAACTGGTTGCGCGGGGAACCACATGACAGGAGTGAAATTTTAGACAGGACAGGCAGGAATAGTAAAAAAGCTTTTTGTTATACGGCAGCTTATTTTCTGAGAATATTTGAAGATAAGCGCCGCTTTTTTTATCATAACGAGAAAACGCTTTTTTGATGTTAAAGTTTATATAACTATTTTACAAAAATGCGTTCCAAAATATGTGTAAAACTTACTAATTTAAGCTGTTGAATCAGGTTTATATTGACATGTAAGTCAAGAATGTTATAATGATACTCAAGAAAGCGCTTTCTCAAATCGAGAAAGATTAAATAAGGAACCTGGTGTACAGGAAGGAAAAGGAGAATGAAGAGCATGAGAGTGCAGTATGAGGACTTATTAAAGAAATTTCAAAGGATTTTGGAGAGCAGAGGATTTTCAGCGGATCATGCAGAGGGAGCGGCCACTGTATTTGCGAAGAACAGCCTGGATGGTGTTTACTCCCACGGCGTAAACCGTTTTTCAAGAGTGGTCAGCTACCTGGACAAGGGAGAGATCAATCCGGCAGCCATTGCCACCTGTGAATCTTCTATGGGGAACATAGAGCGCTGGAATGGGCATCGGGGATTTGGCCCCTTAAACGCCAAGCTTGCCATGGACCGGGCATGTGAACTGGCAAAAGAGCATGGTGTAGGCGTTGTGGCTCTGGGCAATAATAACCACTGGATGCGGGGAGGCAGCTATGGATGGCAGGCTGCTGATGCAGGCTGTATCGGAATCTGCTGGTCCAACACCATGCCCAACATGCCTGCATGGGGCGGCAAGGACAGAAAGATTGGAAATAACCCCTTCATCATGGCAATTCCCAGAAGCAATGGAAAGCATGCAGTCATTGACTGTGCGGTATCCCAGTTTTCTTATGGAAAGATCGAAGAGACCAGGTTAAAGGGACAGAAGCTTCCGGTTCCGGGAGGCTATGATACAAACGGAAATATTACCACGGATCCGGCTGAGATTGAAAAAACCTGGAGAGTCCTTCCCATGGGCTACTGGAAGGGAAGCGGGATATCCATTGCCCTTGATTTAATTGCAACCGTACTGACCAATGGAAACTCCGTGAGAAAGATCGGCACCTTTGGGGATGAAGTGGGGCTGTCCCAGGTGATGATCGCCATTGATCCGGGAAAATTCAATTCCGTGGAAGAGACAGATTCCATAGTTGATGAGATCTTAAAGGACATCAAGTCCTCAGAACCGGCGGCAGAAGGCGGAGAAGTATTCTATCCAGGCGAACTGGAATTAAAGACAAGAGAAGACAATTTAAAGAACGGTATCCCGGTGATTGAAGAAGTGTGGGAAACCTTAAATTCCCTGGAGAGATAAGGAACTGTTCACCGTATGAGAAAAAGAGTGTAAAGAGGGAGAGGTAAATCAATGGAATATATCATAGGGATTCTGATTTTGGTTTCATTCTTTGGCCTGGCATTTTATGCCGCAAGGGGCGGCAACTTAATGATGGGAATGCTGGTCATGGCAATTCTCTGGACAATACTTCCCATGCTTGGCAATACATTTGCAACAAATCCGGAGTTTATAGCAGCCAATGCAGACAGGATTCAGATCACCTGGATCCAGGCATTTGCAAAAGTATTTCAAAGCGGCCCTGAAGGCTGGGGCAATGTTCTTGTCAACGTAGTTTTTGGTGCATGGTTTGGCCGTGTTCTTTTAGAAACGGGCATTGCCGCCACCCTGATCCGCAAGACAACAGAGCTTGGAGGCGATAAGCCGGCTGTGACCTGCATCCTGTTATGCATCGTTACCACTGCCATCTTCTCCTCCCTGTTTGGAGCCGGTGCGGTGGTTGCAATCGGCGTTATCGTTCTTCCTATCCTCATGTCCCTTGGCATTCCCAAGGTGCTTTCCGTGGTTTCTTTCATGCTGAGCATTGGAGCGGGGATGTTCTTGAATCCGGTATTGTTCGGACAGTATACGGCATTTTTCCTGGATGCAGAGGGAAAGACGGTTTACCCTTACGACCAGTATGTACGGTGGGGCGGAATTGCTCTGACTGTCCAGCTTGTTTTCACCATCTGCCTTGTGCTGTTCTTCATGAGAAAAAAGAAAACAGTCCATCCATGGGCTGCCAGAAGACCTATGAGGCAAACCATCGATTTTGCGCCTGGCAGATCCCTGCTGACGCCGTTTATTCCTGTTTTCCTGCTGATCGCATTCAAGGTTCCCATTATTATGGGCTTTTTGATCGGCGGCTTTTATGCCCTGTTCGTATGCGGAAAGCTTAAGGATTTCAGGACCGCATGCCGCACCTTTAATAAGGATTTCTTTGATGGTGTTGTGGATACGGCTCCTTTGGTTGGCTTTTTGCTGATGGTACCTATGTTTAATAAGGCTGCGGAGCTTTGCATTCCATATTTTAATGCGCTGTTAGGAAATATCATTCCACACAGCACCTTGTTCATCACCATCATTTTCTGTGTGCTTGCGCCTCTTGGCCTGTTCCGCGGACCATTTACCTTATATGGCTGCGGCGCTGCGACTCTGGGGATCTTAAAAGGAATCGGATTTTCCACAACCTTCCTGGCTCCTCTTATGATCGCTTCCACAACAGTCATGAACGTTTCCTGCTGTATTACCCAGTCCTGGATCGTGTGGGGAATCAGCTATGCCAAGGTTTCCACAAAGGATTTCTTAAAGATAAGCATTGTCTGCGGCTGGATCATCTGTATTATCCTGCAGATCATTACATTTGTCATGTTCGGTTAATGGAGGGAGAAAACACATGGGAAAAAGATTGGTAAGAATGGGGATCGATGTAGGAGGCACCCATACAAAAGCGGTTGCTATTGATAATGCGACCCATGAAATTATCGGAAAGTCCTCCGTTAAGACAACTCATGATGACTGCAGCGGCGTTGCGGCAGGTGTTGTGGCTGCGTTTCAGAACTGTTTAAGGGAAAATGACATTGATCCTGAGGACGTGATCTTTGTGGCCCACAGTACGACCCAGGCGACCAATGCCCTGATCGAAGGGGATGTTGCAACGGTGGGAGTGATCGGAATGGGGCCAAAAGGGCTGGAAGGATTTTTATCCAGATGCCAGACAAAGTTAAAGGACATTGACTTAGGCTCAGGAAGAAACATCGCCATAAAGAACCGCTATATCAAGGATATGGATGTGGATGAAAATACGGTAAGAAAAGCGGTGGAGGAGTTAAAAGCAGAAGGGGCGCAGGTGATGGTGGCTTCGGACACATACGGCGTGGATGACATTGGGGGAGAGCAGTTTGTCTTTGAAATCGCCCATGATGAGATGGGGCTGGAGACTACCCTGGCTTCCGACATCACCAAGTTGTATGGACTTACCAGAAGGACCAGGACAGCAGCCATCAACGCAAGTATTCTGCCTAAAATGTTAAATACCGCAAACTCCACGGAGCAAAGTGTCCGGGGTGCAGGCGTAGAGGTACCGCTTATGATCATGCGCGGGGACGGCGGCGTTATGGAAATCAATGAGATGAAGAAACGGCCGGTCCTGACCATGCTGTCCGGTCCGGCAGCCAGTGTCATGGGTTCCCTCATGTACTTAAGGGCTTCCAATGGCGTCTACTTTGAGGTGGGCGGAACCACTACCAACATAGGAGTCATTAAAAACGGCCGTCCGGCCATTGATTATTCCATCGTAGGAGGACATAGGACTTACATCAGCTCCTTAGATGTACGGGTCCTGGGCGTTGCCGGAGGAAGCATGATCCGGGCAAATAAAAACGGAATTCATGATGTAGGACCTCGTTCTGCCCATATTGCGGGCCTGGATTATGCGGTATTTACTGATGAAGCGGAAATCGTTGATCCTAAGCTGGAATTTTTCTCTCCGAAAGAAGGAGATCCGGATGACTATGTAGCCATCCGCCTTGCAAGCGGAAAGAGGATTACTCTCACAAACAGTTGCGCAGCCAATGTGCTGGGCCTGGTAACTCCAAAGGATTTCTCCTACGGAAACGTCAATGCGGCAAGAAAAGCCATGCAGCCGGTTGCGGATTATCTGGGAGTGACGGTGGAAGAAGTGGCAAAGCAGATTCTCACAAGGGCTTATGAGAAGATCCAGCCCATCATTATGGAACTGGCTGAAAAATACCGTCTGGAGCATGACCAGATATCCCTGGTTGGCGTAGGCGGAGGAGCCACCTCCCTGATCGGGTTTTGTGCGGAAAAGATGAACATCAAATACAGTGTACCTGAGAATGCAGAGGTAATCTCCTCCATTGGAGTTGCTCTTGCCATGGTTCGCGATGTGGTAGAGCGGGTGATTCCCAATCCAACGCCGGAGGATATTAAAAGCATTAAAAGAGAAGCCATTGATAAGGCGGTGGAAAGCGGCGCTTCTCCTGACACAGTAGAGGTCCATATTGAGATTGATCCCCAGACCTCCAAGCTGACAGCCATTGCATTAGGCTCTACAGAGGTTAAGACCACTGATCTGTTAAAGGAATGTACGGAAGAAGAGGCAAGGTCCCTGGCAGCAGAGGATATGCGGGCCAGACCGGCCGACATCACTCTTGTGGGCCAGACACCGAATTTCTATGTATACAACATGGAGGCAAAAGGAAAAGAGCCGCTCCGTATTTTGGATAAAAAGGGCTTTATCAAGGTTCAGAGAACTGACGGAAAGGTGGTGCTTGCAAAAGCGTCCTCCTACCGGAGCGTTGTGTCTAAGATGTGGGAGGAACTGGCCTTATTTAAAGCCGATGCAATCCTGCGGCCTGATTACTATCTCTGTGTAGGCGCCCGGGTCATGGATTTTAACGGGACCGGGGAGCTGGAACAGATCCTTATGCTGATGGATGTGGAGATGCAGATGATCGATACAGCAGATGATATCATCATTGTTGGTGCAAAGAACCAGTTATAGGCAATAGCTGAGGCAGATCATAAAGCAGGAATGGGAAAGGAGAGCAATGCCAATGAACAGGGAAGATACAAAAAGGCTGGTTCAGGGATTGATTGGAAAACAGCAGATACCTGATTTTGGGCTGGAGGAAACAGGAAAAACACTCCCTCTCCGCCCTATGATCGAAAAGCTGGTAAAGCTGTCTGAGACAGAGTTTGGCATGTACGCATGGTCCAGAGAGCCTTTGGAGAGGAAGTTTGACCAGGGGCAGAAACTTCGCTATATCCTGGAAGCGGGCCGGTGCGGAAGGAAAGAGGCTGCTCTTTTAAAAGAGAAGTATAAAACGGGAGACCCGGACATCATAGCCCGTAAAATGGGACTTAAGGTATTGACCCCTGATATTCCCATAGGAGGCGGTCATGTGATCTTTGCCCAGTACGTGGAGCCGGATGAAGTGACCATCTTCATGGATGGGGTGGAAAGGGCCGAAAGGCTGATTGCAGATCATTTTCTTGGCGGACTTTTAGAACATGTGGATGTCTATAGCATTCTCCTTGCCCATGAGATTTTTCACGGAGTAGAATATCGCAAGGAGGATTCCATTTATACAAAGACGGAGAAGGTGGAACTTTGGAAGGGCCCCTTTTCCAACAAGTCCAGGCTGGTGTGCTTAGGGGAGATTGCAGGCATGGAATTTGCCAGGGAAATGCTGGGGATCTCGTTTTCTCCTTATGTGCTTGACGTCCTTCTGATGTATGGATACCAGGAAGATGCGGCAACAGCTCTGTATGAGGAGATTATGGATATCACTCAAAAGGCGGCAGATTAGAAAGAGGCATGGGGAAAGGTTCAAAGGACCGGAAACGGTTCTTTGGGCCTTTTTTCCTAAGTCGGAATGCGATTTTACCTATGATACGGAGCTGGTGCAGACACTGGCTGCTTTTTCCAGCAGATCGTCATATAAGCAGGAACAGAAAGCTGTCTGAAAATGGCAGAAAGGGTATTGCTAATTATGTTTTTGTGCTATAATAGACGCAAGCGTCTACTATTGTGCTATATTCGCCAAATTCCCCTTTGCAGCGATTGGCTCATTGCTTTCATGGCATCATGTGATTGGAAGTCAGTTCCAGATATTGGGGGAATTGATATGAGTTGGAAGGATTGAAAGATAGTCATGTGAAAACGGGATTTCAGCTCATTTGGGAGGGGGACAGCATGGCAGCGGCGGAATCAATCAGAGACAGGTACAAACGATAAAAATGCATTTTTAAAATACGGCAGCTTATTTTCTGTGGATATTGAAGATAACGCTGTTTTTTTGTGCAAATCGGAAATGCTTTTTAATTCTGAGAAAATCATGTACAAGCTTATAAAAACAGGTGCAGTAAAATGTATTTGTTTCAGAGGGATTTCAGCAGAGCATACAGGTTTTTTTGCCGCCTTTAAACAGAAAGATGATGAAATTGTAAAAATCGTAAAATTCTATATGAAAAGAATTGGGAAAAGATGAAGATATTGCTATAAACCTTAAGATGATTTATTTTTACGCCGGTCCATAAATGCTATACTTTTTATATAAGCAGACGCTTTTGTTCCGCTCTTTTTGGAAAAATGCCGCTGTTTTCAGAAGGAACGGATAAGGGCGTAATAAAAAGTAAGGGGGATCTTTTCTTATGTTTAAAAGCAGCAGGCTTTTCAAAAGAAAAGCGGCTGGCATGATGGCAGCAGTCATGATGATCGGCATTTTGCCCGTGAACATGATCGGATTTGCTGATGTCTTTGAAATGCCGCCGGACAGCTATGATAACATGGCTGAACATACGGCGACAAGGTCCAATGCCAGTCTGGCCACTGCATCCGATGCACAGAAAGCACAGAACCTGCAAGAAGAGGGGACTGTGTATTATGTGGATGCCAAAAACGGCAATGACAGTGGGGACGGAAAAACAGAAGAGACTGCGTGGAAGACCTTTGACAGGGTCAATTCCAAAACCTTTCTGCCGGGAGACAAGATACTGCTGAAAGCGGATTGCATCTGGAACCAGGCATTAAATCCCAAAGGAAGCGGCCGGGAGGGCGCACCCATCATCATTGATACATATGGAGAAGGCAGCCGCCCTGTGATTAATGGCAATGGAACCTCTGGTCCTTCCATTACCGGCGCGGTGACGATCTATAATGAAGAGTACTGGGAGATTTACAATCTGGAAGTGACGAATCTGGAAAATACGGATAAAATGGGGGAAGCCATGGACAGCGGTACCAGTGAACGAGCCGGGATCCTGATCTATTCCTCCAACCAGAAAAAAATATACAAACACATTACCGTGAAGAATTGTTATGTACACGATGTCAACTCAAACTTTAAAGGCGGAAAAACATCCGGCGGTATTATCGTGATGGGCCATTACCTGGACAAAGACGGAAAACGGGTCACCATCGATGACAGCGGAAATCTGACTGCAAAGGCCATGGGGCGGGCAGCCTTTGAGGATGTGCTTATTGAAGGAAATTATGTAAAGAACGTGGCGATTGAAGGAATCCGGAATAAATGCAATACGGATATTTCCGGTTCCGGCTGGGGGAAAAATGAATTCCTTAAAAACTATTCCAATGTGACCATCCGCAATAATTATCTGGAAAATGTTGTAGGCGACGGCATTGTTTTGACGGAAACAAAAGGCGGACTGATCGAGGGGAATATGGTGAATTCTTCCTGCGGCTTTGACAGGGGTGCAGTAAACTATGCCCAGTGCTGGACCATGTTTGCCGATGATGTTACCGTACAGTATAATGAAGTTTACGGTAACCGGTACGGATACGATGACGGCGAGGCCTTTGACTCCGATATGATGAATGTGGACAATATTTTCCAGTACAATTTAAGCCATGACTGCGGCGGCGGTGTCATGCTGTTCATGGCAAGCCAGAAAAATACCATATTCCGTTATAATTTAAGCATTAATGACGGTACAGGCACCTATCCCGGTGAAAGCAGGATGCAGCAGCAGACCTTCCATTATGACAATACAACTTCTGCGGGACCCGGCGTAGGAAAAATTTATAACAACACCATTGTTCTCTTTGGAGAAGGTAAAAAAACCTCTCTGTTTGGCGGAAAGAGCAAAAGAACCTGCTTTGTGGATTTCAAAAATAACATTGTTCTGGCTAAAGACGGAGCAACCATAGACTTTGCGGTCCTGGAGCAGGGATCTGCCATCCATAATGACAGCCTGATAGAAAATAACTGTTTCTATCCGGATACCATTGCCAACACCAGTGCGGGTTCTGTTTTGAATAAGGGGAGCCTGCAGACCAAAGGAAATATATTTAAGGATCCCATGCTGGTCGATTATAAGGCGGGAAAGGATTATTCCAAATATAAATATCCTTTGGAGGAACTGGAAGATCTTATGGATTCCGATTTTACAAAAGACAGAATTAAAAAGCTGGCAGAGCCGTATCAGCTGACAGAAGGGTCCCCTTGTATCCGTGCCGGGCAGAGGATCGACGGCATGCCTACCGAAGATATCATGAGCAATACCATTGCCGGGCGTGTGGATATGGGCGCTTTGGAATATTCCAGTGAGGATGAGCTGGCAGAGGAAGTGGAGGAGGTTCATATTGTAACGACTCCCGGAGTTGTGCCGAAACTGCCGGCAACCTTAAAAATCGTTCTGAATGGGAAATCCTATGATTATCCGGTTAAGTGGGATGAACTGACAAAGGAAGACTGTATGCAGGCGGGAGTAATCGAACTTTCAGGAGTCCTGCCGGGATTGTCCAATCAGGTTGCGGCTTCCATAATTATAGCAGATGCACCGGAACGCTTTGAGCCGGTTGAGGTTTCCACCTTTGCAGGAATTTACCCGGTACTTCCTGATAAAATTACAGCGGAATTTACCGGGGGGCTGACCCTGGAGCTGGGGGTGGTATGGAAAACGCTTAACCTGGAACAGTATTCCCATGAAGGTGAGATTACGGTAGAAGGCATTGTTTCGGGCTTAAAGGAAAAATGTCAGGCAAAGGTAACGGTCATCGGTGAGCTGGGGGATGGAATAAGTGTCAAGGAAAAGGTGGCTTCAAAGGATGCCTATACCCAGCAAAGCGACGGAAATAAGGCCTACGGAAGCTCTGACCCCAATGTCATTAAGGTCAAAACAGCCAATAATTCGCCTGCCTACACAAGAAATGGGTTGATTGGCTTTGACTTAAGCGGTGAGGAGCAGATGTTAAGATCTGCCTCCGGCATTACCGTAAAGCTGCAAATGACAAGGCCGGTTACGGAATCAGATTATAAAACCATTAACAATCATTTTTACCTCAAGGTTTATGAGGTAAATGACAGCTGGAAAGAAGGAACGGTAACCTGGAATTCTTCTCCGGGTATTTCCAGTGATAACCTGGTGATCCGTGATAAAAAAATAGTCTATACCAATATCCGGGATGCCCATGAGAATATTGTGGAACTGGATGTAACTGATTGGGTGAAGAGTGCCTATGCAAAAAAAGGACAGACAAAGTTTTCTTTCTTAATGACAACGGATTATTTCGGTGAGTATGCAAATGGCGACAACGGCGGCATTGATTTTGCTTCCAAAGAGTCAGGGGGAAAGATGGCTCCCACCATAGTATTAAGCAATGTTTACGAAACAGAGGTGGAAGCTGTTTCCGTATCAACACCGGCAGGGAAAATGCCTGTTCTGCCGGAGACGGTATCAGTCAGTTATTCCAACGGAGAACAAAAAAATGTGACCGTGGAGTGGAACAGCATTGATTCTGCAAATTACCAGGGCGAGGGGAATTTTGTGGTGTATGGGAAGGCAGATGGGGTGAAGCTTCCCATCAGGTGTACCGTATATGTCATGGAAGCGATGCATAAAGTCGTTTCAGTCAGGGATATTCCTCCCCTCATCCAGCTGGTTGGAACAACCTGGGAGGAACTGGGACTTCCAAAAACAGCAGCAGCGCTGCTGGATAATGGGAAGGAAGCGAAAGTGCCCATTGAATACTGGTTCCCTGATAATGCCTATGACCCGGAAAAGGTATTTTCCTATACTTGCATCGGATATCTGGAACTTACGGGCCATGAGACCATTGAAAACCCCAATCAGAAGTTTGCCACGGTAACGGTAAACGTGATTGAACCGGAAGACAAGAATGCCCTTCTTGTTCTCTATACGGAAGCAGCGGATTTAATCAATCAGTGTGCATTGGAACGGCTGACCGATGTGGCAAAAGGCCGTTTTATGAAGGCATTCAGCCAGGCCGCTTCTGTACTGATCAATACAAAGGCATCGGAATCAGAAGTACATAATGCTTATGTCAATTTGATGGAAGCAATCTGGAATCTGGATTCAGAAGAAAATTTAAAGCCTGATATTTTAGCCCTTAAGGATCTGGTGCTCATAGGGGAATCAAAGAACAAGAAGGATTATACTGAAGAGTCCTATGAGGTGTTAAAGGCTGCTCTTTCAGAAGCCAGGTCTGTGTTAAAGGATAAGACTCTTACAAAAGAGGACCAGGACCGGGTAGACCAGGCATACGACTCTTTGAAGGAGGCTATTGACGGTCTGGAGTTTAATGGAAACCCGGGAACGGAAAACAAAATTGTCACAGGAATAAAAATTATTGCACTGCCAAATCAAACAGAATACAAAACAGGAGAACGGATCAGCCATTCCGGCTTAAGCGTGGCTGCCGTATACAGCGATGGCTCATTAAAGCTTATAAACGGCTATGAAATATCGGATGTAAGCACTTTAGTGCCGGGCGTAAAGGATGTGGTCATTACTTATCGGACAGCGGTAAATAACGCCGTTAAAGTGTTCACAGATGGATTCCAGATAACGGTTAAAAAAGAAAATTCTCAGGGAAGCGGTTCCGGCAGCTCGGGAGTTGGCACGTCCTCTCAAAGGACTGGATCCGGTATAAGCGGACAATGGAAGAAGGCCAGCGGAACGGCTTGGAGATTCTTAAAGTCAGACAAAACCTATGCTGCCAATGAATGGGCAAAGATAAGTGGAAAGTGGTACCGGTTCAACGAAGATGGAATGATGCAGACCGGATGGATCGTGGATCAGGGCATGTGGTATAGGCTTGGCGCGGAAGGTTCCATGGAGTCGGGCTGGGTAAAAGAAGAATCAGACGGGTACTGGTATTTCCTTGATGAATCCGGTGCCATGAGAACCGGCTGGGTCCTTATTAATGGTATGTGGTATTACTTTAATCCTGTTACTCAGGGGAATACGGGCTGGCAGAAAACAGAAGACGGCAAATGGGGGCATCAGACTGGAGAAAGCGGAAGCAGGCCAATGGGAGCCCTTTGTACCAATACCACAACGGCTGACGGGTATCGGGTGGATGAAAACGGCGCCTGGATCCGGTGATCAATTTAGCCTGAAAGAGGGATGGAAAGAGGGATTTCCCTCTTTCAGGGACCATTTGGGGGAAGCGGTCTTATGAAGGTGAAATGGAAAAAAATATGGGGGGCAGTGCTGATTTGTTCTATGGTTATGGGAAACCTTGTTTACGCAGCTCCTTTACCCGGGAGCTTTGGATCTGATACGGATCAAAACGCCCTGGAAACGATTTTAAATGACGGGCTGGTCATGCATTCTTCTTTTGACGAAAGCAGTATCTCCGGGAACAAGGTAAAGGACCAGACCGGAAGAGGAAATGACGGGACGATTTACGGTCAGCCAGCCTTTGTAAAGGGGATTCGTGGCAATGGCGTTTTAGTGGATAACGGAAGCAAAGCCGGTCAGCCCGACACAAAAGCCGATCAGTATATTACCTATGGCCAGACCGCTGATTTAAAGTTTGGAACGGAAGATTTTTCCCTGTCCTTCTGGATGAAAACGGAAAATCACGGACAGAATAACGGTACCATCCTTTCCAATAAAAATTATATCAGCGGCAGCAATATTGGCTGGGCCTTTGGTAATTTCAATAATGTCAGCAACGTGGATATGAGAATGAACTTTTCCGGAACAGGAAACAGCCGGGTAGAATTAAAAGGAATACCTGCCAACGATGACAAATGGCATCATGTGGCAGGCAGTTTTGACAGGGATGGAGATATGACGGTTTATCTTGATGGAGAGAAATATTCGTCTGTTTCCATGACAGGACATAAAGGAAAATCTGTTGATACGGGACTGAACTTCATTTTAGGCGGCGACGGCAGAGGGTGTTATGGCATGAGCGGCTGTATGATTGATGAACTCAGGGTGTATAAGAAGGCGGTTAATGCCTTGACCGTAAAAACAATTTATGAAACGGAAGGAGTAATGGAAGCTTTGGAACAGATGAAAAATCAGCTGGCTTTAATAAAGCCGGGGGCACAGTATCCCATGGACCGGATCCATGCTATGGGACTGGAAATTGAACATGTAAAGAATGGGCTGGAGGGCATGACGGCAGCCGCAGCGGTGGCAGCCGTCAGAAACCTTAAAGAAAGGTTCAATGAATTTCTGGAAGGCAGCGAGCCGCTTTGCAGCTTCCAGGTGGTTGCCGATGTCCATATTAAGTCCGACAACTTATGGGATACCAATGCGGTGAATTTCATAGCCGGGTTAAAGGACATGAAAACCCTTGACCCTGATTCTATGGGAGTGCTGAATTTAGGTGATTTTACACAGAGCGGCACAGAAGCCCAGTATAACGGGATCTATAACATCATGGACCAGTATTCTCCGGTTTCTGATGATAAGGTTATCATGGCACTTGGAAATCACGATGTCAGGGGATACAATTCCGCTGACTGGAACAAGGATGAAACCGTTATCAGTGCATACTGGCCTACGGCAAAAGCCCTTTATCTGAAAAAGAACAAAAGATACATGCCAAACAACGGGGAAGCGCTCTATTTTGACCGGTGGCTGGGTGGGTATCATTTTATCGTAATCAATACGGAAAACGGCTTAAAAGATACCATGTATCTTTCCGGAGAACAGTTAAACTGGCTGGAAGAGACTCTGGCTGAAAATGCCAGCCCGGATAAGCCGATTTTTGTCATGGGACACAATGCATTAAAGGATACCCACTGGAGAAGCAATATCCTGCTGGATTTCGGGAAACAGGATTTAAGGGTAAAGGAGATATTTTCCAAATACCCTCAGGTGATTTACATGTCCGGCCACATTCATAACGGATTTGGCGTGGCGGAAGCCATTGACAGGGAATACGGAACCTTGATTGATGTTCCCTCTTATAATGAGTCTGAAAACGGTGTAAAGGAAACCGGAATAGGCTACCATGTAAAGATTTATAAAGACAGTGTGGTATTTAAGGCAAGAAACTTTAAAACCGCTGCCTGGCTGCCGGAGTACGATATAACAGTGGATATTCCCAGCCTTCCTTCTGTATACAAAAAGGCAGGGAGCTTAAATCCCGATGCTTATACGGCTGGGTCTTATGAGAAAGTATTGAAGCTTATGGAAGAGGGAAAAGAAATTTTTCGGAAGGAATATGATCAGAGCAAGCTGACCTATGAAAATGTGGCTCCTCCTGCGGTCAGCCTGTTTACCAGAGAGGTAAGGGAACGGATCAATGAACTGGCATCAAGACTTACCGCTGCCATAGAAGAACTGGAATCCAACGAAAAAATCACGGTTCCCACTGAGGAAGTTTACCTCCAGGGAGGAACTGATGCCGGTAAAACAAACAGCCAGTACAGCAATTACGATGCTTCCAAGCTAAGAGTTAAATTCTCTGACGGCCAGCAGAATTATACCAGAAGAACGGTTATGACATTTGATTTATCGGGAGTGGAAAGAGAAACCAGAGAGGCTGATCTTGTACTTGAACTGACCGGAGGAATCAGCAATACCAATCCTGCGAAAGATTTTGTTTCTGCGGAAATTTATGAAGTGAAAAGCGGCTGGAATTCCAGTACGGTGACGTGGAATACAAAGCCGGAAAGAATAAGAGCCAAGGCGGATGGAATGATCTCAAAGGATAATATATCCGGTGGGATCGTAACTGCAGATGTCAGCCAAAGCGTAAGGAATGCGCTGAATGAAGGGAAAACGGAAATTTCCTTTGAAATCAGCTGTCCTGTGGCGGCTAATGACAATATGATTGACTTTTATTCCACTAAGGCAGAAGGAAAGAAAGGGCCAAGGCTCATTACCCGCACAACCGGGACAATAAAACCGGTTGATCCCCAGTTTCAGGAATTGAGGGAAAAGTGGCTGGCCACGCTGTTAGGCGGAGAACTGGATACCAACAATGAAGCGGTCCGCACCTACATCAAAGGGCTTAATGAAAAGTCCAGGGAATACTGGAATACCATGATAAAGGGAAGGGATGAGTCCAGGACAAATCTCTGGAACGATCTTGATATGAGCTATATTAAAGGGACCGGCGCAGAGGCCAAGGTCCATTCCGGAAATGTTGCACAGACCTTTTACCGGTTAAAGGATATCGCAATCGCATGGGCAACAAAGGGATGCCAGTTGTACCAGAACGAAGACGTGAAAAAAGAACTGATCCTGGCCCTGGATTTTATGAATGAACACCACTATAGCAGCAGTGATGAAAAGACCCCGGTGTTCGGAAACTGGTGGCACTGGGAAATCGGAGGTCCCATTGCATTTCTGGATACTGCCCTGATTCTTTATGGGGATCTGACACCGGATCAAATCAGCCGTTATGGGGCGGCAGTCAACCGGTTTACAAATGTATGCGACCGTCCCTCCGGTTATCCGGGGTCTCCGGCCATGACAGGGGCAAATCTGATCGACAAAGGCATGGTAGTAGTCCAGACCGGTCTTTTGACCGACAGCAGGGAGAAACTGGATCATGTGAAAAAGGCATATAAAACCGTGTTTGAATATGTGACTACTGGAGACGGATTCTATGAGGACGGATCCTTTATCCAGCATCAGGCCCTTGCCTATATGGGCGGATACGGTTCCCAGCTGTATGAGAAACTGAGCATTCTGTTTTCCGTATTTTCTGGCACTGATTTTGAACTGACCTATGAGGACCACGCAGAGCAGCTGATCTTTGATATGGTATTTGAAGGAATCGAGCCGTTTATCTATAACGGCCTGTGCATGGATATGGTAGCAGGAAGAGATATTACAAGAAAAACCTCAAATGACAAGGCAAGGGGCGCAGGAATCATGGATGCCATGATGCTGATGGGGGATGCCATGCCTGCAGATCAGCAGGAGCGGTTTAACCGCATGATGAAATATTTCATTGGGCTGGATGAAAATTATTATTACAGCCGCAGCACTCATATTGCTTCCTTAATGAAGGCAAATCAGATCATGAACGATGCTTCTGTTGAACCGAGAGGCGAGTATGTGCTTCACAAGCTGTTTGCAGGCATGGATAAGCTGGTACATATTATGCCGGAATTCGGATTCGCTTTATCCATGCATTCCAGCCGTACCTATGGCCACGAACTGATCAATGATGAAGGCAAGCGCACCTGGAATGTTTCCGATGGCATGACATACCTCTATAACCGTGACAGAGACCAGTACGGGGAAGGCTATTGGGCCACCGTAGATCCAAAGCGTCTGGCAGGAACGACTACGGAATATGTGACCCGTCCCAACGGTGCCGGTGACCGCACAAAGAATATTTACAGCTGGGTGGGCGGTTCCAGCCTTGGCAATTACGGCGGAGCAGGAATGCATTATAAGACTCTGGGCAACAGCGGCAGTACCAGGTCAGGCACTGACGCCAAAAAGTCCTGGTTCATGTTTGACGACGAGATCGCAGCACTGGGAAGCGGAATCACCTCCTCCACAGGCAATTACGTGGAGACCATTATTGACAACAGGAAGCTGAATAAGGATGGAAGCAATGCAGTGCTGATCAATGGGGAAGCAAAGGATATCAGGGACGATGGTGAGGAAAGTGCATCAAAAGGAACAAAAATAGCCGGTACCTCCTGGATCCATCTGGAGGGCAATACGGCTGGCTCTGATATCGGATATTATTTTCCTGAAAAAGCGGATGTCATGGCCCTGAAAGAAAAGAGGACCGGTAATTGGAATGCCCAGGGAACCACCGAGGGCGAGGCAACAAACCTTTTTGCCACCTTTTGGTTCGACCATGGGAAAAAGCCGTCTAATGCAGATTATTCCTATGTGATACTTCCTGGAAAAACCGCAGAAGAAACGGCACAGTACTGCGAAAATTCGGACATTGAAGTCCTGGAGTGCAGCGAAGATGCTCATGGGGTAAGAGAAAAGTCCCTGAGAATAACGGCAGTGAATTTCTGGAACAACAAGGTAACGACTGTGGCGGGAATCACATCAAATAAAGCCGCATCCATAACCATGCAGATAAATGGGGATGAGGTAACTCTGGGGGTATCGGATCCGACCCAGGAGAACAATGGCACCATTGAGATTTCCCTTCCATATACAGGGGGAGAGACGAAAGAATTTGACGCCAATGTGGAAGTGCTTCAGAAAACTCCGTTTATCAAACTGGCTGTAAGGACGGCAGGGCTGGCAGGCCAGACCAGCAGGATCACGCTAAAGGTGCTGGAACCTGAAAAATGTGAAATCATTGGACTTTCCGGAGAGTTCAGCCAAATCAAGGCAGACCCCGGAACAAAGTTCACGGATTTGCAGCTTCCTGAGACAGTGGAAGTTTATGACAATGCCGGAAGCACTCACACACTGGATATTTTGTGGGAGAGAGGGGATTATCAGAAGGATGTATTGGGGACCTATGATTTAACCGGACAGCTGATACTGCCTGAGGGACTTTACAATACGGCAGGGTTTTCTGCCTTAATCCAGGTTCAGGTCGGCAATGAATATAATCCAGTTATGGATAATGTTTATGTGCAGGGCGGATCGGACAGCGATAAAAATTTCAACGGTTCTGCTTACCTGATTGTAAAAAATGATGCCGGAGCGCAGAATTACACCAGAAAGTCCCTTATGAAGTTCAGTCTGGAACAGATGCCGGAATCTGCTCAGGGAATTTATCTGACCTTTGAACTGACAGGTACGCCAAGTGGGGATTTTACCAGTGCAGATATTTATCAGGTGGAAAATGACTGGGAAGGGCCAACAGTAACCTTCAACAGCTTCCCAGCCCGCATTGGGGAAGAACCGGTATCTTCCTTTACAAAAGCCATGGCATCGGAGAGTCTGATACAGAAGCTTAATGTGACGGAAGCCGTCTGCAAGGCTAAAAAGAACGGGGAGACTGAAATTTCCTTTGAGATCAGTATACCAACCGCAGCAAAAAACAACTACCTGGATATTCACTCTTCCAGAACTGCCAAAGAAGAAGCGCTGAAGCCATCCCTGGTGTGGAAATCCGATTATACAGCGGAAAAGGTAATAAAAAAGAATTTAAGCTTTATTATTGATCTGGCTTCCAATGTCAACGCAGAGGATTACAGCAATGTGGATGAGACAGGTCTGGCACAGCTGGTTGAAGAAGCAAAACGGGTTCTTCAGGATCCGGATGCAGCAATGGAAGAAATTCATGAAATGGAGAAACGTCTGACTCAGGAACTGGCAAAATATAGAAGAAAGCTGTAAGGAGCAGGAGGAAACGATGAAACAGAAAGCGCGCAGATGGATGATGGTAATGGGAGCTGCTGCAATCCTGGCTTTATTTATGACGGGAATCTGGTGGCTGAAAAGTCCTTCCAATGGAGTGCTGAAACTTGGAAGTCACACCATCACTCAGGACCATCTGGCGCTTTATGAAAATGACTGCCGGGCAGAAGTCACATCTTATTTTTACAATAAATATCAGCTGGACCCTAATGAAGACGGATTCTGGGAGACAAAAATCCAAGGCGAGATTCCAGGGGAGGTATTAAAGCAAAAAGCCATGGACCGTCTTGTCCGGGATACTGTAGAACGGATAAAGGCTTCCCAATATGGGATACCTGCGGATATAACTCTGAAAGATATAAAAAGGTCCCTGGAGAAAGAGAACAAAAAACGGCAGTCCTCTGACGGCATTTCTTACGGCCCCGGCCAGTACGGACTGATGGAATATATATCCAGGACACAGATGGAAGTGAGAGACGAACTAAAGGGAAAACTTCTGGAGGAAAGACTGAAACCTTCCGGGGAGCAGTTAGAGGAGCTTTACGCCAGTGCAGATCCCTCCCTGTTTGATAAGGGGGGCAGATCCAGGATCGGAATCTATATGTATTACGGCATGAAGGCAGGAGAGTATCCGGAGGAACTGAAAAAAGTCTGGGGCCTTGTGGAGAAAGGCTTTGCCGAAGGAAAGGAGCCTGCGGATATTGTCAATGGGATCAATGAAGGGTCAAGGGTTAAAATCGAATACGAGGAAGTGGAATATGATACGGCTGATTTTCCCAGAGACAACCAGGAAATGACCTGGCTGGCAGAACAGACCCGGTTTATGGAACCGGGGCAAAGCAGCGGAGTCTTGGACTATGGAGCCTCCCAGGGAATCTTAAAGGTACTGGATAAGCATGACTACGGTAAAGCAGGTCATGAGGAATCTGAAACACTTTTAAGGAATCTGTGGCTGGAGGGAGCCTATCAGGAGTACATAAAACAGTGTATGGAAGAGTATGGCTATTTCCTGAAGCAATGAAAAAAGCTGTTTTAAATGGCAATAAGCTGGAAGGAAGCGGCAGGATAAAAGAGCGAAACGATGGAGAGATACGCATTTATTTGATAAATATCTGTTTATTACGATGCAGGATAATGGAACCGGAATACCAGAAGAGAAAATACCTCAGCCCATAAATCATTGGGAAAAGCTGAAAGAATACTGGGGCAGGGTATATATAGGTAACCATAAAAAGTCCTATGGAGTATTAAATATGTATCGGATCATGATCGTAGACGACGAACCGCTGATTCTGGCAGGGGTCACTTCCCTTCTTAACTGGGAAGAACATCAATGTAAAATAGTGAGAAAGGTCTCTGGCGGCCGCCAGGCTCTGGCCCAGATGGAGACCCTTCGGCCGGATATTGTGATAACGGATATTGAGATGCCTGCCATGGATGGGATCAGCTTTATGAAGGCATCTGTAGAGAACGGATATGGGGCAGCCTTTATTTTCCTGACCAATCTTGAGGAATATTCTCTGGTGAAAGAGGCCCTGCGTCTGGGAGCCGTTGATTATCTTGTGAAGCTGGAGCTTGATAAGGAGGCGTTAATCGCAGCGCTTAAAAGGGCTAAGGACAGATGCAATCTAACCCACCGCAGGATACGGGCGATGGAAGACGGAGAGGCCACCGCAGATGAACGCATTCAGAATTATTTCAGACGTGTTTTGATTTGCGATACGGATACGCAGCCGGATGAAAGGCTGGCTTTGATGATCCGGGAGCGTTATCCGGTGCTTCTTTTGATGTTACTTCATTTTAACTACAAATTTGAGGAATTTTCCGAAAAAATTACCAGGGCAGATCAGAAGAGAATCATGAATTATGCAGAAAATATCATTCATGAAATGGTGAAGGGTTTTTTTGACAGAAGCTGTCTTCTGAGAAAGGATCAAAATGGTTTTATCCTTGTTCTTTCACTGGAGGGAATGAATGAGTATAAAGAACAGGCCGAAGCCATGAGCATCAGGTTTTGTAAGGTGATGAAGGATACTTTTGGGATTCCCGTGTCCATTGCTGTCAGCCGGCCCGTAAGACAGGCAGAGGGGGTTCAGGATCTTCTTTACCAGGCCATGAGTGCTATGAATGATACCTATTATGACAATTCCGGCACGATAGCTTTTTATCCGGAAAATTGTAAAGAAAATTTCAGTCACAGCAGAAGCTTTAATATTAATTTTTTGAAGAAGGAATTAACAGGCATTATCCGTCAAAACGACCGGAAGGGCTTTTCCAATATCATGAATCAGATCATACAGCTGTTTGTCCAGTGTAAGCCATCCCGTTCACAGGCGGTAAATGCGTGTTGTAACCTTTATTGCTTTATCACATTCCTTTTGGAAGAGAGAGAGGGCCAGGACTTTCCCTATATTTTAGACGTGGCAGGGCAGTTAAACCGGCTGTTTGACTTAAACTCTGTGATTGCCTGGCTGGAGCGGTTCCGGGATCAGGTGGCAGAAGCCCTGGAGTCTTATAAGGAAAGCAGGAAGGACAAGTATATTGAGCTGGTTCTGGAGTATATACGGGAGCATTACCGGGAAAAAATAACCTTAAATCAGATGTCCGCCTTATTAAATATCAGCCAGGGACATTTAAGCTGTATTTTTAAAAAACAGACTGGAAAAAACTTTTCAGATTACGTAACTGAGGTTAAGATTGAAAAGGCAAAGGAGCTGATAGAAACGTATCAATATATGATGTATGAAATTTCGGATATGCTTGGTTTTGATACGCAGTACTATTTCAGCGCCGTATTTAAAAAGATCACGGGTTATACTCCAAAAGAATATGAGAGTATGACAATAAAAAAGAGCTGCTCCTGATTCAAATGTGCCTTTTTAGCTGAAACCAGCAGATACCCGCCTGTATTTGCAAAGAACGGAAGAATGGAAAGAAAAGGGCTGCCGCTTAAGGCGGCAGCCCGATCTGACCAGGATTCGTCTCAATAAAACATTGGTCAGGAGAAGATGTAAACGGCATTAAAACGGTCGCTTCTGTAAGGGTCATAAAAACCATCGCTGATATCCCAGCCGCGAAAATCTTCCTTGGAAAACAATAAGTGCTCATCCCGGTGGGAACGCATGGGGATTTCTCCGATCAGCACGCCTTTTTTAGCAACCCTAAGAAGCTCCTTTGTTGCTCTCTCTGCATACTCCTTATTATCAAAATAAAGATAAACGCCGTAACAGATCACTTTATCAAAGGATTTATCCTTAAAGGGCAGGTCTGCGGCTTCACCGGTCAGGACCGAATTCTGCAGAATTTCGATATGCTTTTGAACCAGGGTAGGGGAATAGTCAATGCCAACGTAATCACAGTCCAGATACTGGGCCAGGGCACCTGCGCCGCAGCCGACTTCAAGGACCCTGTCATTTTTATGTATATCCAACCGCCCGATGATCTGACGGGCAACCTCTTCCATATCCACCTTAGTGGCCTCATAGCCGTCGTATGCCAGCAGGTCCGTTACGGAGCCGTCTGCCCGGCCTTTCCGGGTCCAGATCTGCTGCCAGGTTTCTTTTGATGCATTTTGTGTATTCATAATGATTACCTCCTTTTATTTTTGCGGAGGCAACAAGCCAAAGTCAAGTTCCCTTGACCCTGGCCGCTGCCCGCGGGTATTTAACTAGCGTAATATATGTTTCAGCGCATCTGCCAGACGTTCGTTGTCTGCCTCTGTTCTGACTGCAATGCGGATGAATTCCCTGCTTTCCATTCCCGGCTTATGGGATAGATCCTTTACAAGAATGTTGTAACGGTTTAACAACAACTCCGCAATCTGGGAAGCGGAACAGCCATCAATGATTTCACACATAATGAAGTTGGCCTGTGAGGGGTAAAGCTTCAACTGCCTGATGGACTCAAGGGACTGGTATAATTTTTCTCTGGTCCTTTTAAAATGCTCCAGAGCTTCCTGGTAGTCTGACTGGTATTTTTCAAAGATCTGAAGAAAATATTCTGCCAGAGAATTGATATTCCATATGGGCAGCTCTTTCCGCACCTGATCTATAATTTCAGAGTCGCTGCAGGTGAGAAGCCCCAGCCGAAGTCCGGGAACCCCGTATGACTTTGAAATGCTTTTGATTAGGACCAGGTTCTTATACTCATCCAATATTTCCTGACACATAAGCGACGGCGATTCCTCCGCAGAGGAGAAGTCAATAAAGGATTCATCCAGAATGAATATAATATTCCTGGCCTTGCAGTATTGGGCAAGGGAAAGGACTTCCTGCTTTGGGATATAATTTCCCGTGGGATTATCCGGGTTAACTAAGACCAGTGCCTCCAGTTCCTTATCTTTGTAATAATCCATGATATCCTGGGCGGTGTATGTATAATTCGGAGTTGAAACGTTGAAGTAGACGGCATTTTGCGAACAGATCCCATATTCTTCAAAGGATGGGCGCAGAACGCCGACTGCATTTTTAAAGCTGCGGATCAAAGGCTTGATTAATTCTGCTGCTCCGTTTCCGGTGAGAATCTGGTTCCTGTCCAGACCCAGGGATTTTGCAGCCAGCAGGTTATTCACATCAAGGCCGGAGGGATAGCTGGTGGTAAGGATTTCAAAGCTGGCCTTGATCTCTCCCATGAAACGGCTGTTTGGAAAATAGGGATTAACCAGGTAACAGAAATCCAAAAGGCCGGGATACCGCCAGTAGCCGCCGAAACGTTTCGATAGCCGGGACAGCCTGCTTTGGGAATCTGTAAAAATGGATTCCGCAATGTCCAGATCCTGCTCATCGTCAATTTCATACCAGAAGCCGTTTTCCAGCCTGGTGGCTTTTAAATCGTGGTCATCTAAAAGTGAAATGACCTTTAATACCTGTTCATAATATTCATTGTTTCCCAAGGCCCTGCTGTAAGCTTCCAGAAAGGGAACATAGTGGGTTGTGGAAAAATTACGGCTGAATTTATAGATGTTGACAGTCTTGTAGTAGGAATGAATATCCTCAAAACGGAAATCCTTCCGTGTAAGGAATTTCATTATATTGTCCTGTTTATCCAGCAGAACCACTGTCCCGTCCATCCAGCTTTCAAAATGGGCCACAAGAGCCAGATTGGGATAAGGATCATTTATGATCTGGTTCAGGACTTCCTGTTCGAAAATCAGGTCTGATTCCAGCAAAATGGTATCATCCATGAGAAGCTGGTCCTTTGCAAGATAAAGGGAGTAAATATTGTTTGTTGTTTTGTAGACCGGATTGTCTATGTACGTGACCGGAGTGGAAAGAGGGAGAGAGGATACAAAGGATTGCAGCTCTTCGCCCTTATGGCCGGTTACTATGATGATTCGGTTCAAATGGCAGTGATCCAGCTGTTTCAGCATGCGCTCGATCATAGGAACTCCATTTACGGTTATCATGCATTTCGGCTGGTTTTCAGTTAGCTTTTTTAAACGCCGTCCCATTCCGGCGGCCAGGATTATTGCCTGCATAATACACTCCTTTGTTCAAAAATGTAATATTTTATAAATTAATGAACATAATACCAGTTTGCTAATGATCTGTCAATAGATTTGAAATAAAAAAATAATAAGAGTTCCCCTTTTTAGCTGTAACAGTTGATATCCGGTTACTCTTGGTTTATCATTGTAATATCTGTTTCGATTATAATAAAAGATGGCGGGGTGGAAGAATCATGAACCAAAAGGAAAGAATGCTGGCTGGCCTGCCTTACAAGGCATGGCTGGATGGGTTAAGCGAGGAACGAATGGCGAACAAGCTTAAGATTTACCAGTATAATCAGCTGCGCCCGGATGAAGAAGAAAAAATGGAAGGGTTGATCCGCAGTATCCTTGGAAAGGCGGGAAAGGATGTTCATATGGAAGCGCCGTTTCACTGCGATTACGGTACTAATATTGAGGTAGGGGATTACTTTTTTGCAAATTATAATTGCGTGATCCTTGATGTAGGGAAGGTGATAATCGGGGACAATGTAATGTTTGCGCCCAATGTTTCTATTTATACCGCAGGCCATCCCATTCATCCGGATTCCAGAAATTCAGGATATGAATATGGGATTCCTGTGACAATAGGAAATAACGTATGGATCGGCGGCAATGTCATCATCAACCCGGGAGTTACCATAGGAAACGATGTGGTGATCGGTGCTGGAAGCGTTGTGACAAAGGACATCCCGGACCGGGTGGTGGCCCTGGGAAATCCATGCAGAGTGGTCCGCCAGATTGTAGAGGAAGACAGGAAATATTATTATAAAAATAAGGAATTTGATGTGCAGGATTATAAATGATCCCGGCTTGAGCCATGCCGTCAAAATTTATACAGGTATTTTGTTTCAGAATATAATAATATTTTACCAATAGCGTATACTAACCTGAAAGGAACCAGGGAAGAAAATTCATGAAAGGAGACGGTGTGGATGAAAGGGATGTGTGATTGCGCCGATGCATTTGTCCAGAAATGCAGCATAAAGGATTTTGCACTATTAAAGATATGCCTGTGTGCGGTAGGGGTCATGGTTGGATTATTGATCCCGGAAAAGAAGAGAAAAATGCCTCTTATGGCAGCAGGTTTAGTTTTCGTATTCAGCTATATTTTATTAATGGCGAAATTTGTGAAGGTTTGTATGGAAGAAGGTTAGGGCAGCTCATAAAGGCTGCCGCAGATAAAATCTGTGTTCCGGGATATGACCGGCTGTATCAGCATTTTAAGTAGGACTAAATGCTGATGCAGCCATTTTTTTGTCTTAATTTCAGTGGGAAAATGTGCCCGGAAATAATCATGCCATGCTTTAACTGATGATGATCCATGATCTCTTTCTAATAAAAAATAAAAAAATTAAACTATGTTGTAATAACAACGGACATAAATTCTTTCCAATGGTATCCTTTTAAAAGAAAGCAGGAGCGCTGAAAGAATGGTGCCATGCATAGATAATATACAATAGGAGGTAATGGAATATGAGCATGTTTTGCTATCAGTGTCAGGAGACGGCAAAAAACACAGGCTGTACCATCAAAGGTGTCTGTGGTAAGAATGAGGAGGTTGCAAAGCTTCAGGACCTGCTCGTTTATGCGGTAAAGGGGATTTCTGAAATTGTTGTAAAGACAAAAACCAATGCTGCAGAGATTCATACAATCAATCATGAGGTACTTACAAGTCTCTTTATCACGATCACAAACGCAAACTTTGATGCGGATGCAATTGAAAAGCAGATCGTAAAGGTTCTTGGATTAAGAGACCAGCTTGCAAAGGATACAGGATACAAGGGAAACCAGGATGCAGCAGTATTTACTGTGGACTCCAGGGAATCCATGCTTTCCAAGGCTTCTTCAGTAGGCGTTCTTGCTACGGAAAATGAAGATATCCGTTCCTTAAGGGAGCTGATCATCTACGGAATCAAGGGCTTGGCTGCTTACACAGAGCATGCGTTCAACATTGGAAAAGAGGATGTGTCCATTTATTCCTTTATCTACGAAGGACTTGCTGCAACTCTTGACGACAGCCTTACAGCTGATGATCTGGTTGCCCTGACTTTAAAGACCGGTGAATACGGAGTAAAGGGAATGGCACTTCTTGATGAGGCCAATACAACACGCTATGGAAATCCGGAAATCACTTCCGTTAATATCGGTGTCAGAAAGAACCCGGCCATTCTTATCTCCGGTCATGATCTGACAGATATGGAACAGCTTTTAGAGCAGACAAAGGGAACAGGAGTGGATGTTTATACTCATGGGGAAATGCTTCCTGCTCACTATTATCCGGCATTTAAGAAATATGACAACTTTGTAGGCAACTACGGAAACGCCTGGTGGATGCAGGTTGGCGAGTTTGAATCCTTCCACGGACCGATTCTCTTTACCACAAACTGTATTGTTCCTCCAAAAACTCCTGAAGTTGCAGGCCGGATATTTACAACAGGCGCTGCAGGCTTCCCAGGATGTCCTAACATTCCTGCGGATGAAAACGGAAAAAAGGATTTTTCCGCTGTCATTGAGATGGCAAAGAAGCTTCCTGCTCCGGATGAGATTGAAACAGGCAGTATTGTAGGCGGTTTCGCCCATAATCAGGTACTGGCACTTGCGGATAAGGTGGTTGATGCTGTGAAGTCCGGAGCCATTAAAAAGTTCTTTGTTATGGCAGGATGCGATGGCAGAATGAAATCCAGAGAGTACTACACAGAGTTTGCAAAGCAGCTTCCAAGCGATACCATCATTCTTACTGCCGGCTGTGCAAAATACAGATATAATAAGCTGGAACTGGGCGACATCGGCGGAATTCCAAGAGTTCTTGATGCGGGACAGTGTAATGACTCCTATTCCCTGGCAGTCATTGCCCTGAAATTAAAAGAAGTGTTTGGCCTTGACGATATCAATGAGCTTCCTATCGCTTATAACATCGCCTGGTATGAGCAGAAAGCGGTTATCGTACTTCTTGCCCTGCTTTACTTGGGAGTAAAGAATATTCACTTAGGACCGACATTACCTGGATTCTTATCTCCAAACGTTGCCAAGGTTCTTGTTGATACATTTGGAATCGCAGGAATTGGTACCGTAGAAGATGACATTGAATTATTCATGAATGCATAATAACCGGATACCGGCATAACAAAAGGGATGCTGAATTACTAACGAGAGTTGGTTTTTCAGCACCCCTGTTTTTTATTATCATCAAAACCAATCATTGAGACCCCATCAAATCCGTCTGCTGCGTTGTTATAATTCCATTTAAAATACAATATCCCATTATACAATTATAGAAACTAACTCAACACTTTACAGACCATTGCTAATAAAAAATGGAAAATGTTGTAACTCCAACAGACATGCAGCCAAGTCAATGGTATTCTGAAAAAAATAAAACATATCTTTGGAAAATGGATAATTTATAAAGAAATTACCAACAATAAAGATATCTTTGGGAAAGGAGTTATTGATATGAAAGCAACGGTAGATAGAGAGGGTTGTATTGAATGCGGACTGTGTGCATCAGTCTGTCCTGAAGTATTTCGAATGGGAGATGACGGACCTGCAGAAGCATACGTTGATGAAGTGCCGGAATCTGCGGAGCAATCAGCAGTTGAAGCGCAGGAAGGCTGTCCTGTTTCGGTAATAACAGTAGAATAATCAGGAAGAGCGCCTCCTTCTGAGGGGAATGATCCAATCAGACGGGGGCGTTTTTTATACAGCGGGGAGAAGATACAGTCCGAGGAAAACAGGCTGGGGTTTATGAGAGCGTGGGGAGAAGAAAAGTGATATGATAAGGAGAAAAGGTTTTCTGTTTCATAAGGAGGAATTCTATGAGTGAATATATTAACAATCGTGAAATGAGGCAAAATGCAATAAAAGAGATCATTAAAAAGCTTCATGAAGGAAAATCAGTGGAAGATGTAAAGCAGCAGTTTGACGAGGCCTTCCATGGGGTGTCTGCTTCTGAAATTTCTGCGGCTGAGACTGCCCTGATTGCAGATGGCCTGCCGGTAGAGGAGGTGCAGAAGCTTTGTGATGTTCATGCAGCAGTTTTTAAAGGCTCTATTGAGGAAATCCACCACCCGGACGATCCAACCTTAATTCCCGGACATCCTTTGAATGTGCTGGTCGGAGAAAATAAGAAAATTGCCCATATTATTGAAAATGAAATCCGCCCCTATCTCGTTCTGACAAAAAAGGATGATAAAGAGGAATTTTCAAAGCTTAAGGAAGGCATAAACCAACTAAAAGACTTATCCCTTCATTACGGAAAAAAGGAAAATCTGCTGTTTCCATATATGGAGAAATACGGAATCACGGCGCCTCCAAAGGTCATGTGGGGCGTGGATGATGAGATCAGAAGTCAGGTAAAAGAAATAATGGAAATCCTTAAAAAGAACGTGAAAATCGATGAACCCCTGGTGCAGAAGATAGAAAAATTACTGGATAAGATTACGGAAATGATATTTAAAGAGGAAAATATCATGGTGCCCATGCTTTTGGAGCAGCTGACCCAGGAAGAGTGGAAAACAATCGCTGATGGAAGCGGAGAAATAGGTTTCATGATTGACCATGTGCCCCAATGGAATCCTGCCGCAGCTGATAAGGAAAAGGAGAAGACGGAGACAAAGAAGGAACCAGGTCTTATAAGACTTCCTTCCGGAGAATTTAAGGTGGAAGAGCTGACAGCTATGTTAAATACCCTTCCCTTTGACATTACCTTTGTAAACAAGGAGGATGTGGTAGGGTACTTTTCAGAAGGAAAGGAGCGGGCTTTCCCAAGAACAAGAGCCATTATCGGCAGAAATGTCTCCAACTGCCATCCACCGGCCAGTGTCCACATTGTTGAAAAGATTGTTGAGGATTTCAAAACCGGAAGAAAAGACCAGGAAGATTTTTGGATCAAAATGGCTGGAAAGTATATTTTGATCCGCTATTATGCGGTGAGAAGCAATGAAGGGGAGTATCTTGGCGTTTTGGAGGTGACCCAGGACATAGGACCCATACAAGAGATCACCGGGGAAAAGAGGCTGCTGTCAGAATAGAAAATTCATATGTATAGCCATCCGGCCAGAGGGATTTACGCTCTGGCCTTTTTTAGTTCAGATTGTGGTTGGATTTGAAAAATGTTTTTCCGGAATGTATTAAAATATATACAAAAAATCAGGTGAAAACCATAAAGAAATTGTTTGATTTGTATGATAAATAAAATAAAAAGACGCAGTATATTTGATACTGCGGTTCAGGGAAAAATATGGTATTTCAAGGATTTTATATATTTGACGGGGAATAACGGCTATTATTTTCAGATTTCAGAGTACTTAATAAAATTGCGGAAACGGAATTAGACTTTTGTGTGAATTATCGTACAGCATAGAAACAGTGCATTTTTTGAACCAAGTAAATAAAAGACGCAATCCCATCGTCTTTTAAAGTGACTATGGATTGACGTCTTTTCTTTATCTTGGTTAAAAAAGTACTGTCTTCTGTGCGATTATTCAGACAGAAATTTTAATTCCGTTTCAGGGAATTTTATTAATTTACTCTGAAATTGGAAATAATAGCGTCACATTTCTCGTAAACATTATAAAATTGTTGAAATACATACTTTTTCCCCTGTAACCGCAGTATCAAATATACTGCGAATCCATTCTGTATACTATGATATCTATAACTTACTTTGTATATTTTTTTAATTCAGGACCAATCCATTATCAAAAACTGTGTTTTAAGGTCTGGAATTAAAAGGGTATTGTGAGGACGGTTAAGTTATACCATATCATTGTTAATAAAAAGACATACTTCTTTTTACAGAATGAGTTTAAGTTATGCAATAAGGACAGAACTGCACTTCCGGATGGGGGAGTGGATTGTCCTATTTTTCATCATACCTAAGAGAACAGGGAGGAAATAAAATGAAGAGCTTTAAGGATTTCAGTATTTCTCGAAAGCTGTTGACAGGTTTTTTAGGCCTGACACTTATTATGTTGCTGGTAGGAGGCGCAGGAATAGCCGGACTTGCCAGGATCAGTCAAATGGATACTTACTTGTACAAAGGGCAGACAGCCCCAATGAAAGATTTGTTTCGGGCGGTTGAAAGCCTGTATCAGTTCCGGGTGGATTCCAGAGCCATGGTAATCTATGCGGGAGATGCCAAGAAAATTGATGAACTAAAGCTTAGCTTTGACCAGGAATCCGAGAAGTTTTTGACCAGCGCAGAGGCCTACCGCAAGACAATAAACATTCCGGAATCCTTTACCCTTTTAGATGAGTCTGTTTCGCTGTTTAACGGCTCTTTTAAGCCGGCTGTAGAGAAGTGTACGGAAGAGGCAAAGGCCGGTAATGAAACTGCCGCATGGGAGGCGCTTTATCAGGAAACCGATAACATTCAGAAGATGTTTGATAATTTCAACAAATTAATTGATAACCGGCTGGCTGAAGCCGGAAAGACAAATGATGCCAATCATGCTACTGCATTGTGGCTGACCGCTGTTCTGGTTCTTTTTGTTACATTTGGAGCCGGAGTGGCAGTATATTTGGGAATAAGAATCTCAAAAATGATCAGTCAGCCGATTGATCAGGTAGTGGATGCGGCCAATCGGATCGCCTTAGGGCACGTGGATGTGGAGCTTGGTAATATTGATACAAAGGATGAAACCGGGCAGCTTGCCAATGCCTTTACTAAGATGATCGGCAGCATTAGAAAACAGGTAGACGCTGCGAACCGGATCAGCAACGGCGATTTTACCAATGAAGTGCCCCTTCGTTCCGATCAGGATATCCTTGGGCTTGCACTGCAGAAAATCAGAAAAGATCTAAATCACACACTCTCATTAATAAGTATTGCTTCCGAACAAGTCAATGCAGGGGCAGAACAGGTTTCTTCCGGGGCACAGGCTCTGGCTTCCGGTACCGCCGAGCAGGCGGCTACGATTGAGGAACTGAATGCTTCCGTCAGCAGTGTGGCGGAGCAGGCGGAAGAAAATGCAAAAAATGTGCAAAGAGCTGCGGACTATGTTGGGCAGGCCGGAGTCGGGGTGAATGAGAGCAACCAGTATATGAGGAAGCTAAATGAGGCCATGAAGGAGATCGGGTCGGCCTCTGATAAGATATCAAGCATCACAAAGGTAATTGAAGATATTGCATTCCAGACGAACATTCTTGCCCTTAATGCGGCTGTGGAATCGGCCCGCGCGGGAGAGGCTGGTAAGGGATTTGCAGTGGTTGCAGATGAAGTCAGGAATCTTGCCGGAAAATCTGCGGAAGCAGCCAAGCAGACAGCCGATTTGATCAGACATTCGGTGACCAGCGTTGCAGAGGGTGAGAAATTAGCAGATGAGACGGCAAGGATACTTATGGAAGTGGCAGAACAGGCGGCGTTTGTAGACCAGGCCATCAGGGGGATCGAAGAGTCCTCTTCTCAGCAGGTACAGGTGATAGAGCAGATCAACCAGGGATTGTCCCAGGTATCTGCCGTTATACAGACAAACGCTGCGACTGCAGAAGAAAGCTCTTCTTCCAGTGAAGAACTGGCTGCCCAGGCGCAGATGCTTCAACAGGAGGTGGGCAGATTCAAGCTTTTAAAGGAAGATATTCATTTTGCCAATTCCTATCTGGGTTAATAAAACACCCTTTAGGTGTACCTGTATGCCTAAAAGGCATGGCAGGAAAGAAAAAAGAAACGGAAAGAATCGCTTTACAGCTTGCCTCCATATTATGTATAATGTAAAAAATATAGAAGACATAGGATAATTGTGGAGAGACGGTATGAAAGAGCTGAATAAAATTAGAGAAGATTTGAACCGCTGTGATAAGGAAATTTTAGACCTTTTGATGAAACGCCTTGGTTACGCAGCAGAAATCATGGAATATAAAAAGGAACAAGGTCTGCCCATATTTCAGCCGGAGGAGGAAAACCGGCATGAAGATTTCCTTAAGGCAGTGGGAAGCCATACTTATTGCACCGAATTATCAAGGATATTTAAACAGATCCAGGAGGAAAGCAAACGCGTACAGAGCAAAAGTCTGTTTGACCATAATATTGCCTTGATCGGATTTATGGGAACAGGAAAGAGTACAGTTTCCAAGTACTTAAGGGATATGCTGGCCATGAAGGAAGTGGATGTGGATGCCATGATCGTGGAAGACCAGAAGATGCCTATCAAGGACATATTTGAAGAATATGGAGAAGAGTACTTCAGGGACTGCGAAAGCAATGCCATTCTTAACTTGCAGAACTGCCGCCAGACTATTATTTCCTGCGGCGGCGGCGCGGTAATACGTGAGAAAAATGTTGAAAACCTTAAAAAGGGCAGCCGCATCGTACTTCTCACTGCCAGCCCTGAGACCATATTGGATCGGGTAAAGGATGATGGCGGCCGGCCAATCTTAAATGGAAATATGAACGTGGAGTTCATAAAAGAGCTTATGGCAAAACGTAAGGACTTTTATGAAAGAGCGGCGGATATTATCGTAGAAACGGATCATAAAAGCGTACAGCAGATAGGCGAAGAGCTGGTCGCTTCCCTGATGCAATTTGAACGTTGAGTTGTATCTGGAACATGCTATTATACAGGTAAGAGCAAAGACTTAAAACGAATGCTAAAAGACATACCGGCCTGACGAGCCGGTATATCGAATGGGCTTGATCAGGAGATTGATTTTTAATACATAATTAACACGTGTATATCATTTGAAAGAAGGATATACACGTGTTTTTTTAATGATACTCCTTGTTACAAATCTTTTCCGGCCGTCTTCTTAATCGCTGGAAAGGTACCTGAGAATTTTAGACGGATTTTATTTGTAAAAAAGTCTCATCTACACAACTTCTACAAATCGCTCTGTTATTCTTTATTCCAGAAATTAAAAAGGAGGACAGACGATGGGATCTGCTATAAGAACTAAAAAGATACGGATCGGCGGGATGACCTGCATAAGCTGTCAAAATAAAATTGAAAAAAAACTGCGTAATACGGCTGGAATCGAAAAAGTGGAGGTAAGCTACAGCGCCGGAACTGCTGTCATTACCTTTGATACAGATATCATTTCCTACAAAAGCATTGTAGGGATTATTGAGAGTCTGGATTACCAGGTATTAACAGAGCATGAACAGCAGAAACCGGATACCAGCCGGGCCATAGGAATTCTGATCATCATTGCTTCCCTGTACATGCTGATCCAGCAGTCCGGGCTTTTAAATCTGCTTGTGCCCAGCCAGCTGGCAGACGAAAAGATGGGCTATGGAATGCTGTTTGTCATCGGCGTTGTTACCTCTGTTCATTGCGTGGCAATGTGCGGCGGCATCAATCTGTCCCAGTGCATTCCAGGAAGCGGAGATGCTGTTTCAGAAAAAAGCCGTTTTTCTACATTCCGGCCTACCTTTCTTTATAATCTGGGACGGGTGATCTCTTACACCGCAGTAGGTTTCCTGGTGGGAGCCCTGGGCTCGGTGGTTACATTCTCTAATACCCTTCAAGGTGTTTTGAAGCTGGCTGCCGGAGTGTTCATGGTCATTATGGGCATAAACATGCTGGGGATTTTTCCGTGGCTTCGCAGGCTGAACCCGAGAATGCCCCAAATTTTTGCGAGAAAAATTGACAAGGAAAAATCAAAAAGCAGCAGTCCCCTGATCGTTGGCCTGTTAAACGGACTCATGCCATGCGGTCCCTTACAGGCAATGCAGATCTATGCATTGTCGACCGGAAACCCCTTTTCCGGCGCCCTGTCCATGTTCCTGTTCAGCCTTGGTACCGTACCTCTTATGTTCGGACTTGGTGCCCTTTCCTCAGCACTGGGGAAAAGGTTTACCAGCAAGGTCATGACAGTGGGAGCGGTGCTGGTTGTGGTACTTGGAATGTCCATGTTTTCCCAGGGAATGAGCCTGTCGGGATTCCAGGCGCCTGACTTATTCTATAAAGCAGGAAACAACGCCTATGCAGCCGGAGAGCAGGAGAAAAAGAATGATACAAAAATAGAAGACGGAGTACAGATCATAAACAGTACTCTTTCTCCCGGAAGGTATCCAAACATCAATGTCCAGAAAGGGATTCCGGTAAAATGGATCATTGATGCGCCAAAGGGAAGCATAAACGGCTGCAACAACCGGATGATCATCCGGGATCTTGGCATTGAATATGCCTTTAAGACCGGAGAAAACGTCATTGAATTCACCCCTGAAAAAACAGGGAAGATTTCATACAGCTGCTGGATGGGAATGATCCGTGGGTCCATCTATGTGACAGAAGAAGGAGATGCAAGGAATGGCACAGATTCTGATGGGGAAGGCGTATTAAAAGAATATGCACCGGAGGAACCGGCAGCAGCCGGCTATAGGATTCCAACGGATGAGATTGCCATAGCGGAAGACGCTGTGGATGAATACGGAAACAGCATTCAGAGAATTAACATGGAGCTTACGGACGACGGCTTTAAGCCGGCAGCGGCAGTGGTGAAATCCGGTGTGGATGTGGAATGGAATATCATTGACAATACTTCTGATTCCACCTATGGAACCCAGCTTCTTGTTCCGGATTTTGCAACCCAGCTTCCTCTTGACCAGGGGGAAAACAGCTTTTATTTCACACCCGCAGGAAGCTTTGATTTTTCCACCGGGGACAATGCATTTTATGGGTATATCAAGATTGTGGATGATTTAAATAACTTAGATATGGATGCCATTAAGAAAGAAATAAGCAGCTTTAAGACCCTTATCTGGCCCGAAGATACCTTCCAGGGAGCAGGCGGTTCCTGCTGCGGATAAATTGGGAATTTGTCTGTTTAATCGAATCCAAGTAGGGTCGCGAATTGCAAATATCCGCTTAACGTGAGAAAAGGAGAACTGATTGATGAGTTTGTTATTAAGTCACTGGCACTGCATACTTCCGGTTTTTGGTATTATCTTAGCAATGTTTTTTATGAGAGACAAACAGAAAAAGGATTAAGAAAGTATAAATTCAGGAGGTGTATTTTAGTGTTACAGAAATTTCAGAATGGATATGAAAAGAAAAACGGAAAGCAGCGCAGCGGGCTTCCAATGAGGCTGGCAGTGCTGATGATCGCTGCAGCGGCCCTTACCGCATGCTCTTCCAGGGAAAAGGCGGAAGAATCAGAACCAGCCAGGGCAGCGGCAGAAAGTACCCAAAAGGCAGGGAATGGAGAGGCACTTGTAATTCCTGTAAAGGATATTTCAAGTACGGCACAATTTTATTCAGTTGATGTAGACGGCACCCAGATGGAGGTCGTTGCAGTCAAGGCTCCGGATGGAACCATCCGGACAGCATTTAACACCTGCCAGGTATGCTATGATTCAGGAAGAGGATACTATAAGCAGGAAGGAGATGTTCTTGTGTGCCAGAACTGCAGGAACCGTTTTCCTATGGACCGGGTAGAAGTGGAGGCAGGCGGATGCAATCCCTGGCCTATTTTTGACAAGGAAAAGACCGTGACAGACGAGTCCATCACGATCTCTTATGATTTCCTTAAGGAATCCAAGGAGATATTTGCCAACTGGAAAGCTTCTTATTAATTAAATATCTTTTGTAGGGAATTTCATGGAGCAGCTTACAGTAAGGCCATTCTGCCTTAAGTAATCTGCTCCCCAATCATACATGGTCTCCAGAATGGGACGGATACTGTTTCCCAGATCTGAAAGTGCATACTCCACCTTTGGCGGCACTACCGGATATACGGTACGGATGATCAGCTGATCTTCCTCCAGTTCCCGAAGCTGCTGGGTGAGCATTTTTGGTGTTGCCTGGGGGATGAGCTTGCGAAGCTCTCCAAACCGAAGGGTATTGTTAATTAAGTGCCATAAGATGAGGGCTTTGTATTTCCCTCCGATCATATCCAATGTGGCATCTACCGGGCAATGATAAGTTGTGCAGCCATTTTTCATTTAAGGTCTCCTCCCTTAGTATCGTTTTGGGTACTATAACACAAAAAAGTGCATACTTGCAAATTTCACAATTAGTGCCATAATAATAACATGAGTGCTCGAAAAATACAAGATAACAGGATAGCATATTTTTGGAGGCCATGGAAAAATTAGTATTACAGTGATCTTTGCCAATGCCGGAGGGGACGCCTGAAGGAAGAGGCAGTAAATAAATAGTGAGGTGAATAAGAATGGAAAGTCAGATTTTAAATATAAGAGGAATGACCTGTGCAGCCTGTGCGCAGAGAATTGAAAAAACAGTGCGGAAGCTTTCCGGTATCAGCCAGGCTAATGTAAATCTGGCCAGTGAAAAGCTTTTTGTAGAATATGACAGCAGTGCTCTTGAGCTTTCCGCTATTAAGGCAGCAGTATCTAAAATCGGATATGAGGTGGTGGAAAAATCCGACGATGCCAAAGTGACCATACCCATCGGCGGAATGACCTGCGCGGCCTGTGCCAAGCGTATAGAAAAAGTCGTTGGGAAGCTGGATGGCGTGGTAAGCACAGCGGTGAATTTTGCAACGGAAAAAGCTACAGTTACCTATGATCCCCAGAAGATCAGAATGTCAGCCATAAAGGCAGCCATTGAAAAGGCAGGCTATAAGGCCCTGGAAGTGAACAAGGCAGATTCAGCGGATGAGGACAGAGCCCGCAAGCAGCGGGAGATCAAGACCCTTTGGGCGAAGTTCATCGTGTCTGCGGTGTTCTCTGTTCCCCTTCTCTACATTGCCATGGCGCCCATGATCAATATCATACAGCTGCCCTTCCCGGCAGGGATCGCCCCCATGGAGTACCCCCTGACCTATGCTCTGGTGGAACTTCTTCTGGTGGCTCCGGTCATAGGTGTTGGCTATAAATTCTATACCATTGGTTTTAAAGCCCTGTTTCAGAGAAGTCCAAACATGGATTCCCTGATTGCCATAGGAACTACCGCTGCTGTTCTTTACAGCATCTACAACACGTTCCAGATTGCAGAAGGACATTTTATGGCAGTGGATTCCCTGTATTTTGAATCGGCGGGAGTCATTATCACCCTTATCCTGCTGGGAAAATCTCTGGAAGCTGTTTCAAAGGGCAGAACCAGTGAAGCCATCAAAAAGCTGATGGGCCTTGCGCCCAAGACAGCCATCATTCTTGAAGACGGTGTGGAAAAGGAAATTCCTATTGACGAAGTGGAAATCGGTGATATGATTTTAGTAAAGCCCGGCGAAAAGATTCCTGTAGACGGGACTGTGTTAGGCGGCCACACTGCCATTGATGAATCCATGCTGACCGGTGAAAGCATGCCGGTGGATAAAAAAGAAGGGGATCAGGTCTATGCTGCTTCCTTAAATACAACGGGAACCATCCGTTTCAGAGCGGAAAAGATCGGCAGCGATACTGCCCTGGCTCAGATTATCAAGCTGGTGGAGGACGCCCAGGGTTCAAAGGCGCCTATAGCCCAGATGGCTGACATTGTTTCCGGATACTTTGTTCCGGTCGTTTGTGTGATCGCCCTGCTTTCCGGTATTGCCTGGTATATCGGCACCTCCGGAGACTTAAAGTTTGCCCTTACCATATTCATTTCAGTTCTTGTTATCGCCTGCCCCTGTGCTTTAGGTCTTGCAACACCTACTGCCATTATGGTGGGAACCGGAAAGGGTGCGGAAAACGGTATTTTAATCAAGGGCGGAGAAGCTCTTGAGACAGCCCATAAGATCAGCACCATTGTATTTGATAAAACAGGTACCATTACCGAAGGGAAACCAACGGTGACCGATGTTCTGACCATAGAAGGGCTTACCAAAGAGCTGCTGCTGCAGCTTACGGCTTCTGCGGAAAAAGGCTCTGAGCACCCTCTGGGTCAGGCAATTGTCCACGGTGCGGAAGATGCCGGACTTACCTTATTGGCAGCAGAGCATTTTGAGTCCTTAACCGGACGGGGGATAGAAGCGAAGATAGGCGGAGAAGATATCCTTGCCGGAAACCGGAAGCTTATGGTTGAACGCAGCATTTCCTTAACAGGAATGGAGGAAGCATCGGACCGGCTGGCCGGAGAAGGAAAAACTCCTATGTATGTGGCCATTAACGGCAAGCTGGCGGGTATTGTAGCCGTTGCGGACGTTGTAAAGGAATCCAGCAGGGCGGCTATTGAACAGCTCCATAAGATGGGCATAGAAGTAGCCATGATTACCGGAGACAATAAGAGAACTGCAGAGGCTATTGCAAAACAGGTAGGAATCGACCGGGTTCTGTCTGAGGTGCTTCCTCAGGATAAATCCGATGAGGTCAGGAAGCTCCAGGCCGAAGGCCGCAAGGTAGCCATGGTTGGTGACGGGATCAATGATGCTCCGGCTCTTGCCCAGGCTGATATCGGTATTGCAATCGGTTCCGGTACGGACGTAGCCATGGAATCCGCTGATATTGTTCTCATGCGTTCTGATTTAATGGATGTGCCAACGGCAATCAACTTAAGTAAGCAGACCATCCGAAACATCAAGCAAAACCTTTTCTGGGCCTTTGGTTATAATGTGATCGGAATCCCCATCGCTGCAGGGCTTTTGCATCTGCTCTTTAACGGGCCGCTTCTTAACCCGATTTTTGCGGCAGCAGCCATGAGTTTAAGCTCAGTTTCCGTGCTGACCAATGCATTGCGGCTGAAACGATTTAAACCAACCACAGGAATGAGGTGAACCGGGTATGAATAGAAATGGAAAATTAATTGCAGCAGTGGGAGCGACCGTAGTATTGGTGGGAGCAATCGTTATAGCGGTTGTACGGACAGCTGGAGGAAATCTGGATGTAGTCGGAAAACAATCCATTACATCTTTTGAAGCAGTTTTAAATACGATCCCTGACAATGTGAAAGCGGATGAAATCAATGGAGGCTGGTCCTTAAATGCCCCTGATAACAGTATACGATTTATCTGGAGCGAAGATTACAGCCAGAGCCCTTTGCATGACGCCATGCTGGAGCTTGATGCGGCCCCGTTTGTGAGCGCAGGACTTGATGTTAATAAGCTGCCGGATAACTACGCGGCCTATGACGGAATGCTGATGGTAGGAACCAAGCTGGGAACGGAAAAGCCGGTTTATAAGGGAGATGTAACGCCTCTTGCAGCCTATGAGCAGATCGTAAATAAGCACCGCAGCTTTATCAACTACCACATGGACCTTGACCACTACGGGGTAAAGCTGGGAGACGGCAACATGTTTGAATGGGCAAAAGATATGGAAACAAATACAATTAACCACCAAAATCAGGATAAGGACATTGTCTTTGTATTGAATCCCGAACCTCTCATTGCAGCCGGTGTTGATCCGGAGAAAGCGGAAGGCTGGGTATATGCGCCGGTTACTGTAATGGAAGGCGGAAAGACTTTAGAGGTCTATAAATTTTTAAAGCCCTTTAATTTAAAATAATCAATCATAACGGAGGTAACTCAAATGGCAAAATCAGTAATAAAGGTAGATGGTATGGCATGTGAACACTGTGTAAAGGCGATTACAAATGCGGTAGGAGCTTTAGCCGGTGTATCCGGTGTATCCGTGGATCTGGCGGCAAATACCGTAACCGTGGATCATGATCAGGATCAGGCATCCCTCCAGACAATCAAATCTGAGATTGAAGACCAGGGATATGATATCATGGAATAACAAATAGAGAGGACGGGAACCGCACAATGGACGGTTCCCGCCTTTCGCGTTTTAATTTATAATGGCGTTAGGGAGCGAAGATGAATTTGCTCATCGGCGCGAAGGCTGAATGTGTATCATGAACCGCAGGTTCATGATACAACGGATTGAGGTGCTAAAATGCTTAAAAGCAGCAAAAATGTACTGGTCGTGGATGATGAACCTAAAATAGTGGAGGTTGTCTGCCTGCTTTTGGAAAGCAAGGGATTTTGCACATTCCCTGCCGAAAACGGAAGGAAGGCCCTGGAGATATTTGATTCGGAAAATATTTCTCTTGTCATTCTGGATCTTATGATGCCGGATATTTCAGGAGAAGAGGTGTGCATTGCCATCCGAAAGAAATCCCGGGTTCCCATCATCATGCTGACTGCCAAGGTGGATGAAAGCGATGTGGTGGAAGGGCTGGGTCTTGGGGCAGATGATTACGTTGTAAAGCCCTTTGGTTTAAAAGAACTGTATGCCAGGGTTGAGGCTGTTCTCCGCAGGGCAGAAAGGGACTTGGTACCTCTTGTTAAGAGGAATTCCTGGAGAAACGGGGATCTGGTGATTGACTTTGAGAAGAATGAAGTTCGAAAAAAGGGAAACAGCCTGGCCCTGACGCCCAGCGAATTAAAAATCCTGTCGGTGCTCATCAAATACCCTGGAAAAGTCTTTACCCGGGAGGAGCTTATTGAGGCAGCTCTGGACAAGGGCTTTGCCGGATATGACAGGGCAATAGACAGCCACATTAAAAATATCAGGAAAAAGGTTGAGGATGATCCAAAAAAACCGGTGTATGTGCGGACCATACCGGGACTGGGATATAAATTCGGAGGGGATGGAGAGTGAAGAGCTTAAGAAAACAGCTTTCTCTTTCAATTTTACTGACGCTTCTGATTACCATTGGGCTTATTGGCCTTCTTTCCAACTGGTTTATAAACCGGGAGTTTGAGAAGTATATCACCGAACTTGGACGGGAGCGCAGGGAAAATATCGTAGATGATTTAAGCAGGCAGTACGATGGGTTCAAACGGAACTGGAAGCTTGACTATGTTCATGCCATCGGCATGAATTCTCTGTATGACGGATATATTTTGAAGCTGTATGACGCAGGGGGAAATATGGTATGGGATGCGGAAAACCATGACATGAGCCTTTGCGGACAGATTATGGATGAAATTTCAGCGCGAATGGAAGAGAGGGGCGCTGAGGGCGGCTTTGTGGACAACACCTATGAGATTGATCAGAATGGGAAAAAGGCAGGAACTGTTTCCATTAAGTATTACGGCCCGTTTTTTATGAACGAAGCTGATTTTAACTTCATCAATGTCATGAATACAGTACTTCTGGTCATCGGAATCTTATCCAGCGCCTGTTCGGTGGCAGTAGGCTGTCTCCTTGCCCGCAGGATATCCCGTCCTGTCACAAAAACGGCCTATATCGCCAAACAGATATCAAAGGGCAATTATAACATCCGGTTCGAGCCTGGAACAAGGATACGGGAGCTTGATGATCTTGCTGATGCAATCAATCATCTTTCTGATGCACTTAATTGTCAGGAAAAGCTGCGAAAACAGATGACTGCAGATGTGGCTCACGAGCTGCGGACGCCTCTGACTGCTCTTGGTTCCCATTTGGAAGCCATGATAGAAGGTTTGTGGGAGGCAACTCCTGAACGGCTGAAAAGCTGCCATGATGAGGTAAAGCGCCTTGGAACCCTGGTTGAGGATTTGGGGCAGCTGGCAAAGATTGAAGGTGAAAACCTGGTTTTAAATAAATCCCGGATCGATTTGCTGGAAATTGTGGGCACGGTGTCAGATACGATGAAGGGAGAAATCCGCAAGAAGAATTTATCCCTTTCCATAGAGGGCAGTCCGGTTTTTGCTAAGGCGGATAAAAACAGATTCAGTCAGGTTATCGCCAATCTGCTTTCCAATGCCGTCAAATACACGCCAGAGGGCGGAGCCATAGGGATTTTAGTATATGAAACGGAACGGTGGGGGATTGTTAAGGTAAAGGATACTGGGATCGGGATTCCTGAAAATGAGCTGCCCTTGATCTTTGAACGGTTTTACAGGACCGACAAATCCAGGAACCGGAAATCAGGAGGCGCCGGAATCGGACTTGCCATTGTCAGATCCATTGTTACCGCCCATAACGGAACTGTAACAGCGGAAAGTGTAAAGGAGCAGGGAAGCTGCTTTACGGTAAGCATTCCAAAGGAAGGCTAAATGTGTGGCTTCCTCTTTTTAAATGTTTTTTTATGCAGTCCTTCTTTTGCATAGAAATTCGTGGCATGAGGGATTATATTGATAAGTTTTGGGATATAAGGGAAACTTTATTGATTTATTCATATCATTGGGTTTATACTTTATTATATATGTATTATTTAACCAGAGGAGGAAATGAATATGTTCGAAAATATGGTTGACGCATTGAAAGCACAAAAAAGAAAGATCGTATTTACCGAAGGCACTGATCCGAGAATTCTGGAAGCAGCCAGCCGCCTTTACAAAGAAGGTGTTCTTACGCCGATCCTTCTTGGCAATCCTGGTGAAATAGAAGCAGCTGCAAGAGAATACGGCTGGCCCGTAGACGGCATTGAAAAAATTGATCCCCTTAACTATGAGGAATCCGAAGAAATGACAGCCAAAATGTTAGAATTGAGAAAGGGCAAAATGGATGAAGCAGCCTGCCGGGCAGCCCTTGAAAAATCCAATTATTTCGGTACCATGCTGGTTAAAATGGGAAAAGCAGACTGCCTGTTAGGCGGAGCCACCTATTCCACTGCTGATACGGTAAGACCGGCTTTGCAGCTGATTAAAGCCAGACCTGGCAGCAAAATTGTTTCCAGCTGTTTTATTCTATACCGGCAGACGGAAAGCGGCAATGAAATGTATGCAATGTCTGATTGTGCCATTAATGTTAATCCTGACGAAAACGAACTGGTGGAAATTGCATTAGAGACAGCCAGAACAACTAGAACATTTTCCATGGATCCCATTGTTGCACTGCTTTCTTACAGCACCCTGGGTTCCGGTAAAGGCGAATCCGTTGATAAAGTGCACAATGCGGCTGAAAAACTGAAAGCCATGGATTTAGACTTCCCTGTAGAAGGAGAACTGCAGTTTGATGCCGCTTTTTCCCCAACAGTGGCTAAAGTAAAGGCGCCGGACTCCCAGGTCGCCGGGCATGCAAACACATTTATTTTCCCGAATATTGATGCCGGAAATATCGGCTATAAAATAGCACAGCGCTTAGGAGGCTTTGAAGCTTTCGGGCCTATTCTGCAGGGACTAAATGCTCCGATCAATGATCTTTCAAGAGGGTGTAATGCAGATGAGGTTTATAAAATGTCGATTATTACAGCGGCTCTGATATAAGCCTGCTTTAGAATTTTGAAAATATTATGAAGAACGAAAAGCATCAGAATGGAATATTTTGATGCTTTTGTTATTTATAATCGGAAAAACTGTTTTACATATCCACGATTAAGTAAAACATAAAAGACTGTGTTTTTATTGAAATCGAATAATCATACCATAGTCCCAATACTATTATATAAATAATGATAAATACAGCCGGACTACGGTAAGCATTAACGGGGAATGAACAGGGAGGCTTATATAATTGAAGAAAGTCATGTATATTTGTATTGGAATTGCGGCCATGGTCCTGGGAGCCGTGGGAACGGTGGTGCCGGGCCTGCCTACCACGCCGTTCTTACTGCTGGCTTTACTCTGTTTTACAAAAGGCTCGGAAAAACTTAATTGTTGGTTTAAAGGCACAGCCCTGTATGCAAAATACGTAAAAGATTATGAATACGACCGGTCGCTGACAAGAAAGCAGAAGCTTACCATTCAGGCTTCTGCAGGACTGATGATGTTTATTGCCTTTCTATTGACCGGAAATCTGGTTATACGTCTGCTTCTTATAGGAGCGTTCATTTTGCATAATTATGTTTTTATTTTTGTTATTAAAACGCGTCAGGCCGGCAGGCCGGAAACAACTATAAATGGATTGGGCGGTGACAAATATGAATTATGATGGAATTTTTATCGGTGTTGGAACGTTCCTTATCATCGGATTATTACATCCAGTTGTTATTAAAGCAGAATATTACTTTGGCGGGAAAATCTGGCCGGTTTTTCTGATTGCGGGAGCACTGTGCATCGGCTTTTCCCTTGCCTGCCCTGGAGGAATTCTGTCCGCACTTTTGGCAGTACTTGGCTTCTCACTTTTATGGAGTATAAAGGAGATTGCAGAACAAAAGAAAAGAGTAGAAAAGGGCTGGTTCCCTAAAAATCCCAAGAGAAAATAACTATGATATATAAAAACGATCCCATAAGGATCGCTTTTTGAGCTGAGAGGAAACGGCAGCTTACAACAGCGCTGAAAGAGAAGAATCCCGCTGCCGGGATTCTTTTTTTCTCCTTAATTATCAGACGCAGGTAAACATATCGATCCTGTTCAGTGAAATTCCGGTATATGACCAGCCAAATCTACGATCCCAACGGAACCCTGCAACGGTATTTGCCCAGATCTGGACAGGAAAAAACCAAAACTCCTGTCCATTGCTTAACCAGACATAAGTAAATCGTCCGATGCAGTTTCTCATGGATCCAGGACTGACCATTTTGGTTCCGGCGCGTGCTTGAGCAGGCTTTTGAGGAGCACTGGACGGCGGAGGCCCCATAGGTACCGGACCACCTCCACTTGGGGGCCTGTTATCAGGAGGTGATGGAGGCCTGTTATTAGGAGGCGATGGGGGCCGATTATTAGGAGGTGACGGAGGTCTGTCATTAGGTGGGAATGGGGGCATAATTTTACTTCCTTTCCGAATGTTGATAGTAATATTATATGAGATATAGGAAAAGGAATTGACATGAACCGGAAGTAAAATCAGGATTGCACTAAATCGGATATAGTTATAGGCTGTTCTCATCTTAAAACATTATTCGGTATTTGTGAGGGCAGTTATACCGACAGGCTGCAGATATAGGCATGATGCTCATTATCTTACTTAATGATTCCCCCATGGAAATAGCACTCATAAACCTGTAAATCTTTATAGTATATTTCTTCGTATCCCTGATACCATTTGAAGTCTCCACATACCTTGCAGTTATAAAAGTAATCATTTTCCTGATAAAAAGCAGGACCGCGGAAGGGTTTATCCTGAGGGACGGCCAATAAAGCTGCTTTTAAAAAATCACCGCTAAAATGACTGTTTGTTACCCGCCCGGAGTAATTCATTGCATAGATCGGAATGCTGTTTTTCCACACAGCCTCTTCTCCGGAAAAACACTCGCCGCCGATATACGTGTCTAAATATAAGAAAACGCCTTCTTCATATCGTAAATCATGGGAATTTGGCCTTGAAGAAGCGCATTCCGCGCCTTTTGCAGCATAAGTTCTGCATTTTGCCTTAATTAGAAAATCAATTATTTCTTTGCTGTTGCAGGAATCCTGAGTTACGATTGAAGTAATGCAGGAATCATTGTCTTTTACCAGATGGTCAATGGTAGTTTTAAAAAATTCTGAAATACTGATGAGATTGGAAATATCAGGATATGCCTGGCCGGATTCCCATTTTGCTATGGCTTGACGGGATACGGATATTTTTTCGGCTAATTCTTCCTGTGTTAAGCCTTTGCTTTTTCTTAGAAGCAACAATTTTTCTGGAAAAATCATGGAAATTCACCTCCGTGTTTTTTACTATCTTACCACATTTATATAGTTGTTTTGTATCCCCTTTTGGTTGCTTTTTTGCTACTTTTATTTGCTTAAACCTCATGGAACTATTTTTGAAGATGATATGGACGAATTAGAGGAGGCGCTAAGAGAAATTATTATCAATCAACGGCAAAATAAGCTGGCAATTGAAATGAGCAAAAGGCTGAGTAATGCTTTATTATTCAATTTTGAGTCTTTAGGGATTATACCTATTCCTGTTATGACATAATTAGTAAGAATAAATAAGTTAAGAGTTAACGTACATTGAAAAGCTATATTGATAGTTCGTGTGTTAGGTGCTAGTATATTTATGAGAACTATTTATTTTTGATCAAGCAAAGGGGGCTATAATGAAACTCGAAAAAATGGGAGATTTTTTTGATCGTCGTTTAGATGGATATGAGGACCACCAACTTAATTGTATTGATTCAGCAAAGATATTTTATCCCTATACAGCATCGCAGCTGCCTATGACTAAAGGCTGCAAAGTGCTTGATTTGGGCTGTGGAACGGGTCTGGAATTGAATGAATATTTCAAGGTTAATCCACATGCAGTAATAACAGGGATTGATTTGGCAAGTGGCATGTTAAAGGCTCTGAAGGCTAAATTTCCGGACAAACAGCTTATTCTTATCAATGGCTCATATTTTGAGGTTCCGTTTGGAGAAAATGTATATGACGCTGCTGTTTCTGTGGAATCTTTGCATCATTTCACTTTGGAGCAGAAAATTCTGCTCTATAAAAAGCTGCATGGTTCTTTAAAAGAGGGCGGCTATTTCATTTTAACGGACTACATGGCGGAAAATGATGAGGAAGAAGAGAAGAGCTTTTTGGAACTTTCCCGGCTGAAAAAAGAATTAGGAATAAGTGACGATGAATTCTATCACTATGATACGCCGTTTACAAGGGAGCATGAAACAGAAGCTTTGCTCTCCGGAGGATTTTCAAAAGTCGAATTTCTGAATAATTGGCATAGTACGAATATTCTGAAAGCATATAAATGAGTTTTCCTTTGGATTAGGATTATGGCATAATGGAAGCCGATAAATAGAACATGCAAGAAGAGAATTACGGGCTTAAGATATGTAAAAGCTTATAAGAAAGATGCAGATTTGTTAATAAATTTTTATAATACCCTTTCCATGCAGACTATGTAAAGTATGGAGAGTGTCCTGCAACGGACTCGCTGAATGGAGCTATAAATTTTCATAAAACTCATGAAACATGACATGCTGTTGTCATGTTACCTATGGTACAATGAAAATATAGCGGACAATAGCCGCCAATATCGAAAGGAGCAAAGGCAATGGAAGAAAGATACTGCCAGAGCTGTGCCATGCCCATGGGCACGACTGACGAGATGTACGGAACCAACTCAGACAGGAGCAAGAGCGGGGATTACTGCAAGTATTGTTTTGAAAATGGAGCGTTTACGGCGAACTGCACTATGGATGAAATGATAGAGTTTTGCGTTCCTCACATGGCTGCCGCCGATTCGGGAATGAGCGCGGACGAAGCGAGGAAAATGATGCGCGGGTTTTTCCCCAGGCTCAAGCGTTGGAAACTAAACTAACGGCGGCGTGTATAGAATGGTTTACTATGCACGCAAGCCATTTTCAAGGAGGATTAAACCGTGTCCAGACCCACAACAAAGCCTGACCTTATGGCAGCGGCGAACACGCAATTCGAAAAACTGTGGCAAATGATAGGCTCCATGACGAAAGAAGAACAGAACGCGGCGTTCAATTTCGGAGAGGATTTTCTGCAAAAGCAAAAAGAGACGCATTGGAGGCGCGATAAAAATTTACGCGACGTGCTAATCCACTTGTACGAGTGGCACCAGTTATTGCTGAATTGGATAAAAGCCAACAAACTAGGAGAGCCTAAGCCGTTTTTGCCGGAGCCGTACAACTGGAAAACCTACCCGCAGATGAATGTTGGTTTTTGGGAGAAGCACCAAACCACTGCCTACTCGCAATCACTGGAAATGCTGAAAAAAAGCCATGCCGAAGTAATGGCTCTGATTGAAACATTCTCCAATGATGAATTATTTTCAAAAAGGTATTTTTCCTGGACAGGAACGAGTACGCTGGGCAGCTATTGCGTTTCAGCGACTTCGAGCCATTACGACTGGGCAATGAAGAAAATGAAACAGCACATCAGATCCCAAAGAAATTCAAAGTCCTAAGGATCAGACGGCCGCCAACCTCCGCAAAGCTCAAAAATTGGGCTCTGTGGAGGTTTTTAATTTTCGCACACGGAAATACCAGGCAAGCCTTTGATTGCATATAAAACCATCTTGCTTATTAATTTGACTATTTTTTTCTGTATTGTTATAATATGATCGATTATAATTTTAGCTATGATCAAAAGCAGGTTTTCCCGATCCGGACATAATATGTTTGGTATTGAGCAGAAGGCCCCATTTTTGCCATTTGAACTAAAAAGATGAAAGAGGATTGCAATGCAAACTAAGACTGTTGTAGTAAATAATCATTCTAATACGAGAAAATTTCTTGAATTCGTTGAGATACGTACCAAGATCACAAGTCTGTTTCCGTTTCTCATGTCCCTGGCTTACTTATTTTACCGCAGACAGCCGGTGAATACGGAGTGTACGCTTTTGTTTTTTAGCTCCATGTTTTTGTTCGATTTAACGACAACTGCGATCAATAATTATATTGATACCAAAACGAACGGTCAGAAGCTGTCTTTTTCACGAGGCACGGCAAAGCTTATTATTTATCTGTTGTTCGGTGTGAGCACTGCTTTGGGACTTACTTTGGCGTACCGCACAGATCTGGTGGTGCTGCTGTTAGGCGGGCTGTGTTTTCTCTGCGGAGTGTTCTATACCTGGGGACCGGTTCCGATTTCCCGTTTACCCTTGGGAGAGATTTTTTCAGGTCTGTTTTATGGCCTGTTTATCCCTTTTCTGATGCTTTATATGAACCTGCCGTCAGGAACGTTTCTGACATTGATGGTGGATTGGCATACGATCCGGTTCGACCTAAATATTGCGCCTGCGTTATCCCTGCTTTTGCTTTCGGCCGGTCCGATCTGTGCGACTGCCAATATTATGCTGGCTAATAATATCTGCGATCTGGAAAAGGATATTACGGTAGGGCGATATACGCTGCCTTACTTTTTTGGTAAAAATGCGCTGAATGTTTTTGCCGGGTTGTATTATGTTACTTATTTGACATGGGCAACGGCTATTGCGCTTGGGATTCTGTCCCCTGTGTGTCTGCCGGCACTGATTACCATAATTCCTGTGCATAAGAACATCTGCCGCTTCAGAGCGGAACATATCAAAGAAAAGACCTTTGTTCTTTCGGTCCAGAATTATATCATTATTGTGGGAGCGCAAACGATAATGATCTTTTTAAGTGGTCTATTTATTTGACGGGAACTGCACTCGTAATCTTTTCTTCTTATTTAAATTTCTGATTTCCTGACCGGAGCTGCGGCTCCGGTCAATTGTTTTTTTGCCAGAATAATTGTAAGAAAAAACTACCAGGTCAATACTGGCAGTTAGAAGCCTTTTTCATAATTACTAACTTAAAATTAAAGGTGTGCTGCAAAATTGCAGGTTATTTTATTGCATCTATGATGATAGATACCATTCCGAGTTTACCATTATAATTTCTTGTATCAAATCGCAATGACCTTCCTATCATTCCTTGTTCGGGATTCCAATAGTTAAAATGAAATCTTCCATTTTCATCACAGTATTCCAACAAATCAACTTCAAATCCTGCTTTTTTAAATACAGTTGTTAATGTCTTATAATCATAAAATACTTTATGCGTATATGCCGGATGTTCTATTGGCCCAGGACCACCTGGTTTGCACATATCATGATACCATTGATTTTTAAAATACACATCGGGAACTGCTATTCTTGCATATCCTCCTTTCTTTAAAAATGCATACAGGTTTTCTGCCGCTTTAATGCCCTCATCAATTGTTAAATGCTCAAATACATGCTCTGCAAGAAATGTATCCACACTTTCTTCAGATTGAAACCATTTATCGAAATCTCTTTTATTTAATAAATTTAAATCTTTTTCTTGCGTTGGAAGCCAGCCATGATAATGTGTATTACCTGCTCCAAGTATTATCTTTTTCATAAACGTTCCCCTTCTTTAAATGTATTTCATAATAGCAGACCTTGGCCATATATAAATTATTTTCAAATATCTATCCAATAATGAACAGCCAGACAAATTCATTTTCCATCATATTACAGGAAAATCCCCTAACTATCAATATTAATCTTTCAATTGCATAAGCCGAATACTAATTCATATAATAGGCAGAATCCGGACATATGCTGTTTCATTTCCCATTGCTGATACCAACCGCCATGTACCTATCCATTCAAAATAAGTGAAGCAAATTGGATTTGTCTGCGGATTCATTGGAATGCTATACTTATCACATAAAGGAGGAAACCATGGATAACCGACTTTTAGAAATATTTCGTCTTGTCTGCCAAAGTAACCGTGAGTTTACCGTACGGGAGCTGGCACAGCAGTTTTCTGTAAGCAGCAGGACTATTTACAGCGATATAAAAAAATTAAATGAATTACTGGAGGCTTCCGGATATCCTGAAATCAATGCGGATAAGGGGAAGATGTTTTATAGATCACCGCTGATGATCGAATTTAAAAGCCTGATCCACTCAACCCCGGCCTTTGTTCTATCAAATCCCAGAATACGGCGGCTGCGGATCACCACGTCCATCCTTTTGTCCGGCGATCAGTTTACGGTGGATGACCTTTTGAAGGAGCTTGATATTTCAAGAAATACTCTCATCGGTGATTTAAAGGAAGTAAGGGAAATGCTCAGCTTTCATTCCATCGCAGTTGAGGCCGCACCTTTTAAAGGGTACCGGGTATCCGGAAAGGAACAAAACATCAGAAATCTTCTGATTATTTCAATCAGTGAAGATCCGCTGTTTTTTGAGGACAGGACAGGAAAAGAAGATATGCAGATACTGTATTCCTGTGAAGCCTTTCTCGATGATGCAGCCAGACGGCTTAATGTAGAATTAAGCGATGTATCATTTAACCGTATGCTGATTGCCTTTTATGTCACTTATGCAAGGATCTCTATTGGAAAAGCGTTTACCGGGGGACCTAAGGATATTTTAACGAGAGAAGAAAAGGCTTTTGTAGAACGGCATAAGGAAATCGAGGCAATATTCGGAAGGGAAGTATCCCTGGATGACTGCTTTTATCTGGCAAATAAACTGGCAGAAGCATCTGTAGTCAAATCCGAGGAGCTGCTGTCTGAAAAATGGCTGCCTTTTAATCTGGTAACGAATCAGTTTATCGACGCCGTGGCACAGGAATACTCCTTTGAAGCTTTTCGCAGCGATTCCAAGCTTTATGAGGGACTGCTTAATCATCTGCGTCCTGCCTATAAGAGGGCTTTGGCTGGGGAATGGGCGGAAAATCCATTATTGAGCTATGTTCTTGAAAATTTCTTCCAGCTTAACAAGGCGGTGGAAAAGGGGGTAAAAGTGCTTGAAGAAAAGCTTAAAGTGCATTTTAACGAGCATGAAATATCTTACTTCACATTGTTTTTTGCTTCGGTGATAGAAAGAAATGAAAAACAGATCCGCAGGACGCCCAATGTCATCATTGTCTGCAATGCAGGAATCAGCACTTCTGAGATATTAAAAAGCAGGCTGCAGGCCATTTTCCATGTGAATATATTGGGAACATTCAGCGTGAGAAATGCGTCACTGTGGTTAAAGGAGCGCACTCCGGACCTGATCATATCAACGGTGCCTTTTAAATGGAAGGACACAAAGGTGCTGAAGGTAAGCCCTTATTTATCGGATTATGACATAAAGGAAATACAGAGCCAATTATCGTTTCTCACCGCCCGGATCCATATGTCTGATGTAATGAACATTATCGGCAAATATGCGGAGATTGAGGATCAAAAGCTGGCACCTTTAAAAAATGAATTGAGTATATATTTGGGAATTACAGAAAATTCGGAACCAAAGAAAGGAATTTATCAACCGATGTTAAAAGAAATTTTGACCACAGATTTAATTAAAGCAAAATTTGAGGCAGCCAGCCGGGATGAAGCCGTTAAGGAAAGCGGCAGGCTCCTTGTGGACAAGGGGCTGGCAGATGAGTCCTACATCCAGGCAATGCTTAAAAATGTTGAGGTGAACGGAACCTATATCGTAATCTCACCAGGAATCGCCATGCCCCACGCCAGACCTGAGGAAGGTGCCCTGGATATCGGCCTTAGCATTGTAACATTAAAGGAACCCGTTGTATTCGGACATCCGAAAAACGACCCGGTTAAAATCGTGGTGGGCCTTTGCGCCATTGACCATCAGTCCCATTTAAAAGCGCTTACCGAGCTTGCGGACATTTTAATGGACGAAAAAAAGGTAAAGGAAATAACAAGTGCAGATTCCGCAGAGGAAATATTACAGATCATAAAGGGGGATTCATTATGTTAAAAATTGTTACCGTATGTGGTGCAGGAGTAGGAAGTTCCATGATGCTTCGCCTGTTTACCCAGCAGATTCTTGAGGCTGAAAAGATTGAAGCAACCGTGGATGCTTCCGATATTGGTTCCGTCAGCCCGGATTTTTATGATATTTTAATCACAACTTCTGACTTTGCAGATGTTCTAAGAGATTCTAAGGCGTACATTATCCGCATCGACAACATGATGGATAAGCAGTATTTAAAAGAACAGCTTCTTGAAGCAATAAACAAGAGATAATGGGAAGGCTGATGGGGGCCTTGGAAGGGAGAGAAAAATGGGAGTAGTAATGTATTTGATTAATAATGTTTTCAGCCAGGCTGTTTTCATTATAGGTATTGTTGTGATCGCCGGTATGGCTGCCCAGAAGAAAACCTGGGACCAGATCCTTCCCAGCGTGATCAAGACCATGATCGGTTTTACCATGATCAATGTAGGAGGACAGACCCTTGGTATGTCTCTGCTGCCTTTGCAGGGAATGATCTCAAAGATATTCCACATGCCGTCTGTGTCAGTGGACATCGGTGCGGCCCAAAGCGAAAGCCTTTCCGGGATCGGTACGGAAATGGCATTGATCTTTGCACTTGGTTTTGTTGTGAACCTTTTGCTGGCAAGATTTACACGCTTTAAATATGTGCATTTGTCAGCTCATGTATCCTTCTTTTATGCCGGGTTGATTGCGGCGCTGTTAAAGTTCGGAACAAATCTGTCTTTTGTACCTCTGGTAATGACCGGTTCTGTTTTATTAGGTCTTTATATGACCTTTTCCTGTGCCTATGTGGCGGTATTTATGAAGGAAGTAAAGGGAGGAGAGGGCTTTACCCTTGCTCATTCCAGTTCCATCGGTATCCTGATTTCTTCCCTGCTGGCTAAAACCTTTGGGAACAAGGAAAATGACCTTGAAAACTTAAATGTACCGAAAAGGCTTAACTTCTTAAGGGAGATGACCATTTCCCTGACCATTGTTATGACGATTCTCTTTTTGGTCATAAGCCTGATTTCCGGCCCGGCCTGGGTGCGTGAAACTATTACAGGCGGACAGGATATTGTTGTATTCAGCTTTTTACGGGGCTTATCCTTCGGTATGTGGATCACAGTTATTATAACAGGTGTAAGAATGATGCTTTCTGAGATCATTTCCGCATTCCATGGTATTGCCAATAAGATCATACCAAATTCTGTACCCGGACTTGATATCCCTCTGCTTTTCCCCAATTATCCCAACTCCGTGATATTGGGCTTCCTGACCAGCTTAATTGCAGGTCTGATGGGTATGATGATCCTTGGATTTATCAATTATCCGGTTGTGGTATTCCCGGCTCTGATCCCCACCTTTTTCACCGGTGCGGTAACAGCCATCTTCGGCAATGCCCATGGCGGACGCAGGGGTGCGATCATAGGCTCCTTTGTAAATGGTCTGATCCTTATTTTCGGACAGGCCCTGCTTCTTCCCATGATCGGGACTTATGCGCCGATCATGCGTATTTTAAGCGAGACAGATTATTCCTTCTATGGTCCGATCTTAGGCTGGGTGCTTAAGCTGTTTGGAGGCATATAATGAAAAATCTTGTGTTTTATCTTACTTTGCATTATCCGGACAGGGAAACCTTTTTTCAGATCCTGGAATTATTGGATAAGGAAAAGGCGGGGTATGTTGAAATCGGCATACCGGTTTCCAATCCTTATATAGACGGTGCCGTAATCGGGCAGACCCATAAGGACGTTCTGGAGCAGGAAATAAGGTCAGGTGATGTGATAAACACCCTGGAAGAAATCCGCAGGCGTTTTACTTTTAAAGTTGTGTTAATGACTTATAAGGAAGGGGTAGAGCATTTTCACCTTTCTGATGTGCCAAAAGATTTATATGACGGTTTTCTCTGTGTGGATGGAGAATATCCAGCCGGTTCTTTTCCGAACCAGATTGCTGTGCTGGGACAGTCTCTTGATGAAGAAGGCCTGGCAAAGGCTCTTGAACATAATGAGCTGTTTGCCTATGTGGTTTCCGGGGAAGGGAAAACAGGCTCTTTTGATCAGCTTCCCAGGTCGTACATTGAAGTTGTAAAAAAGGTAAAATCTGTTTCAAAGATACCGGCCTACGTAGGCTTTGGGATAAAATCCGCTGAGGACGTGAAGGAAGTCATGAAAAATGGTGCTGACGGCGCCATCATAGGTACTGAGTTCATAAAGCGTTACCAGGCTGGAGGCATGGAAGCTTTAAATGCCTATCTGGAACAGCTGAAAAAGGCAGACGCATAAGCTGGCTACAATCTGCTTAAAATGACAAGGGGAGTGTTCTGATATAGCAGAGAAGAGGGCAGGCATGATTTAATATCTGGCTTTGCCTGCATAATAATGATACACAAAAAGACAGAGGGCTGTAACATGGCCCGGTTAAAAGCAATAAACGAAAAATAAGTCTTGATTGGCCTAAAAAGTCATTTTCAAGGCTTATTTTTTATATCATCCATTATTGGGTATCCATCACAATTACTTTAAATATCCAATGATGGAAAGTATCCACTCTAATAGGATTAAAATCCTGTACTTTTGTGGATTTTTATAAGGCTTATCATTTGCATTTATATAAAGTTACTATAAAAATAAAAATATATACGAAAAAAAATATAAAAATATCCAATGAGTGATTGCCAAATAACAAAATATATGTTAAGTTAATAGTATAAAATGTAAGCTAACAAATGACTTGTAAAAGGAGGCAGCTGTGGCAGGTAAAAAAACGGTATCCATGCAGAATATCGCGGATGAGCTGGGAATCAGCAAGGTGACAGTTTCCAAGGCTTTGAATGGAAAAGATGGTGTAAGTGAGGAATTGAAGGAGAAAATCTACCAGGCGGCGCAGCAGAAGGGTTATATTTTGCCCAGCTACGGGCAGAGAAAAACAAGAAAAGCAGGCATTATTATGAGCAGCCGGTTTTCCACTCTGTCGGACAGCGGGAAATTTTACATGGGAATGTATGAAAAGATTATCAATGAGCTTAGAAAAATCTCCTGTTCCGGTGTTATGATTACTCCTGATAAAGAGAGCATTGCAGAGGATTTGGAAACCATTGAAAAAAAGGGGATGTTTGATGGGTTGATTCTTTTGGGAATTTTGGATAAGGAAGTCAGGGACAGGGTGGCTGACGTTTCTTTGCCTAAGGTATACGTGGATGTGTATGATGAAACCCATAAGTCCGATTCCGTAGTGACAGAAAATATTTACAGCACTTATGAAATGACTCAATACCTGGTGCAAATGGGGCACAGAGAAATCGGATTCGTAGGTACGGTGGGAGCAACCACCAGCATTACGGACCGTTATTTGGGATATAAGCGGGCTTTGATTGAACAAAAGCTTCCTTATGTTGTGGAATGGGAGATACCGGACCGGACCATGAAAGGGGAGGCGGTGGAGATAAAGCTCCCTTCCGCCATACCGGGAGCTTTTATCTGCAACTGTGATGAAACAGCTTTCCGTCTTGTCCGAGCCTTAAAAGAAAGAGGGCTTATGGTTCCGGATGATGTTTCCGTTGTGGGTTTTGATAACGATATTTATGCCGAGCTTTGTGAACCCAGGCTGACGACGGTTGCGGTGAACATGGAAGAAATAGGCAAAATGGTAGCAAAAAGGTTTGCAATAAATATGGAACACCCATTCAAGAAAGAAGGGGAGATTTACAGGGTGGAAGGGAAGAGTGTTTTCAGGGATTCCGTAAGGAATCAAAAGGGGAAATGATAAAGTAAAATCTAATTGCAGTAAAAGGAGGGGAACAAGTGAAAAAAAAGACGATTCTGAAAAAAAGAGAGGGACGGCGGTGGAGCAGAAACGATACGGAACTTTCCTTGCTGGCGCTGCCTACGGTGGCATGGTATTTGCTTTTTAGCTTTCTGCCCATGTTCGGACTTGTGATTGCGTTTAAAAATTACAAGGTTACGGGGGGAAAGAGCTTTCTTTATAATGTAGTTCACAGTGAGTGGGCGGGATTTAAGAATTTTGAATTCTTAATAAAATCCAATGATCTTTTTGTCATACTGCGTAATACCATTTGCTATAACCTGGTATTTATTGTGCTGGGAATGACGATTTCCGTCAGTCTGGCGATTATGATCAGTCTGCTTCACAGCAAAAGGAAATCCAAGGTTTACCAAACCCTGATGTTTTTTCCGTATTTTATGTCATGGGTAGTTGCTGCATATTTTCTGGACGCATTTTTAAACCAGGATAACGGGCTGATAAACGGAATGTTAAGGGATTTGGGCAGGGCGCCCGTCCAATGGTATATGAAGCCGGGAAAGTGGCCGTTTATTCTGGTTTTTATGTACTTATGGAAATCCTGCGGTTACAATATGGTAATTTACTTATCCGCCATTACCGGCATCGACACCACTCTATATGAGGCGGCTGTGGTGGATGGGGCAGGCAAGGGTCAGCAGGTGCGGTATATTACACTGCCTTGTTTGAAAAATGTGATTCTCATGATGTTCATATTAAACGTGGGGAAGATTTTTTATTCGGATTTTGGATTGTTTTACCAGCTTTCCCAGGGGGCAGGAGGTTCGATCTTCAATACCACGGCAACCATTGATACATACGTATTTAATGCCCTTCAATTCTCCACACCCATTGGGATGACGTCTGCTGCTACATTTTTTCAATCTGTGTCATGCTGTATTACAATTCTTGCGGCCAATGCTCTGATAAAAAGGATTGATTCCAGCAGTGCTATATTATGAAAACAAAAAGATGTTTTCATAATCGGATGGACGGCAGCAGAGAACGCTGCCTTTTATCAGAAGCTGCGTTGCATCTTCTGATAACCTATTATAGGAGGTAAAAACGATGGGAAAGAACAAAAGGGAAGAAGAGGAAGGATTCGGCTTGAACCGGATATCAGGAAAGGTAAACGCGCTTTTTCATGGGATTTTTATTTTGGTGACAAGTTTATGCATACTTCCCATGATATTTGTTTTTATGATTTCCATTTCTTCCGAACAGTCTATCAAGATGAACGGGTACCGCTTTTGGCCGGAAGTCTTTTCTCTGGAAGCCTATAGGTTTTTATTGCGGGAAGGGAAAATGATTTTGCACGCGTTAGGAGTTTCCTGCTTTGTTACGGTGGTGGGGACGGTAGTGGGGGTGCTGCTTACAACCTTGATGGGGTATGTGCTTTCACGAAGGGAATACAGGCTAAACGGGCTTTGCACCATGATTGTGTTTATTCCTATGATTTTTAATGGAGGAATGATTTCTTCTTATGTGGTGAATACTCAGTTTTTGCACTTGAAAAACTCCATATGGGCTTTGATTTTGCCTTTGTGTGTTTCCTCCTTTAACGTAGTCATTTGCAAGACATTTTTTAGGATCAATATTCCGGATTCTGTGATTGAATCGGCGCAAATGGACGGCGCGTCTCATTTTACCATCTTCGGAAGGATTGCGCTGCCTTTGTCAAAGCCTTTGATTGCCACTGTGGCTTTGTTTTTGACTTTTGGCTTTTGGAATGACTGGTTTCAGTCCTCTTTGTACATTACCAATACAAAACTGTTTTCCCTGCAGGCCCTTTTGGACCATGTGCAGAGAAACATTGCAATGATGGCAAATAATCCTTCTTTGGGAGTGAACTTAAAACAGTACATGAATACCATGCCCAAGGAAGGCGCAAGAATGGCAATGGCAATGATTATTATCGTGCCGATTGCCTGTACCTATCCGTTTTTCCAGAGATATTTTGTCACTGGGCTTACGGTGGGAGCAGTGAAGGGATAATGGAAACTATTATTAATATATAGATAAGGAGAACAGGTACTATGAAAAAGAAAACACTTATTGGAATGGCATGTGTAATGGGAATGGCCCTTTTGGCAGGTTGCCAAAGTGCCGGTACAAAAGGCGGGGCAGAAGAAGCCAAGGGGGTGGAAAAATCCGGAAAGGAAGATACGGTGACTTTAAAATGGATCCAGGTAGGGAACGGAATGCCTGACAATTACGATGCCTGGCTGGCACAAATCAACCCCTATCTGGAGGAAAAAATCGGCGTCAACCTGGATATGGAAGTAGTGCCCTGGGGTGATTGGGAAAACCGCCGCAGTGTAATCGTGAACTCGGGAGAATATTTTGACATTCTTTTTACAGATCAGACAAGGTACAATGCGGAAGCAGCTACAGGCGCTCTTTATGACATGACCGATCTTTTAAAAACCAAGGCCCCACAGTTGTATGACATGATTCCGGAGGACTACTGGCGGGCTGCTTCCATCGGAGGGAAAATATACGCAGTTCCTACATATAAGGATAGTTCTGTCACTGAGTATTTTATATGGGATAAAACAAAGGCGGATCAATACGGCATTGATATCCAGACGGTGAACAGCTTTGAGACGCTGCATGAAGCTCTTGAAAAAATGAAGGCCGGCGGGGAGAAGACACCTTATTTCATGTCCAAGTCAGGGGCGGACTTCCTTGTAAAGGATTATTATGACCAGTTAGGCTCCGGGCTTGCCGCTTTGGGAATCCGCTATGACGACAATACCAAAACAGTGGTAAATCCCATGGAGCAGGAAGATGTATTAAAACAGCTTGATATTGTTCATAAAATGTATCAGGAAGGGATCATTAACGGAGATGCGCCTACTGCAGACGATTCTAACAAATACAGAACCTTTTTCACCTGTCAGGGCTGGAGCGGAGCGGCAGCATCTACCTGGGGTCCCATCAATGGAATTGATAATTGTGTGGCAGTGCAGTACGGGAATACGGTAGTTTCCAATACTTCGGTGCGTGGCTCTTTAAATGCTGTTTACTCCGGTTGTAAAAATCCGGAAAAAGCCATTTTGTTTTTGCAGCTGGTGAATACAGATTCTAAGGTACGGGACCTTTTGTATTATGGGGTAGAAGGAGAGAATTTTGTATACACACAGGACGGAAAAGTAGACAAAAAGAATTCAGACTGGAGTCTGGCAGGCTATACCCAGGGTACCTTTTTCCAGGTTTCCCAGCTTGCTACCGATGAATTTAACCAATGGGATGAGGTAAGGGAATTAAATGCCAGCGCTTCCCCGTCTGTTATGTTAGGCTTTGACATGGATACCAGCAACGTGGAAACAGAGCTGGCCAGCTGCAGGGCGGTCTATGAGAAATACAGAGCAGAGTTTTTTACCGGCGCTAGAGACCCGCGGGAATTAATAGAAGTGATAAAAAAGGAGCTTTCTGCCGCAGGCTGGGAAAGAATCAGGGAGGAAGCCCAAAAACAGGTGGATGACTGGAAATAGGAGCGAGGAAAGTTTATGTGGTTTATTGACAAACGGATACAGGTAATCTGTGAGGAATTAAAAAGGCTGTCAGTGGTAAAAAAGCTGCCGATCAGAAACCTGCAGTATAAAAAAGGGCAGTATTTTTATCCATGGGAAGCAGAACAGGCCCTGGCTCCCTGGGAGGATTTTATCCCAGGGAATATGAAATGGTACGGGCCGGACCAGCATTACTGGTTCCGGACAACGTACACTGTACCGGAAGAATTGGACGGAAAGACCCTGCGTCTTCATGTGAAGACCCAGATTGAGGAATGGGACGATGCCAAAAACCCCCAGTTTCTTTTGTTTGCCGGCGGCAAAATCCTCCAGGGAATGGATATGAACCACAGAAGCGTCCAGCTGACAGGAAAAGCCCAGGCAGGGGAATGCTGGGAGTTGGATATGCAAGCTTATACAGGAACGCTGCATTCTGAATTTGATATGATTGCGGAGATATGGCAGGTGGATGTAAGGCTTGAAAAGCTGTACTATGATCTGGTGGTTCCCCTGCAGGCATTTGGACGCATGGAAAAAGAGGATAAGGTAAGGCTTGATTTGGAAACGGTGCTGAATGAGACGGTGAACCTGCTGGATTTGCGCAATCCTTATTCGTCTGCATTTTACGAAAGCGTGGAACGTGCGTCTGCTTACTTAAAAGAGGCCTTGTATGAAGCCATGGGCGGTTACGAAGAGGTGATTGCCACCTGTATTGGCCATACCCATATTGATGTGGCGTGGTGGTGGACCGTGGAGCAGACAAGGGAAAAGGTGGCCAGAAGTTTTGCCACCGTACTAAAGCTGATGGAAGAATATCCCAATTATAAATTTATGTCCAGTCAGCCCCAGCTCTATCTGTTTTTAAAGGAACGCTATCCGGAGCTTTACGAGAAGATAAAGGACAGAGTCAGGGAAGGACGCTGGGAGCCGGAAGGGGGGATGTGGCTGGAAGCAGACACCAATTTGACTTCCGGTGAATCTCTGGTACGCCAGTTCCTTTACGGGAAGAAATTCTTTCAGGAAGAGTTCGGAACAGACAACCGGATTTTGTGGCTTCCGGATGTATTTGGTTATTCCGGAGCATTGCCTCAGATCATGAAGAAATGCGGCATTGACTATTTTATGACTACGAAACTGTCGTGGAACCAGGTGGATCAAATGCCCTATGATACATTCCTCTGGAAAGGGATTGATGGTACGGAGGTTTTTACCCATTTGGTGACCACCCTGGGAGTGGGACAAAGCACGGACGATTTTTTTACCACTTATAACGGAGTCCTTCATCCGGATTCTATTATGGGCGGGTGGAAGCGGTATCAGAATAAGGATATTAACAACGATATTTTGATTTCCTACGGCTATGGAGACGGCGGCGGAGGACCTACCAGGGAAATGCTGGAGACTTCTTTGAGAATGGAGAAGGGGATTCAGGGAATTCCCAGGGTGCGCCAGGAGTTTTCCGGGACTTATTTTAAAGAGTTATTTGACAGGGTAAAGGGAAAACGCAGGCTTCCTACCTGGGAAGGTGAGCTGTATTTTGAGTATCACAGGGGAACCTATACCTCCATGGCAAGAAATAAGCGGGCTAACAGAAAATGCGAATTTCTGATGATGAATCTGGAATTTTTCAGCCTTCTTGCCTCATGGAAGGGCATTGCATATCCCAAAGAAGAAATAGACAGAATGTGGAAAGTGATTCTTTTGAATCAATTCCACGACATTTTGCCCGGAACGTCTATTCACCAGGTGTATGAGGTAACGAAAAGGGAGTATGAAGAACTGGAAGAAACCGGAAGTAAGCTGGTGAAAAAAGGGATGGAGGTTCTCGCAGACGGAGGAAATGCCATTACGGTGTTTAATACTCTGGGCTTTGACAGGGACGATCTGCTGCATTTGCCTAAGGGAATGAAGGGTGTGCTAAAAGACAGGGAAGGCAATATTTATCCGGTGCAGGAACTTCAGGACTGTTCCATTGCCTATGTGAAAGGCATTCCGTCCAAGGGCCTAAAAAGCTTTGAAACAGAAAGGGAGGAAGCTTCCGGCTGTGCCAGGGAAACAGGCAGTCCCTTTGTGAGAAAGGGAAACCAGCTGGAAACGCCTTATTACATCGTAAAACTGGATGAAAATGGACTGTTTGCCTCTGTCTATGATAAGAAAAACAAAAGGGAAGTCCTGAAAGAGGGGACAAAAGGGAACCTGTTCCGTATGTACGAGGATAAGCCCATTTACTATGACAATTGGGACATTGATATTTATCATACGGAGAAGAGCTGGGATGTAACAGAACTGTCCCATATGGTATGGAAAGAGGAAGGTCCGGTCTGCATTGTTCTGGAAATGGAACGTCCTGTGAGTAAGTCCCTGATCCGGCAGAAAATTTATTTTTATGGAAACAGCCCCAGAATTGATTTTGAAACCTATGTGGACTGGAAGGAGCACCAGCACCTTTTAAAGGTTCATTTCCCTGTGGACATTCATTCGGACGAAGCGTCATTTGATATTCAGTTTGGAAATCTGACGAGAAAGGTACATACGAATACTTCCTGGGATATGGCCCGGTTTGAATCCTGCGGGCAGAAATGGATGGATTTTTCCGAAGGACATTACGGGGTAAGTCTTTTAAACGACTGTAAGTACGGACATTCTGTGAAGGATTCGGTTATGGGGCTTACTTTGATTAAATCGGGAATTGAACCGAATCCGGTGACGGATCAGGAGGAGCATTTGTTCACTTATTCTTTGTATCCTCACGCAGGAAATTTAAGAGAATGTGACGTTGTGAAGGAGGGCTATAAACTAAATGTGCCCCTGCTTTTCCTGGAAGCAGGCGAACCAGGGCGGCAGGAATCCCTTTTGCAGGTGGATGCTTCCAATGTGATGGTGGAAACCGTTAAGGAGGCAGAAAACGGAGAAGGAATGATAATTCGCATGTATGAATATGAAAATGCAAAAACCCACGCCACACTTACCCTGGGAATGGGAAAGAGGATTAAACGGGTCTATGAATGCAATCTGCTTGAGACACGGGAACGAGAAGTGACAGAGCATAGGTCTCAGGAGTTTGAATTTGTAATAAAACCTTTTGAAATTAAGACTTATGAGGTTGTGTTTGAAAGCCTTTCTTAAAGGTAAAATGCGATCCCCCCTGCAAATGTTGGCAATAACAGCATTTGCGGGGGGGATCGCATTTTTTTCAGCAGTCCATAAAAGATTGGATTTTCTACAATTGGCTGGAATATCAGCTTGGGGACCGGACAGACGGTTTCTAATTGATGACTTATTAACCTCTGCCCAGAAGGGCTTCTGCCATGCTGTCATAGCCATAAATTGATGATACGTATCTTAAGCCGTCGGTAATTTCATTTTTGGAAAAATCATGCTCTTCAAGAAAACTGTAATCTACCTGATTTAAATGATAATAAAACATGAGTGCCATTTTAAAATGCTCCATATCTTCCAAATCCAGCTCATCCAATAATTTGTTTTCCGCCTCATTGATGTTTCCCGCCTGGATGAGAGCTAAAAGCTCCTGATATTTAGATGCTGTCTCCTGATCTTTAAAATTCAGTTCATCATTTTCCCCTAATTCAATATGAAAAATCAGCTTCAGCAATGTTGTTACCATTTCGTGGATCATGCGCATGATAAAATCTTCTTCCAGCATAAAATTCTCCTTTTTCAACCGTAATTAATGATAAGCATGTAAATGTTTTTCATAAAAAATAATTTACCACAAATCATAAAAAAAGTAAAATATATATTTGGCAGATGCTTTGGACAGGTTGATGAATGGAAACTGATTCGGCTTCCCTGTTTTAGGGAAAGATGGTAAGAAAAAGGATAAAATCCTCAGCTATTGAAGGAGATAGCAAAATATGGTAAGCTGTTTCTTAAAATGATGCTGGAAAATAAGACAAACTATAAGCTCCGGGAGGCCGCAGATGATAGAAACGGAATTGGCAAAGAAATTCATTGAACAGGTCACACAATATACAGAATACAATATCAACATTATGAATGAGCAGGGAGTCATCATCGCCAGCCGGGATCCGAAACGGGTGGGATCCTTTCATGAGGTTGCCTACTATATTGTAACCGGAAATGAGGACATAGTGGTCACTTCCACGGAGGAGGATTATCCCGGTGTAAAGCCTGGAATCAATATGGTCATTAACATTGACGGCAGGCGTGAGAGAGTGGTGGGAATCACCGGAGATCCGGGAGAGATAAAGCCTGTCGCCTTAATCACCAAAATGGCCATCGAAGCCATGCTGAAATATGAGAAACAGCAGGAGGAACTGAGGCGGAGGAGGAACCGGAAGGAGCATTTTACAAACCTTTTGATCCATGTGGAGTATCCGGACCCCGGGGAGCTTCGGAGCATGGCAAAGCAGCTTAATTATTCGGAGAACATAATCCGCATCCCCATATTGTGTAAACTGGATGACATCAGGCCGGAGCCGTTTCTGGACATGATCAAGAAAAGCCCCAGGCACGGGTCGGAGGATATCAGTATTGTCTTGGACAGTAACCATATCCTCATATTCAAAACAATGCCGGAACAGACGCGAAAAGTATTTGCAGATTATAAATACATTATTGCGGAATATTTAAGCACTGCTTTAAAATGGCTCCGGGAGCAGGAGAGGAACTGTAAATTTTACATCGGCTCCTTTCAGGGAAGCTTTACCCAGTATTATAATGCCTACCGTCACTGCAAGTGGCTGGAAGAAAATGCAGATTCCGGTTCTGCCGCCTTTTTTTATGACTATACGGGAAATTATGTACGTTCCATTGTACCCATGAATGAGCTGCAATGGATGTTCAATATTTATGAAAGGGAGCTGGGGGAAGAATTTAAAAAGACATTTATTGAGATTGCCGGAGCTCTCATAAAGACAAATTATAATCTGGTAACAGCATCAAAAGAGCTTTTCGTGCACAAAAATACCCTTTTGTACCGTTATAATAAAGTGAAGGGCATCTTGAATATTAATCCAATAGAATCTTCGTCAGACCGGTTTTTTCTGGAAACCTTTTATAGTTTTTTAAGAAAAGAACACTAGTTTTGTAATGGCGACACAAAAATCAGGGTCATATTGATACTCACGGCAGTAGAAATCCTGGGGGCAATGGTGTTATGATACCATAAAACAGCATATACTATTGTCATTGTTTAGAAGGGGGTCATTTTATGACAGGTTTACCACTGATTTTTATTTTTGTATTGGCAATTATCCTGATGATCGTTGCAATCTCCAAGTTTAACATTCATCCATTTATTGCCATCATGAGCATCTCACTGCTCTTAGGACTTATTGCAGGGATTCCGCTGGTCGATAGGACATTAGAAGATGGGACCAAGGTAAGCGGCCTTGCAAGCGTAATCGGGGCCGGATTTTCCGGCACATTCTCAAGCATCGGTATTGTTATCATCCTTGGAGCCCTGATCGGGACCATATTGGAGAAAACAGGGGCAGCCCTTAAGCTTGCTGATATGGTGATCAGGCTTGTGGGGAAAAACAATCCGGTCCTGGCCATGGAGATGATGGGCTGGGTGGTATCCATTCCCGTGTTCTGTGATTCCGGTTTTGTAATTTTAAACCCTATCCGGAAAGCTCTGGTAAACAGAACTGCCGCATCATCTGTAGCCATGACTGTGGGTCTTTCCTCAGGGCTTTACATTTCCCACGTTTTCATTCCTCCAACACCAGGCCCAATTGCCGCAGCTTCTACCCTTGGCATTGGAGAAAATCTGCTTCTTGTTATGGGAATGGGCGTGTTGTGCTCTATCTTTCCTCTGATTGCCGGGTTCTTTTACGCAAAATACATTGGAGGAAAGGTACGGTCTGACGATGAAGCCGATATGGGCGAGATAACAAAAACCTATGAGGAGCTGGTTGCCGAATACGGCAGACTTCCCGGCGGTTTCAATGCCCTTGCTCCTATTATTGTTCCAATCCTTTTTATGGCTTTTTCCTCTGTTGCGGCCATGGCCAATATGCAGGGTTTTGGGGCTGATGTTATTAAATTTTTAGGAACTCCCATCATCGCTCTGGCAGTTGGTACTGTATGCGGCATCCTTCAGCTGAAGGGAGCAGGTAAGATGGAAACGTTTTATGAGATAACCAATGATACCTTAAAGACTGTGGGACCGATATTGTTTGTAACGGCTGCCGGCGGCGTGCTGGGTAAGGTAATTTCTTCCACTGATATGGTGAATTATATCAAAGATCATGCTTCAGTACTGAGCACCATGGGTATTTTCTTCCCCTTCTTTTTGGCAGCTATTTTAAAGAGTGCCCAGGGTTCCTCTACTGTGGCTTTAACCACCACCGCAGGAATTATAGCTCCGCTGCTTCCAATGCTGGGCCTTGAAAGCCCTGTCCGGGTAACTCTTGCCTGCATGGCAATCGGCGCGGGAGCCATGACCGTTTCCCACGCAAACGATTCCTATTTCTGGGTGGTGACGAATTTTGGGGCCATGACTCCGGAAAAGGGGTATAAGACACAGACCATGGTAACACTGATTTTGGGAATTGCAGGAATCCTGGAAATCTTTATTCTGACTTTAATCCTGCATTAATTAAGAACCAACGAGAATTAAACTTCACTGGTCAAAGGAGGACTTTGTATATGAAATTACTGTTTGCATCTGACTCGTTTAAGGGGACTCTTTCCAGTGAACAGACCATAGAACTGCTTAAAAAGGCTGCGGCAAAAGTATTTGATCAAGTGGAATGTACCGGAATCCCCGTAGCCGATGGAGGAGAGGGAACCACGGATGCCGTGATCGCAGCCATTCAGGGAGAACGGGTACCGGTAACTGTCTGCGGGCCCCTTCTTGCTCCTGTTCATGCTTATTACGGAAAACTGGATGAGAAACGCGCCATTCTTGAGATGGCAGCGGCTTCCGGGCTTCCCCTGGTTCCAATGGATTTAAGGGATCCAAGAAACACCACCACCTATGGAACCGGGGAGCTGATAAAGGATGCTTTAGACCGGGGATTTACCGAGATTTCCATTGCAATCGGCGGTTCGGCAACCAATGACGGCGGAATGGGCTGTATGAGGGCGCTGGGAGTAAAATTCCTGGATCCAGAGGGAAGAGAGCTGGAAGGAACGGGAAAGGATCTGGGAAATGTGGCACATATTGATATTTCCGGCCTTCATCCCAGGGTCTCTGAAGTAAAACTGACTGCAATGTGTGACGTCAATAATCCATTATGCGGTAAAGACGGAGCCACCTATACCTTTGGAGAGCAGAAGGGCGGTACGCCACAGGTCCTTGATGAACTGGAAAAAGGTATGCAGAACTACCGGGATGTGTTGATACGGGAACTTGGGATCGATCCAGATAACATGCCTGGTTCCGGAGCGGCAGGAGGCCTGGGTGCGGCGCTTTTGGTATTCCTCCGTGCGGAGTTAAAATCAGGAATTGAAACGGTTCTGGATTTAATTGATTTTGATTCCCGTTTAGAAAATGTGTCCATGGTCGTGACCGGAGAGGGACGGACGGACTGGCAGTCCTGTTTTGGAAAGGTGATACAGGGCATTGGAATGCGGTGTAAAAGAAAAGGTATCCCGGCTGTTGCTCTGGTAGGAGCTATGGGAGAAGGTGCAGAGAAGATATATGACTTTGGGATCTGCTCTATTATGACAACGGTCAATGGGGTCATGGAACTGGATAAGGCCCTTGAACATGCTGAGGACTTATATTATCAGGGAGCCTTACGGATGTTCCGTTTTATAAAAACTGGCATGGCAATACAGGAAAAGGCTGCGGGAATTTGAAACCCGCAGCCTTTTTATGGACACTTGCTAAAAGACAGAAATCCTGTAACGATTAATATTTATAATTATCTTCTTCCGGAGCAGAAACCTCCAATGGGGCAGTTGGCTGGCCGGACGCAGAAGGTGCTTTATCCATCAGCTGGAATTTTTCTACCAGGTATTTTAAATTAAGGGCCTGGGCGGTCAGCTCTTCGGAAGTGGCCGCACTTTCTTCCGATGTTGCGGAGGTGGTCTGTACAACTGCAGAAATCTGGTCAATGCCTGCTGTGATCTGCACCAAAGCATCGGACTGGGCGGCGGATGCTTCCGCAATTTCTGCTACCCTGACGGAAGAAATGTTTGATTTTTCAACCACGAGCCGCAGGGCTTTAGCTGTTTCATCTGCAATTTTAGTTCCGTTTCCAATGGCTGAAATAGAGCTTTCAATAAGAACTGTGGTATTTTTAGCAGCTTCTGCGGACTTGCTGGCCAGATTGCGGACTTCATCGGCAACGACTGCAAACCCCTTTCCAGCAGAACCGGCCCTTGCTGCTTCTACGGCTGCATTTAACGCCAGGATATTGGTCTGGAACGCGATATCGTCTATGGTTTTGATGATCTTGCTTATTTCGCCGGAGGTGCTTGCGATTTCATTCATTGCAGAAATCATATCTTCCATCTTCTGATTGCTGCTCAGTATGCCCTCACTCGCTTCCAGGGACAGGGAATTTGCCTCTAAGGCGTTGGACGCATTTTCCTTTACCCGTTCTGAAATTTCGTTAATGGCTGCGGATAACTCTTCAATGGAAGATGCCTGTTCCGTGGCTCCCTGGCTGAGAGACTGGGAAGCATCGGAAACCTGGGACGCGCCGGAGGAAACCTGTTCAGAAGCCTGGTCGATCTCTGAAAGCGTATTGCTTAATGTGAGACGGATGTTCTGCATTGCTTCTAAGATATGCCGGTATGCTCCGGTGTATTTTTCTTCGTTTTTGGTCATTGCCTTAAAGTTGCCATTGCTCATTTCACCCAGAACATCATTGATATCCTGAATAATGAAATTTAAGTTTTCTGCCATGTCCATGAATGTCCTGGACAGTACCCCGATTTCATCATTAGACTTGGCCTCCATCTGGGTATCCAGGTTGCCTGACGCGATGCCGGCAGCAGCGGCCACAACGCCGCCAATAGGGCGGAGAGTCTTTTTTAAGAAAACCGGAATGACGATATTAATAAAGGTCAGTGCAATGACTGCAAGAAGGATCATTGATTCAATGATCTTTGTTACATCCTTTGTTAGATCTCTCTTTTCCAGACAACTGGAAGCCCACCAGGTCTGTGAGCCGCAGGTGATCGGGTAATAATGTCTGGATTCTACGGTTCCGCTGGATTTTTTTATATCAATATGGAATTCGGTTTTAGCCTGCTGTAAAGCTGTAATTTTTGCATATTCGGAAGACGGAATCATTTCCTTTAAGTTTTTCCCGATGTGGTCACTGGATTGGCTGTCAAAGACGGTTATGTTATCTTCCGTGTAAATATTAGCATACATGGTGGGATATTTTGAATCCGAAGTTTTTATTTTGGAGAAGTTTGATACGTTGATATCGGCCATAATAACTCCAATGACATCATCTCCCTTCATGATGGGAAATGCTATGGTACTCATCATAGTTCCTCCGAAAACATAAGGATCCGTAATATAAGGAGCTTTTGTTTCCTTGGCAACACGGTAATAATCCTTTATGGAATAGTCACTGTATGCTCCAATGGACTGGGCTGTTTTGTTTTGTGCATCATTCTTGTCCACAAAGAGAGTATAGTCTTTGACCGCAGGATCAAATTTTCCAGATTCAAAAAATGCACCGATTCCACTGATATCAGGATTGTTGCCCACGGTTGACCAGGCTGAATTTAAGATATAATCCTCGACCGCATAAGTAGTTTCCTTTAACTGAACATTGTATATCTTGCTCTTTAAGTCCGTGCTGTTCAAATCGCTGACAGTGTCCTTGGCGTTATATGCACGGTTTAAGTAATCCTGCAAATTCCTGGCAGCTCCGGTGGCATCATTGATTACGGCTTGTACCATAAGGCCGTTCTGGGCGGATATTCCGGAAAATTCACCGTTGATTGCCTTTGAAACTGCTTTGCTTGCCAGTAACGCTGAGATCGTAATCAGCAATGTCATGCTTACTGCCAGAATGATTCCCGTAGTAAGGGAAGTTTTTGCAGCAAGTTTTAAATTGCTTAACTTCAGTTTTTTCATTTTCTTCATAATTGCATTATACTCCCTTTAATTTATTGATCAGTAAAAATAAGCCCCAAATGGAGAAAGTGGGAAACAATGGAGGAACCTCCTTTCCTGTTTAAAGGCATATATGTACTATCTGTATAACCACTATATATTCGACATGAAATGACAAAAAATAATAGTAAAACATTATTTTTCTAAGAATTGTAACAATTGCTGTATCAATGCTCAATGTTCATAGAAAGACTCTGGGCCATCCATTATTCATGGAAGCGGTTATTTTAAGAGGACAGGGGACTCACCCCGTTTTATAAACAGATGCAAATAAGCAAAAAATTCTTTTGGGAAATTCGTTGTAAATACAACGGACAGAATCCCGGCAGCATAGTATGATAACTCCAGAAAGCAAACAACAGGAGGATATGAGGGATGGTTCGTAGAATTATTCAGATTGATAAAGAAAAATGCAATGGATGTGGTCTTTGTGCGGCGGCATGTCATGAGGGAGCCATTGGAATGGTAAATGGAAAAGCAGAGCTTATGCGGGATGATTACTGCGATGGATTAGGGGATTGCCTTCCTGCATGTCCTACCGGGGCCATCACATTTATAGAAAGAGAAGCAGCCGCTTATGATGAAGAGGCGGTGGCATTGAATAAGAAAAAGGCTGGGGGAAAAGGAAATGCTTCCTTTAGCAGATGTCCTGGAAGCCGGGCCATGAAGATCGAGCGCGGGGCTGAAGCTAAGAAGACGGAAGAGGTCCCTATTCAGTCCCAGTTAAGACAGTGGCCGGTGCAGATCAAGCTGGTTCCTGTGAAAGCGCCTTATTTTGAAGAGGCAGATTTATTGATCGCAGCGGATTGCAGCGCCTATGCTTATGGAGACTTTCATCAGAAATTCTTAAAGGGAAAGGTCGTTCTTGTAGGATGTCCCAAGCTTGACCAGGTGGATTACAGCGAAAAGCTGGCAGAGATCATAAGGAACAACGCCATTCAAAGCATTACGGTCGTCCGGATGGAGGTACCATGCTGCGGCGGTCTGGAACATGCGGCTTTAAGAGCTCTTGAGGACAGCGGAAAAGAAATTCCCTGCCAGGTCGTTACCATCTCTGTTGATGGAAATATTATATAAAATTAAAAACGGAATCCGGCAGGTAATGATGCCGGATTCCGTTTTTTATACAGGCTTTAAAGGCTGGGACGGACAGGAAGATAGAAATTATCCTTCATGGAAATCTTCTTTTAAGGTGAACCGGTTCTTCTTATAGGTTAAAATTCCTTCGTCCTGTAATTTGCTCATTTCATTGGACAGGGCGCTGCGGTCAATGGACAGGTAATCCGCCAGCTGCTGCCTGTTAAATGGAATATCAAAGGTAGAGGAATTGTTTTTTAAGGATTCGGCGGAAAGGTAGGAGAGCAGTTTTTCCCTGATGGTCTTTTTGGACATATGCTGCATTTTTTTTGTGAGGGTCAAATTCCTTCTGGCAATGGAAGATAAAAAATTTTGTAACAGACGTGTATGAAAGGTGCATGCGGAAGTGCACACATGCAGAATCTTGTTAAAGTCCATAAACAGCACATCGCATTCAGAGTCGGAGATAACACTCATTTCAATCGGTATGGAGGGGATGCAGGCATAGGTTTCCGCAAAAATAGTGCCTGGCATAACATCGGAAATAATGGTCCGTTTGCCCCAGAAATCCTCCTGTATGATAAGAGCGGACCCTGAGAGAAGCATTCCAACGGAACGGATGTAGTCCCCGCTTCTTATGATAAATTCTTCTTTTTTAAAATGCCTGATCCGGGCCGACAGGCAATTTAACATTGCGCTGATCTCCTCTGGCTGGACTCCGGAAAACAGGTTAGATTTTTTTAATACGGATAAGTATTCCTCCATTTGCCGTCTCCTTTTAAATTATTTTTATAATGTTGTAATTACAACAGAAATGTTGAAATTATTATATTATAATCTGTTTATAAAAGCAAGAGAAAAACAAGGAGGCAGACAAATGTCAGAGAAATTTATTAAAAATATAAAGCATGAAGAAATCGTAATGTTATCTGATCTGGTTCAGGCAAATGAAGGCCAGATCGTCAGCAAGACCCTTGCACAGAATGAAGCTCTCAGCATTACGTTATTTGCATTTGATAAAGGGGAAGAAATCAGTACCCACGAATCCAACGGGGATGCCATGGTGACTGTTTTGGAAGGAACCGGAAAATTTACGGTAGATGGTAAGGAGTATCTGTTAAATGCAGGAGAGACCCTTATCATGCCTGCTAAAAAGCCACATGCAGTTTATGCACAAGAACGCTTTAAGATGGAATTGGTCGTGGTATTTTAACCAGTTGGAATGAAAAGGACAAAATAGAAAGGTTGAATAAATATATGGATAGTAAGATGTTTTGCTTTCAGTGTGAACAGACGGCAGGCTGCAGCGGCTGTACGGGCAGCGCAGGAGTGTGCGGCAAGTCAGCCAGCACTGCAAATTTGCAGGATGAACTGACAGGCGCCCTGATCGGTCTGGCAAAGGCCTGCGGCAATAATTCTCCTTTGGAGACAACCACAAGAATCCTTGTGGAAGGGCTGTTCACCACCATTACAAATGTAAACTTTAATGATGAAGTTTTAATAAAGATGATCAAAAGGGTGCGGGAAGAAAAAGAAAGAATCGTGCCGGATTGCAGCAAATGCACCTCTGTCTGCGGAAATACTTCTGATTATGATATGAAGAACATCTGGGATGCACAGGAAGATATCCGTTCCTTAAAGTCTTTGATTTTATTCGGACTTCGCGGCGTTGCGGCCTATGCCTACCATGCCATGGTGCTTGGATATGAAGATGAAGGGGTCAATCATTTCTTCTATAAGGCTCTGTCAATCATCAGCTATGATCTGACCATGGAGCAGCTTCTTCCGGTGGCCCTTGAAGTGGGAGAGGTAAATTTAAAATGCATGGAACTTCTGGATAAAGCAAACACCACTGCATTTGGGACTCCTAAGCCGGCCAAAGTACCTCTTACCATTGAAAAAGGTCCGTTTATTGTAATCACCGGACATGATTTATATGATTTAAAACAACTCCTTGAGCAGACGAAGGATAAGGGAATCAATATCTATACTCACGGAGAGATGCTTCCGGCCCATGGCTATCCGGAATTAAAGAAGTATCCTCATTTAAAGGGGAATTTCGGAACTGCATGGCAGAATCAGCAAAAAGAGTTTGATGATCTTCCAGCACCGATCCTCTTTACCACAAACTGCCTGATGCCGGTAAAGAAGAGCTATGCTGACCGTGTATTCACCACAGAAGTGGTTTCCTATCCGGAAATGGTCCACATAGGAGAAGACAAAGACTTTACTCCTGTAATCGAAAAGGCGCTGGAGCTTGGCGGATATGAGGAAGACCATGAAATGACCGGAATCAACGGCGGTAAGGAAGTCATGACAGGATTTTCCCATGGAACTGTATTGGGAGTTGCGGATCAGGTCATTGACGCAGTAAAGCAGGGAGCGATCAGCCACTTCTTCTTAGTAGGCGGCTGTGACGGCGCTAAGACAGGAAGAAATTATTATACGGAATTTGTAAAGCAGTCTCCTAAGGATTCCATCATCTTAACCCTGGCCTGCGGAAAATACCGTTTTAATGACCTTGACCTTGGAACCATTGGAGGGCTTCCAAGAATCATGGATATGGGACAGTGTAATGATGCATTCAGTGCCATCAAGGTAGCGGTGGCTCTGGCGGAAGCCTTTGAATGCGGGGTCAATGAGCTCCCATTGTCCATGGTATTATCCTGGTATGAGCAGAAGGCAGTATGCATTCTTCTTACCTTGCTGCACCTTGGAATCAAGAACATTTATCTGGGGCCATCTTTACCGGCATTCTTATCACAGAATGTATTAACGTTCCTTGTTGAGAACTATGGAATATCACCCATCAGCACACCGGAAGAGGATTTAAAGAAAATTCTTGGATAATATAAATCATAAATAACAAATCAGGAGGAAAATTATATGATAACGAAAGAAATGTATATTGGAGAAATTTTAAGAAGCAATCCAAAGGCAGCGGAGATTTTAATGGGCTGCGGCATGCACTGTCTGGGATGTCCGTCATCCCAGATGGAATCCTTAGAGGATGCATGTATGGTTCACGGGCTTGATACAGACACAGTTCTGGACAAGCTGAACCAGTAAAGGAAAGAGGTGTAAAATGAGTGCCTTTTTAGGACCAATCCACACTTGGTTATACAACAAAATAAAATTTCAGGATGCAATGACTGATGCAATTTTAGATTTTGCAGAAGAAACCGGTTGCAGCAAAGACCTTAGAGCCAGGACCGACGGCAGATATGGAGTGCTTGAAAAGGGAAATCTGGAGGATATGATCGATACGGGCAATATCCATGGCTGGCTTCAGGAAAAAGTGAGCCTGGTGGAAAACAGACTGGCTTATGTGGTCACTGAGCTTATAGAAACGGATCAGGAAAGATTGTCCCATATTTCTGATGCAGTCCGGAACTTTGGAAAAAGAAATTCTGCGGATAAAAACATTACGGTCCGCAAAGGCTATGATTATCTTGAAAGCACCCTGCTAAACGGCATGCCTTGTGACAGAGTAAACGAGCTGGTTCAGGAAACGGAAGACAAACTGGTATGGAGACAGACCCAGGATATCCATGGCGCTTATTGGAACATGATCCATGGAGATGTAACACATTATTATACCTTGAGAGAATCTCTGATAAAAGGAATGTTTGAGGATTCCGAACTGGAATTTCATCAGATAGAAGATCAGGTATATGAATTGAGGAGGCGCTAATGTACGGAATAGATATTTTAATGAAAGAGCATGAAAACATTCTGGCTTTTACCGGCTTTTTAAGAAGTATCAGCTCCGATATTCTGGAGGGGAAGCCGGTGGATGCCCCCCTGCTGCGGGAGTGCCTTGAATTTGCAAGAAATTACGCAGATAAGCATCATCACGGAAAGGAAGAAAAGATCTTGTTCCGGATCATGATGGAAAATATGGGACCTGTTGCGGAAAAGCTTATCAGGAATGGTATGCTTGTGGAACATGATCTTGGAAGATTATATCTTTCTGAGCTGGAAAAAGCCATAGATGAATATGAGAAAAATCCGGGAACAGAGCCAAAGCTGGATATCATCTCCAATGCGGTTGGCTATGGCGCCTTATTAAAGCGCCATATTGAAAAAGAGGATGAGGCTGCCTATTCATTTGCAGTACGTGCATTGGCAGAGGATAAGTTAAAAGCTGTGGATGATGAGACGGAATCATTTGAAAGACAGGCAAAGGACCAGGGCGTACAGGATAAGTACGAATCCTGGATCCGCGAAAAAACAAGGTAACAGGGACGGGACGGCCTGGAGGGGAAACAGGCCGTCCCATCTGCTATATGGAAGATACAAAAGAAAGGGGCGTACAGGAATGGAGTTAAAAAATTATATGGAGCAGCATGATCGGATACGGGAAGAATTAGAGATCTTGAAAAGGCTGTGCAAAAACAGGGACTTAGAACAAACATCATCGGAAATCGCCTTACATATAAGCAGTCTTGCAGGAAAGCTGAAAATACATTTATCCTCAGAGGATCAGTACCTTTACCCATCCTTTTTAAGATCCGGTGATTCAAGGCTGGTGAATCAGGCGGAGGAATATCAAAAGGAAATGGGAAACCTGCTTGCCCTGTTTACGGAATTTAAGGATAAATATAATACAAAAATAAAAATCCTTTCAGAAAGGGAAAGCTTTTTCGGCGAGGCTGAAAAAATCATGAGAAGCATTGAAGTGAGAATGCAAAAAGAGGAAAGGGGTCTATACCGTCTGGTGAGATAAGGAAGTATAATGGCTGGATATTGCAATGGATTTTTGGCTTATGCAGCAATTAAAGATGATAGTTGGAAATGTTACAGAAAAGCTGGAGGCTGTACACGAATACTTCGTGCAACAGTCTCTTTTTTTGTTATAAAACCGTAAAAATGGGAAGGCTATTTTTAAATTCCTCCGTATAAAGAAAGCATACAGATTTGATAATATTCCGTATCATGGATTTACATTGTTATCATTTTTACTTATACTTTTTCAGGTGATCCCGTTTCTTATTCAGACCCTGAAAAAGTCCGCAGAGCTGGATATGACTGACGAAATTGCACATGAGATAAATCTTTTCTGTGTGCAGGTCCGCAGGCTGGAGCTTAAGGACTTATCGGCCACGGAAGAGAAATTTAAGGAACCAGTGAATGAAACATTTTAATTGAAAGGAGGAGGATTAAGTGGAAAATTGTTATGTAGCGAGCATAACAGAGACACTTGAGAACTTTAACACGAACGAAAATACTGGATTATCAGATCAAGAGGTGGCAAACCGGCAAAGCAGCTATGGAAAAAACGAGTTTGCAAAGCAGGAAAAAACAAGTCTGATTAAAGAAATACTGCACCAGCTGAAAGACATTTCTACGATAATACTGCTTCTGGCTGCTTTGCTGTCTTTAGGCATGGCATTGAGGGAAGGCCATGGCTTCTTAGAGCCAGTAGTCATCGTGTCTATTGTTATCTTAAATCTGATACTGGCAATTACCCAGGAGCGGGGCGCTGAAAAAGCCCTGGAGGCATTGTCAAGCTTAAATTCTCCAAACTGTATTGTATTACGGGAAGGCGTACAAAAAGAGATGGATACCAGTGAATTGGTACCGGGTGATATCATTCTTCTTCATCTGGGAAGCATTGTTCCTGCCGACGCACGTCTGCTTTCCAGCACCAATTTACAGGTGGATGAGTCGGCACTCACAGGAGAGAGCGAGCCGTCGGAAAAAGATGCAAATATCCTGCTGCAGGGAAGTGTTCCCCTGGGAGATCAGCTTAACATGGTATTTTCCAGCTGTCATGTTACCTCCGGACATGGCACAGCCGTTGTTACTGCTACCGGAATGCAGACGGAGATGGGGAAGATTGCAGGATACTTAAATAATTCACAGAAAATTAAGACACCGTTACAGCAGCGTCTGGAGCGTGTTGCAAAGTCCATCAGCATGATCGCTGTTCTGGCAGCTGTATTGCTCTTAGCCATCGGTCTTTTACAGGGAGAGTCCATTTGGGTTATGGTTATGCTTGCGGCCACCCTGGCTGTAGCCGCTGTACCGGAAACTCTAAATTTAATTGTAACCTTATCCCTTTCCCAGGGCGTTAAAAATATGGTCAATAAAAATGCGCTGATCCGAAAGCTGTCTGCAGTAGAAACCCTTGGAAATACCTCGGTCATTTGCTCGGATAAGACCGGAACCCTGACGCAGAACCAAATGACCATTGAAAAGCTTTGGATTCCTGGAAATGAGCCGTTTGAAGGGGGAGGCGAATTTGCAGCAGGTCAGACAGAACTTCTGACGCTGTTTGCTCTTGCAAGTAATGCTTCTGTCCAGGAAGAAGAGGATGGTACCTTAACCATCATGGGAAATCCGACGGAGAAAGCCATCATGCGTCTTCTCCATGAAAAGGGATTATCCAAAGAACGCATTTCTGAGCAATACCGTATTGTAGGAGAAATCCCATTTTCTTCCGAGCGTAAGATGATGACCATTGTTTTGGAGACTTCTTCGGGAGAATATTTAATTATTACCAAAGGTGCTCTTGACCGGTTGCCTCTCAAGGCATTTGATGAGGAAAGGGAAAAAGAAGTTGACCGGGTTCATAAGTATTTTGCCGGGGAGGCACTTCGTGTCCTGTCCCTTGGAATCCGGTATATGAATGAGGTTCCTTCCATGGATAAGCCGGAGGAAATTGAACGGGATCTGGAGCTGTGCGGGCTTATTGGTTTAATTGATCCGGCTCGCCCGGAAGCAGCCCAAGCGGTAGAAAAAGCAAAGCTGGCAGGAATCCGTACCATCATGATCACCGGCGACCACGCGGCAACAGCCAGTGCGATCGCAAGAAATATTGGAATTCTTGGTGAAAATGAAAAGGTTCTCACCGGACAACAGCTGAAAACCATGTCAGATGAAGAGCTTTGCAGGAATATCCATCATTACTCTGTTTATGCCCGGGTATCCCCTGAGGATAAGATCCGCATTGTTGAGGCATGGCAGGAAAATGGAGAAGTTGTTTCCATGACCGGGGACGGTGTTAATGATACACCGGCACTAAAGGCAGCAGATGTGGGGATCTCCATGGGCCAAAGCGGGACTGAGGTGGCAAAAAGTGCGTCTGACATGGTTTTAACGGATGACAACTTTGCCACGATCATTGATGCGATATCAGAAGGAAGGAATGTTTTCTCGAATATCAGAAAGACTATTTACTTTCTTCTGGTATGCAATATTTCGGAAATTGTCATTATGCTGGTTGCCCAGTTAAAGGGCTGGGGTATTCCTGTAACACCGATCATGCTGCTGCTGGTCAATGTGCTGGGTGACGGCATTCCGGGACTTTGCTTGTCCAGGGAAACCTCGGATCCTCGCCTTATGGACCGGGAGCCTATACGCAGAGACGAAGGATTTTTAGGGGGAGGCCTTCTTACGGTAATTATACAGCAGACCATAGCATGTTCGGTTGTGGTTCTGATTGGATATTACATCAGTACGTTCCGGGCATTTCCAGGAATGCCGGGACCCTCTCCTGCAATCGGGCAGACCGTTGCCTTTCTGGTTTTGGGCTGGACCTCCATCCTTCATTTATTTACGGTCCGCAGCAGAAAGTCCATTTTCAAGCGGTCGATTATAGATAATCCGCCTGTAATATACAGTACCATTGCCATGATCGGATTATTCGGCCTTCTTGTGGCTTTCCCGCCCGTTGGAAAAATCTTTGGCCTGACTGCCATAGGAAGCTATCACTGGCTGCTTGCATTGGGCCTTTCCCTAATACCGACGGCAGTAGCTGAGATTGGAAAATTCATCGATAACCAGACAAACATTCGTGAAAATCGTAAATATCAGAATCGTTTGATCCGCCACCAGACAAGAAGGGATGATAGCTTTTAATATTTTTCTTCATATAGTCAATAAAGATTATAAGTAGTTAGTTAAGACCCTAAAATAGCAGGCAATGAAAAGCCACTGAGAAATCAGAGGTTCAGTAATTGTCTGCTATTTTTTCTCTGTCCGTAAATCTGGAATGAAAAAGAACTATAAAATCAATTGCCCAAATAAGCATTTAGAAGTATAATAATTTGAAGTGTTTTTTTATTCCTACTAAATTGATAGAAAATTAAAGAAAGAGGTAGAATCAATTGTTAAACCAGTTTTCAAGAACCCAGTTGTTGTTGGGTGAAGATGCCATGGAAAAATTGATGAGTGCAAAGGTTGCTGTTTTTGGCATCGGCGGTGTGGGCGGATATGTGGTAGAAGCTCTGGTAAGAAGCGGGGTCCGTTCCTTTGTGCTTGTTGATGATGATAAGGTTTGTCTTACCAATTTAAACAGGCAGATCATAGCCACCAGAAAAACGGTAGGCAAATATAAAGTTGAAGTAATGAAAGACAGAATATTGGAAATCAATCCTGATGCCCAGGTGGAAATGCACCAGTGCTTTTACCTGCCGGAAAATGCGGATGATTTTGACTTTAAAAATTATGATTATGTGGTGGATGCAGTAGATACCGTAACTGCAAAGCTTGAACTGATCATGCGGGCAAAAGAGGCAGGCGTGCCGGTCATCAGCTGTATGGGTGCAGGCAATAAGCTGGATCCTACAAAATTTCAGGTTGCGGATATTTATAAAACCACCATGTGCCCCCTTGCAAAGGTCATGCGCAGAGAACTTAAGAAAAGAGGCGTAAAGAAGCTTAAGGTGGTTTATTCCACAGAAAAGCCTACAAGGCCACTGGAAGATATGTCCATCAGCTGCAGGACAAACTGTATCTGCCCGCCGGGAGCCAAGCATAAGTGTACGGAGCGGAGAGATATTCCCGGCAGCGTAGCCTTTGTTCCTTCTGTGGCAGGGCTTATCATAGCAGGAGAAGTGATCAAGGATCTGTCTCTAAATGGAAGGATTGGGAGGTAATCACATGTTTGACGGCAATATGGCTCATGAGCAGGATCTGTCATTGGAGCAAATGAAGCAAATGAACCCGGAGGAATATGTGCTTGTAGACGTCAGAGACCAGACTGCGTATAACCATGGATTTATACCGGGAGCCATAAATATAGAAAAAGAGGCATTGTTAAACGGGGAGGCCTCCCTTCCCAGGGACAAAAAGATCATATTATACTGCTTAAAGGGGATCATCAGTGAAGAGGCTGCAGGTCATTTAAATGAAAAGGGATATGAAGCATATAATCTTCGCGGCGGCTATGGGGAATGGCTGCTTCGTGCCATGGAAAAAGAGGACAAGGGAAAAGAACGCCTGGAAGAGATAGAAAAGAGCATCCGAAAGAAATTCCATAAGGTGCTTTTCAGCAGATTTGCAAAGGCTGTCAATGAGTATGAGCTGGTAAAGGAAAACGACAGGATCGCCGTCTGTATTTCAGGGGGTAAGGATTCCATGCTCATGGCAAAGCTGTTTCAGGAGCTAAGACGGCACAATAAATTTCCTTTTGAGCTGGTCTTTCTTGTCATGGATCCAGGCTACAATGAGACCAACCGGCAGGTAATCGAAAGCAATGCAAAGCTTTTGGATATTCCCATCACCGTATTTGAAACCCAGATTTTTGACGCAGTTTATGACGTGGAGAAATCCCCGTGCTATTTGTGCGCCAGAATGAGGCGGGGATATTTGTACAGCAAGGCAAAGGAACTGGGATGTAATAAGATCGCCCTGGGACATCACTATGACGATGTCATTGAGACAATTCTCATGGGAATGATGTATGGAGCCCAGATCCAGACCATGATGCCCAAGCTGCACAGCACGAATTTTGAAGGAATGGAACTCATCCGTCCCATGTATCTCATACGGGAGGAAGACATTAAGGGCTGGAGAGATTACAATGATCTGCACTTCATTCAATGCGCATGCCGGTTTACGGATACCTGTACGACCTGCAGGACCGATGGCAGCACCGGATCAAAGAGAATGGAGATAAAGGACCTGATCAGGCAGTTAAAGGAAGTCAACCCGTATATTGAAAGCAATATTTTTAAGAGTGTGGAAAATGTAAATTTAAATACCATCATTGCTTACAAAGAAAATGGAACCGTGCATCATTTCCTGGACGGTTATGATTTGGATACAAAATAATGAATCTGGAGGCGGTGTCTTATGAAGATTTCAACAAAAGGCCGCTATGCGGTCAGGCTCATGATAGACCTGGCTGAACATAACCATGGAGAATATATTCCTCTCATGGATATTGCAAAGAGACAGGAGATATCGGAAAAATACTTAGAATCCATTGTTTCGGTTCTGAGTAAGAGCAATCTGCTCATTTCCCTGAGAGGAAAAGGCGGCGGTTATAAGCTGGCGAAAAAACCGGAGGATTATACCGTAGGCAGTATATTAAGGCTTACGGAAGGATCTCTTGCTCCGGTTTCCTGTCTGGAAGGGGAGGTAAATGACTGCGCAAGGGCCTGTCATTGCCGGACCCTTCCCATGTGGGAGGGTTTCAATAAGCTGATTAATGATTATTTTGACGGAATCACCATTGCTGATCTGGTTTCCGGCGGTGATTATTCAGACGATTACATGATATAAAATCAACCTGAGGAGACTTCCAGAAAATTCCCAATTATTTCCACTGGAAAAATGGAAACAAGAGTGTTATCATATATTTGTAACATAAATGTAACACAAATGTAACAATTTCAAAGGAGGCAAATGAATTGAGAAAACTAACAGCACTTGGAATGATTACACTTACTTTAACGAGTATGATACCATTGACAGCGAATGCGGCGGTGGCAAGACCTTACAGCCAATGCAACAATGGAAGAAATGTGATAACAGTGAGCAGGAACTGTAATTTAGATGATTTAAAGGCTAGATTACAGCGATCAGGGGTTGATTGTAATAACATTGACTGGTCTAAGCTCATCAATAACGGATATGCAGGCAAGAATTGTAATAATGGCAATAATGGTAACACTGGTAATACAGGAAATACAGAAAATACAGGTAATACAGGAAATACAGAAAATACAGGTAATACAGGTAATACAGGCAACACTGGAAATACCGGAAACAACGGCGATACAAATACAGATACCACACCAGATGAGTCAACAGACAATACAGCCAATAAGTCTTATACCCAGCAGGTAGTTGACCTTGTAAATGCTGAAAGAGCAAAAGAAGGACTTGCACCTCTTACCATTGATCCTAATGTGGAGAAGGCTGCAACTGTAAGAGCCAAAGAAATACAATCAAATTTTGACCATACACGTCCAAACGGAAGCTCATTCTCAACTGCTTTAAAGGAGCAGGGTGTGAATTACCGCGGAGCAGGCGAGAATATTGCATGGGGACAGAAAACTCCTCAGGAGGTGGTGAATGCCTGGATGAACAGCGCAGGCCACCGTGCAAACATCATGAATAAGAGCTATACACATATCGGTGTAGGCAATACTCAGAACGGTTCCGGAACACAGTACTGGGTACAGTTATTTACATATTAACAGTAGGAATGCCTTGTAAATCAAGATAAAATAAGGGTTTATCAGGATTCTATTAATGAAAGAGATTGGCGGCGGCCTCCATTTGACAACCCTTTTTGGGAAGTTGTCAAACGGAGGCCGCCTTTTTGAATAGGCTCAGATAATTATTAGAGCCTTTTATAGCAGTAAAGTTATTAAATTTTGTATTAACAGCATCTGCCGTTATTATCTACAGCTATTGCGGAAAGTCTTGCGTTGGTAATAGTAACAGAAGCATCAGTTGTAGCTGTAGTTGCTACTATTGAATAGGTGCAGCATTCATCAGGGCAAATGTCACAATCACAAACAAAGAAAGAAAATGTTGAAGTACCAGAAAATCCAGGTGTTGCAGGTGGAAGTATTAGGTTTGTAAATGGAACTGAAAAAGCCAACTGTGGCCCTACTGGTATTGGGTTGCGCTGATTGTCGCAAAGTTTAAATACCTGAAAGTTTACAACTGTGCTATCAATAGTGGTAGGACTTGAATAAGCTAAAGTGCTTGTAAATTCAAGCTTTACGCATGGATCACATAAGCAGGAAGTATTTAAAGAGAGAGTACTGACGGTAAAAGCAGTGCCAGCCAAAGTACTTGGAGTTATTGATATTGCACTGCCGGATGTTCCGCATTTTAAAATAGTCTTATTATCTTTACAGCTAAGTTTATTACATGGGCAACAGTCATCATCATATTTCGGATTATCTGCAACAATTGCGGCCAGCCTTGCTGCAAAAATGCCAACATTACCATTAACAGGATCAGATCCACCAGCTGAAACAACAACACTATAGGTGCAGCATTCATTTGAACATAAATTACAATCACAAACAAAAAATGTAAATACATTAGCAAAAACAGCTTGTATCGATTGTGTAAAATAGAACTGTGGACCAATAGGGATTGGCAGCTGATCATTACAAGATTTATATAATTGAAAATTTAAAGTTCCTTGAAAAAGCGTTCCAATTATATTAGATGTAAATTCGAATATTATACATGGGTGACTAAATTCAGAGGTATCCAGGGTGATAGTAGCGGCAGGTACAGATGTTCCTATACTCGTACCATTAAATAACAATGCTTGACTAACTTCGCCGCATTTTAGTATTTGTCCGCATGAGTCACTGCTCTTATTACTGCTTTCATAATCATCCATAAAATTAGCGTTTGATGATAAATTCATATTATTTACTCCTTCACATTGAGCGTTTAAAAAATTCTACTTAAAGTACTATGTACTTATAAAGAACAGGTTAATGGAGTAAGCTGTTTATTCATTTATTTAATATAGAATATGAGATTAATGAATAGAGGTGATTATTTCTTTAGACATTTACAAGTTTGAGAAAGTTTTTCTGTAAAACGGAGTTTTATAGGGCCTTCTATGATAAAATAATTGCTTTAGCTGTCCTTAGTGTGCTTTGCATTGCACCTACACATCTTATCTGCCTGTCCCATATAATATAGTGTAGTACGACAAGAGAAGGGGCAAAGTATATGAGTAGTAATACTTTTAAATGGAGATGCGAATGTTCTAAGTGGTGTGAACCCAAACGTGAATGTGAATGCTATCGCGAGTGTGATCGTGGTAAGGACTGCGAATGGTTCAGAAAAGCATTAAAAGAAGTTTACTGGAGAGGCTTTAAAGACGGTTGCAGAAAATGCAGACGGAAAGAAAATGAATATGACGAATGTGAAAAGTATGAAAAGCATGAAGAATATGAAGAATATGAAGAATATGAAGAGTATGAAAGATAGTCTATAACAAGAGCGGGCTTCGGTATCCCGGGCCCGCCTATAAAAAATACTTTACAATCTGTCAGTTGCATAGGTGTTTTAATCCTTCTGGCATTGGCATTATCATATCTGAATATCGGACAACTTCTGGATGTAATATTGAGTATTAATAATAAACCACATTTGGGCATCAAATCTCATAATGGTCCAGATCGATAAGCCCTGGAGATCATATTCTGCTACCAGTGCAGCCCTTGCGTCAAAGCTTCTTGCATCTTTAAACCATACTAAATGCAAAATCCCATCACTGCCCACATAGTAGAAATAAGATGACTGTGCTGCTTCATTAAATTGTATTGGTATACCGTTTGCCGATGCAATTTCAACCGCATTATTAAAGTTTATCGCGGTAGCTTCTGTGGCCCCGGGAACATAGGGAAGTGTCCAATCATAGCCCAGAGTGGTGATTCCTAGAAGAACTTTTTCAGGTGGAATAATACTAACCCCGTAACCTAATAATTCTCTTAAGACATTAACCGGAAAGATTGAGCTGGGATAGCTGTAATACCTTGCCCATTCATAAGAAGAAAATGTGATTCCATCCACAAGTTCAGATAATTTTGAATAGTCTATTTTTTCAAAACTTACGTTAGGGGTATCAATATACATAACTGGTGTTATGGTAATTACTATCCTGTAACCTTCTGAATGAAATATCGCAGAGGCTTTTTTAAAATATTCTGCAATGCTATCTATGTTGTCATAGGTGATGTTTTCAACATATATGTTTATACCATAAAAGCCTTTCATTTTCAGGGTGTGAAGAGCATTATCAATAAGGAGATCCTGCACAGAAGGATTATTTAAAATATTATAGGCCACTTCACGGCTGACTATTCCTTCTTCCGTAATAGTTGAAACAAACATCATGGGTGCTACACCATAAATTTTAGCCAGATTGACAAGTTCCGTGTCATCGGCACTGGAGACAATTTCCCCTTCACTTGTCGCTCTATAATTGAATATGTCCAGATAAGATAAAAATGGAAGCGTTTTTATTAAAACAGATTTATCTATATATGGAAAGGCATAACCACTGGTGGCAATTGTTCTTGTTTTATTCGTTTGATAGCTTATGACTATGGTTTCACCGGCGTACATAAATTCTCTATCGGAAAGATAGGGGTTATTTCTTAATAATTCCATTGGCGTAGTACCATGCTGCTCTGCAATACTCCCCAAAGTGTCACCAGCCTGGACCGTATAGAGTGTTTCCGGCTGTACAATCACAATAGTTTGGCCTATTGCTAAATTGCCAGGGTTTATAATTCCGTTTTCCAATATTAATCTGTTAACAGGGATTTTGTAATAATCTGATATTGAATTTATGGTTTCACCGGGTTGGACAACGTGTATGATCATGGATTCCCTCAAATGATCTTATTAATACTATTATATGCTAATCTTACATGTTCATAACATCATAGTATAATAATATGTATCTCAATAATTTTACGCAATAACTGGCTTAGGCAGCTGCAATAGATAGTCAATGATAAAGACGGGTATCCGGAAAATTCCGGACCGCCCTTAATGATAAATATTTAACCGAATGAAAAAATCCAAATTTCTTGCGATGAATGATAAGGGATTTGGATTTTTTATGTGCAAAGATTTTCAGGTTGAACTTTGTAAGAGAAATAGTTATACTTAATTTATGCGGGGCCAGCCAGCATGTAATACAGCAATGAGCCATGCAGGAAAGGGTATGTTTAACCGAAGCGATCAGGAAGATGAGATTACGAAGACCACGAAAATGCATGTCGATTCAGAATGTGACTATTGTCACATTTATCTGTCTGTTCCTCTTGTCCATTGTAACCATTGAAAGACTTGTGCTGAACAATTGGCAATCCTCTATAATCAGAGAGACTGCCGGGATGTCTGAAAAGATGAACCATGATACCATAGAAAAGGTGAATTTATTTTTCAGAGTTCCAGTTACGGCAAATGAACTAGGGAAAAAACTGATTGAAAATAACACCATTAATTTTACTGATGAAAAGAGCCGCAACTCTTTTTTTCTTGGCATATTAAACTCTTATGAGAAAGAGATTTATAGTTTTGCTTATGCATCGGTTGATGGAGAATACTATGGTGCTCTCAGAAATAAAAAAGGGGAACTTGAACTGATAAAGAACACAGGCGCCTTTGATCCAAGGCAGCAGGAATGGTATCAGGCGGCTGAAAAAGAGGGGGAACCTGTCTTTTCGCCTGTATACAAAGACTTCATCGTAAATGACCTGGCAGTATCTGTTTCATGCCCTGTATATGATGAAGAAGGAAAGCTTAAGGGCGTTTTAGGATCCCATATACTTCTTTCCGATATGGGTGATTATCTGAAAAACGAGACCGCTGGTTCGGGCGGCTATGTATCTGTTATAGAGGAGGATACCCGGTATTTAATTGCAAATTCCATGGGAGAAAATAATTATTCCATAACTGGTGACGGGTCACTGAAAAGAAGTACCATCGATGACCTTTCCCTTCCGGCCGTAAAGAACAGTTATGAGAAATATCTTAAATCCCATGAGGCAGAATTCTCATTGAAGATGGGAGATGTGGACTGGTATGGGAACGTACAGGAATACCGGGAAACAGGTCTAGACTGGATCATTATTTCTGTGATTCCGGGAAGACTTCTGACTGCGGAACTGAACCGGAATATCGGGGTTTCAGCGGAGCTGGCTTTTATTGCCGGCCTTCTTTCCATAGGTATTTTTTCCCTTATCATCCAAAGGCTCTATAAGCCCATCAATGGCCTGCTGACCATTGCGGAGAATATTTCTGCGGGAAATTTAGAGCAAAGGGTAAAGATCGTAAGGAATGACGAAATCGGAAGGATATCCCATGTATTTAACCGTCTGGCGGATAATCTGCTGGATATGGTCAAGCATCTGGAAAGTATTGTTGAAATGCGGACCATGGAGTTAAATAAGGCAAATGAAATTTTAAAGGAGAATCAGTCCCAGCTTCATCTCATACTGGATACGGCGGCGGAAGCCATATTTGGCACGGATTTAAACGGCAGATGTACATTCTGCAACAAAAGCTGTCTTCGTCTTCTGGGATATACAGAGCCTGAGGAATTGCTGGGAATCGATATGTGGTCTGCTTTAGGCTGCAAAGGGCAGGCTGAGGGGACAAGCTTGAATGGAAAGCAGTTTTTTGCCGATTTTCTCAGTCCGGATAAGGCTGGAGTGGAAAAGACCGGCTTGCTGAAACGGGCCGACGGAACATGCTTTGATGCGGAATACCGCGCCCTGCCCCAATTAAGGGAGGGGAGGCATGTTGGATATGTCATAACCTTTGCGGATATTACCGAACGAAAGAAGGGGGAGGAAAAGATCCGCTTTTTGAGCTATCATGATCCTCTGACCGGACTGGTAAACCGAAGATGTTTTGAGAAGGAGATGAAGCAGGCGGATACCCAGCAGAACCATCCGGTTTCCCTGATATTTCTCGATTTAAACGGATTAAAGCTCATCAATGATACCTTTGGGCATACGGACGGGGATGAATTCATTGTTAAAGTCGCTCAGGTCTTAAAAAATAACTGCCGGGAAAGGGATGTTGCCGCACGGATCGGCGGAGATGAATTTACGGTTTTGCTTCCGCGCACTTCCAGGGAAGAGGCAGAGACCATCGCTGCAAGGATAAAAGATCAGGTTGCCGGGGAAAAGGTCAACATGGTATCATGCAGCGTTGCAGTGGGAATTGCTGCAAAGGTCAGGCACTGGCAGAAGATTGAACAGATACTGGAGGCAGCAGAGAACGAGATGTATAAGGAAAAGAGCATTTCTTCCATAAACTTTGGAATTCATGCGATTAATGGCATCATCACCTCTCTTCATATGAAAAGCCCCTGGGAGAAAAAACACTCGGAAGAAGTCAGTAAGCTGTGCGAAAAGATCGGTACAGCCATGGGGCTTCCTGAAACAGATATCAAGAAGCTGCGGGATGGGGCATATCTTCACGACATCGGCAAGATAACCCTAAGCGAGTCGATTCTTGAGAAAACTCCGGAGCAGCTGAATGAAGTTGAAAATGAGATGATAAGGCAGCATCCTGCCATCGGATACCGCATCCTGAATCTGTCCCAGGAAACCCTGGACCTTGCCAACGGGGTGTACGGGCACCACGAATGCTGGGATGGTTCCGGGTATCCTAAGGGCTTAAAAGGGGAGGAAATCCCGCTTAATTCACGTATTTTAGCTGTTGCAGAAGTGTATGAGCGGATCTTAAACCGGGAAAAGGACCGGAGAGTGGGAAAGAAAAAGGCGCTGCAGGCCATTTCAATGGGTTCCGGACAGAAATATGATCCAGCTATTGCTGAGTTATTCATCCGTATCATGAAGGATAGAAGGTAATGCCGCTTTGGGAAAACAGAACACAGAGCAGACTGCCGATGTGTTTAAAAAGATCGTAGAACAGACTGATTCCGTTAATACGCTGGTGTCAAAGATATCCGAATCATTGAAGAGCCAGGCAAACAGTGTCTCTGAACTGGGAGATGGAATGCAGAAGATTTCCATGGTAACCCAGGTTAACGCAGTCAGTCTGATGTTACAATGATAAACATACTTTAAGGGACAAATGCTTTCAGATGGAAAGAAAGGGGATAGAGGTATCCAGATAAAAAGAAGTTAATAAAAAAAGATTGACAAATAGTCAAGATGACAGTATATTAAACATATAGGTTTAGTATGAATAAGGAGAAACAGAAAAAATGAAAACGAGCTGCAAGAGAAACATGAATCATATGATGAAATGTTGTTGCTGTAGATGCTTCCATGAAACAGATACAGTTTATTTGTGTGCGCGTCTTGGCTTCTGATTTCCAATTGTTATCTTGTGACACTGAGAAAATAAATGGAAGGGAGCAGGTATATGCGTATACCTGCTCCTTTCCATTTATTAATAGAAAAGGGAGGAAGGTAATTGATGAACCATATAAGAAAGAAGGAGGGGGAAAAGAAAAATCATGGATTTTGAGTTTATCCGTGCCTATACGCCACTGTATGCAGAGGCGGCGGGTCTGACACTTCGAATATCTTTTCTGGGAATCCTGCTGTCAGCAGCCATTGGACTTTTGTGCAGCCTGGTCAAAATTTTTAAGATACCAGTGTTAAGGAGTATTGTGAATGGCTATATTGAGGTATCCAGGAATACGCCTCTTTTGATCCAGTTGTTCTTTTTATACTTCGGACTCCCTAAAATCGGTGTTGTTTTAAGCTCTGAAAGCTGCGCCGTAACAGGGCTGGCATTTTTAGGAGGAAGCTACATGGCGGAAGCGTTCCGCACGGGAATTGAACAGGTACCGGTCATCCAGTCAGAATCGGGTCTAAGCCTGGGTCTTACAAAATGGCAGGTATTCCGGTATATCATCCTTCCTCAGGCGGTCACCACCTCGGTTCCTGTATTTTGTGCCAATATCATATTTCTAATAAAAGAAACATCGGTGTTCAGTGCGGTGGCCCTGGCTGACTTAATGTTTGTGGCAAAGGATCTGATAGGAATCTATTATAAAACAGATGAGGCCCTCCTGATGCTGGTGGCGGCATACTTAATCATTCTGCTGCCAATATCCTTACTCTGTTCCTGGATAGAAAGGAGGGTCCGCTATGCAGAATTTGGGAATTAGGATACTGTTTGAGGGAAATAATTTTTTACGGCTATTTGGCGGACTCCTGGTATCTCTCAGGATTGCGGTCATATCCATGGTTTTATCCGTGGTACTTGGAATACTCCTTGGAATGGTGATGACCAGCAAAAAAAGGCCGGTTAAGTTTTTTACAAGGTTTTATCTGGAGACGGTCCGGATCATGCCTCAGCTGGTTCTTTTGTTTCTTGTTTATTTTGGGGCTGCAAAGCATTTGAACGTGAATTTCTCCGGGCAAATGGCTGCGGTCATTGTATTCACCTTTTGGGGGACGGCTGAAATGGGGGATTTGGTCCGAAGCGCTCTGGAATCCATTCCGGTCCACCAGTATCAGAGCGGCTTTGGCCTTGGCATGACGGAGCTTCAAGTCTACCGGTACATTGTGATTCCCCAGACCATAAGGAGGCTTCTGCCGTCAGTTATGAATCTTTTGACGAGAATGATCAAGACCACGTCTCTTGTTGTATTGATCGGCGTGATTGAGGTGGTCAAGGTTGGAAAACAGATCATTGATGCTTCCAGGTACACGGTCCCTGATGCGGCCCTCTGGATATATGGAGTGATTTTCATCCTGTACTTTGTAATCTGTTACCCGTTTTCCAGGGCAGCTGCCCTGCTAGATAAAAAATTAAAGGATTGATAAAAATGAGTCAGGAAATGATATTAAAGACAGAGAATCTTAGGAAGTCCTATGAAAACGGGCAGCCGGTTTTAAAGGATATTTCATTTACCTTGGAAAAAGGAGAGGTAGTCGTGGTGGTAGGACCTTCCGGCTGCGGTAAGAGCACCTTTTTGCGATGTCTCAACATGCTGGAGCCCATTGATTCCGGTACGATTCAGTTTAAGGACCGGATCATTGACAGGAGCAAGCGGGATGTTTATGAAATAAGACAGAAGATCGGCATGGTATTCCAGAGCTACGATCTATTCCCCCATAAGACCATTCTGGGGAATATTCTTCTGGCCCCTTTAAAGGTGCAGAAAAGAGATAAAAAAGAGGTGGAAAAGGAAGCGGAGCAGCTTCTGGCCCGGGTAGGGCTTCTGGACAAAAAGGATTCTTACCCAAGGCAGCTGTCCGGCGGACAGAAGCAAAGAGTGGCCATTGTAAGGGCGCTTATCATGCATCCGGAAATCCTTCTCTTAGATGAGATTACGGCAGCCCTGGACCCGGAGATGGTGCGGGAGGTTTTACAGGTGGTGCTGGAGCTGGCAAAGGACGGAATGACCATGGTCATCGTCACCCATGAAATGGAATTTGCCAGGGCAGTGGCTGACCGTGTCCTGTTCATGGATCAGGGCGTGGTAGTGGAAGAGAGCCTGCCGGGAGAGTTTTTCACCTCTCCGCGGACAGAGCGGGCAAAGCAGTTTTTAAATACGTTTCATTATGAAGCGTTATAAAATAAAAAATTAAAAGGAGGATGTAATTATGAAAAAGAAATTACTGGGTGCATTATTAGGAATTACCATGGCGGCAGGTATTTTGGCAGGCTGCGGCCAGGCAAAGGACAATGGAGGAAACACAGGAGGAGCAGTTGCAAAGGCAAGAACCTTATCTGAAATCAAGGATGCCGGAACCATTAAGATTGGCGTATTCAGTGATAAGAATCCATTTGGATATGTGGATTCCAACGGAAAAATCCAGGGCTATGATGTGTATTTTGCAAAGCGCCTGGCAAAGGATTTATTTGGAAGTGAGGATAAGGTTGAATTTGTATACGTAGAGGCTGCCAGCCGGGTGGAATATTTAAAGTCAGCAAAGGTGGATGTGATTCTTGCTAATTTTACTGTTACAGATGAGAGAAAGGAACAGGTGGATTTTGCACTTCCTTACATGAAGGTGGCTCTTGGAGTGGTATCCCCTGATGCTGCTTTGATTACTGATGTGGCACAGTTAAAGGATAAGACCCTGATTGTGGTAAAGGGTACTACGGCGGAAACTTATTTTTCAGAAAACCATCAGTCAGTCAAGCTGTTAAAGTTTGATGAGTATCAGGAAGCCTATGACGCACTTCTGGACGGAAGAGGAGATGCTTTCTCCACCGATAACACAGAGGTTCTTGCCTGGGCCATTCAGAACAAGGGATTTGCCGTAGGAATCGAATCCATCGGAAATCTGGATACCATTGCTCCGGCTGTTCAGAAAGGAAACAAAGAGCTTTTAGACTGGATCAACAGTGAGATCGAGACTCTTGGCAAGGAAGAGTTTTTCCACAAGGATTTTGAGGAAACCTTAAAGCCTGTGTATGGAGATGAAATTGATCCGGAAAATCTGGTGGTGGAAGGCGGTCAGGTTTAGGAAACAGGATCTGAGAAAAAACATCAACAGCTGTCTTGAAATGACTTAATGAGAAAAAAAACCGGCAGGGCGTATTGACGTCCTGCCTTTTTCATTCCATAATAAATAGCAATATTATATAACAGTGTTATAAAAGGGGAAAGAATGAGTGTTCAAATAAATGATACACGTCTGGCTATTTGGGTGGCAGGAAAACATGGCTGGAGCGTCTAAGGGGAAAATGGAGGAGGTATATTAAATGAAATCGGAATTAAATTCTCAAACAGTACAAAACACCATGCTTTTACCGTTGTGGGGCCGTGCCACGGCCAGTGCGAAAAACCTTGAGATATTAAATGATAAGGAAGCCATAGAAATCATCAAAAACTGCGATTATGATTTCAGTACCGTTGCAAAGACCTTCGGTGAATTCGGCGGAATCTGTTATATCGTCCGTGCCAGGAAAATTGATGATACAATCCGTAAATTCATCCGAAAACATCCCCGTGCTTCTATTGTAAATATCGGGGCAGGGCTGGATACTACCTTTTCCAGGGTGGATAACGGAAGTATCAACTGGTATAATCTTGACCTGCCTGATGCCATTGCTTTCCGGCAGAAATTCCTTCCGGATTCTCCCCGTAACACAAGCATTGCCAAATCCCTGTTTGACACTTCCTGGTTTGATGATGTTATTTTTAACCGCGGGGACGGTATTTTATTTGTGTCGGCCGGAGTTTTTTATTATTTCAGGGAAGAGCAGCTAAAAGCCATCTTTGAAGCGATGGCTCACCGTTTTCCCGGAGGAGAAATTTATTTTGATGCGGAATCAAGGCAGGCGGTTAAGAAGTCAAACCGTATGGTTGAAAAAACCGGGAATAAAGGCGCCATGATGTATTTTTACGTCAATGATTTAAAAGATCTGGAAAACTGGTCCCCGGTTATCCGGGCCGTTGCCTGTGAAAAATACTTTAAGGGCATACCGGTTAACAGGCAGTGGAGCTTTGGTATCCGCTTTATGATGAAAATCATGGACCGGATAAATATGATGAAATTCATACACCTGCGTTTTTCGGAATAATTAATCATAGCCCTAAAACGGATAGGAGGAGCTGCTTGCTTTAACCGGAATGCCGAAATTCATGAAGAGCTGATACCTATTATCAAGGAACTATGTGACGATCCTGTATTGACTCTGTTTAAAGGAAACGGAATCAAGGATCTGGATTTTGAATATGCAGTTAAAGAAATTTAAAGATGTTTATCAGGTATTACCGAAATAACTTTTTCATTTTCAGGCCGCCATTTTTTGGCGGCCTGATTGTTTTGCAACAAGATGCCTTGAAAATTGTAAAATATGTACATGTATATTGGGTATTGCAATAAAAAATAGTGCAAAAGTTCAGGATGACAAAAGAAATGTAAGAATATTAAATGGAAAAATGCACATTAAAACCTTATAATTAGGTCATGGGAATTAAACATTTCCATATAAGCGTGAACTCAAATAATTTTATAAAGGAGAGGTTATTTATGAAAAAAAGATTATTAACAGCTTCACTGGCAGCATTGGCAGCATTAAGCTTATCCGCCTGCAGCGGCGGAGGAAAGCCTGCGGAAACCACAGCAGCTCCTCAGACTACTGCAGAGGCGGCATCTGACGAAACAAAGGCAGAGGAGTCCAAGGACGGAGCCGAGGCAGCAGCAAAAGCACCGGAGGAGTACAAAGGAACCGTTGTCGTATATTCTCCTCATGATGCAGACCCGCTCAATGCAGGCGTGAACTTATTCATGCAGAAGTATCCCAATGTGAAGGTGGAGGTCGTGGCGGCCGGTACAGGAGAACTGTGCAACCGTATTGCAGCCGAGTCCGCAAATCCTATTGCAGACGTATTGTGGGGCGGAGGAGCAGACTCTCTGGCAGCCTTTAAGGAATATTTCGCTCCTTATGTATGTGCCAATGACGAGTTCATCGGCGACGCTTATAAGGATTCCGAGGACATGTGGATCGGAGAAAGCCCTCTGCCCATGGTCATTTTCTACAACAAGGATTTGATTCAGAAGGATGGCCTTGCAATTCCCGAGACATGGGAGGATTTGACAAAGCCTGAATGGAAAGGTAAGATCGCATACTGTCTGCCCTCCAAGTCCGGTTCCGCCTACACTCAGCTATGTACCATGATCCTTGGCCATGGCGGCAAGGAAGCCGGCTGGGATTTCATTAAGAAATTATATGACAATCTGGACGGCAAGATTGTAGACTCTTCCGGCAAGTGCCACAAGATGGTTGCAGACGGTGAGTTCTACGCAGGCCTGACTCTGGAGAAATCCGCAGTCCAGTATAAGGAGGATCCGTCCGTTGGATTCGTATATCCAAAAGACGGAACCAGCGCAGTGCCGGATGGCGTAGCTCTTGTAAAGGGCGGTCCTAACGAGGAAAACGCAAAGCTGTTTATTGATTTTGTTACATCAAAGGAATGCCAGACAGAGCAGAGTAAGAACTGGGGACGCCGCCCAGTAAGAAGCGACATGGAAGTGGGAGAAGGAATGGCGAAGTTACAGGATATCGTACTGGTGGATTATGATTTTGACTGGGCGGCAAATGAAAAAGAAGCCATTATTGAGAAATTCAACGACATTATGGTCGATTAATAAAAGGATAGGAATACATTCTGACAAAAAAGACTGTCCCGGCCCCTTGGGGACAGGACAGTCTTTTCAGTAAGAGACAGGAAGACAGCCGATGGTATAAGGAGAGCAAAACATATGAGCCATGCAGTAATTATTAAACAGGCCGTGAAAAAGTACGGTGATTTTACAGCCCTGAATGGGGTGGATTTAGAGATGAAGCCGGGGGAATTTTTCACATTGCTTGGTCCCTCCGGATGCGGCAAGACGACCCTCCTTCGTATGATCGCAGGATTTAATTCTGTGGATGGCGGGGAGATCTGCTTTGATGACAGGGTAATCAACAACCTGGAGGCCCACAAGAGGGATATTGGCATGGTGTTCCAGAACTACGCCATCTTTCCCCATCTGACTGTGGCGGAGAATGTGGCTTATGGCCTGAAAGCAAAAAAGTATCCCAAAGACCAGATTTCAGGCAAGGTGGAAGAAGCCCTTGACTTAGTGCAGATCAGAAACCTAAAAGACAGGAAACCAAATGAGCTGTCCGGCGGTCAGCAGCAGCGGGTGGCTCTTGCAAGGGCGTTTGTTATTGAGCCAGGGGTGCTTCTCATGGATGAGCCCTTATCCAACCTGGATGCAAAGCTTAGAGTACAGATGAGAACAGTTATTAAAAAGCTGCAAAGACGGCTTGGAATCACCACCATTTATGTTACCCACGATCAGGAGGAGGCTCTGGCTATTTCCGACCGGATCGCAGTTATGAAGGAAGGCAACATCATGCAGGTAGGTTCGCCGGAAGAGATTTACAAGAAGCCGGGAAACACCTTTGTGGCCGGATTCATCGGCGTATCAAACTTCATTGAATGTGAGGTGGATGGAAGCGTTCCGGACAGAGCTGTTTTAAATATCAAGGATGAATGCAGTTTGACCTGCAGGCTGAAATCCGCCTACAAGGGTAAGGGAATCATTTCCGCAAGACCGGAGCAGCTGTTCTTCGATGAAAAGGAAGGGCTTCCTGGCCGGATCGTCATTTCCACGTTCCTGGGAGATTTCATTGAGTATGAGATCCAGCTGAACAATGGTCAGACCATTCAGCTAAATGAATACACAAAGGATGCAAGCGACCTGCGGCCAGACGGACAGGAGGTGCGGGTGAACTTTGATATCAGCGCGGTAGGTGTATACGATGCCCAGACCCAGGAGGTGATATCATGGTAAAGAAAGGCTGGAAGCCGGATTTCTGGTTTTGGGTGAAGGTGGCGGTGGTAGGCTTTATGCTGCTGTTTCTGATTTATCCTTTCTGTACCCTGATCACCCGAAGCTTCTTCTCCGGTAAGGTGGAAGGCTTCACCCTTGAAAACTACATCCGGTTCTTCACGAAAAAGTATTATTATTCCTCTCTTGGGCGAAGCCTGTTCGTCTCCATTGTCACCACAGCCACAACTTTGGCCGTAGGGGTGCCCATGGCCTATCTGATGTCCAGATACAATGTTTTTGGAAAACGTTTTATCCATATATTCATCATTATGAGCCTTATGAGCCCCCCGTTTATCGGCGCTTACAGCTGGATCATGCTGTTTGGGCGCGCCGGCTTTGTCACACGGTTTTTTGCAGGCATGGGAATCCATCTTCCCAGCATTTATGGAAAGCTTGGCATTATTCTTGTGTTTACGTTCAAGCTGTTTCCCTATGTATATTTATATACGTCAGGGGCAATGGGAAGCATTGATTCAAGCCTTGAGGAGGCGGCGGAAAATCTGGGAAGCAATAAGCTGCGCAGGCTTTTGACCATTACTATACCGGTCATCCTGCCCTCCATTGCAGCGGGAGCCATTATGGTATTTATGACCAGCCTTGCGGACTTTGGCACGCCCATGCTTATTGGTGAGGGTTATATGGTCCTTCCCGTCCTGGTATATAACGAATATATGAGTGAGATCGGTGGAAATGCTCATTTAGCCAGCGCGTTGTCCGTGATTGTGGTGCTTTGCTCTACTACGGTGCTTTTGGTTCAGAAATATTTTGTGACCAGAAAAAATTATGTCATGACAGCCATGAGACCGCCTAAGGAAGAAAAACTTCACGGACTGAAACGCTTCCTGGTAACCTTGCCGGTTCTGCTGGTAACCTTTATTGGAATTCTTCCCCAGATCGTGGTGGTGGTCAGCAGCTTTGTAAAAAGCGATTTTACAGGGTTTAAAAAAGGCTTTAGCATAGAAAGCTATGTGACGATTTTTAACAGGCTGTGGACCAATATCCGCAATACCTTCGTGTTCTCTGCTGCAGCCATTGTGTTCATTATCGTGCTGGGCATGCTGATATCCTATATTGTGGTACGCCAGAGAGGGATAGCAGGACAGCTGATGGATCTTCTCATTATGTTTCCCTTTGTCATTCCGGGCGCGGTACTGGGCATCAGCCTGATTGTGGCGTTTAATAAACAGCCCATGATCCTTACAGGTACTGCCGCTATTATGATCATAGCCTTTGTAGTCAGGAAGCTGCCCTATACGGTGCGGTCGGGAAGCGCATTCCTGCAGCAGATGGATCCCAGTGTGGAGGAAGCCTCCATCAGTCTGGGGGTATCACCCATGAAAACCTTTGCCAAGGTGACGGCAAGGCTTATGGCCCCGGGTATCCTCTCAGGAGCCATATTAAGCTGGATCACCTGTATCAACGAGCTGTCTTCCAGCGTTATGCTTTACGGGGGCAAGACAAGTACCATATCCGTGGCCATCTATACGGAGGTCGTCCGAAACAGCTATGGTACGGCGGCAGCACTGGCTTCCATATTGACTGTCAGTACGGTCATATCCCTGCTTATTTTCTTAAAGGTAAGCAAGGGGAAGGTTTCGGTTGTATGAGCTGCACTGCGGACACATGGCATAATAATCCGCCCAAGGTTTTTGGTGGAAAGCTTTGGGCATTTCCAGAAAACATGGAGGGATACAAAGGATGGTAACATTTGGTACCGGTGGCTGGAGAGCCATCATCGGAGAGGAATTTACAAAAGAAAATATCCAAAAACTGGCTCTTGCCCTTAGCCTTAAGATGAAAGCAGAAAAAAAAGAAGGAGAAGGAATCGTCATAGGCTATGACAGGCGTTTCCTGTCCAAGGAAGCGGTCATATGGGCCTGTGAGATCTTTGGGAAGCAGGGAATTAAGGTGTTTTTTATAAACCGCAGTTCCCCCACGCCTCTTATCATGTTTTATGTGATGAAGCACCGTTTAAGCTACGGCATGATGGTGACGGCCAGCCATAATCCGGCCATTTATAATGGAATCAAGGTGTTTACTTATGGAGGGCGTGATGCGGATGAGGGACAGACCGGGGATATTGAAAAATATCTTTTAGAAGCGGAGAAGATATACCAGCCAGACGATGAGGAGGCTGGACAGATGCCCCCAGCCTCGTATCTTCAACTTGTAAAAAAAGGAGTGGTAGAGGAAATCAACCCCTTAAATGAATATCTGGACAATATCATATCCGTCATTGACATGGATGCCATACGCGCCCGGGATTTCCGGGTTGCCATTGACCCCATGTACGGAGTGAGCCTTACGGCCTTAAGCACCATCCTTTCCGTTGCCAGATGTACCATTGAAACTATCAACGACCAGCATGACACTTTGTTTGGCGGAAAGATGCCTGCGCCTACGGAGCAGACCTTGCGGAGCTTACAAAATTATGTACTGGACCGGTACTGCGATATCGGTATTGCCACGGATGGGGATGCGGACAGACTGGGAGTCATTGACGATCAGGGCCGTTACCTCCATGCCAACAACATTCTGGTGATGCTGTATTATTATCTTCTGAAGTACAAGGGCTGGCGGGGGCCGGTGGTCCGAAGTCTTTCCACTACCCATGTGCTGGACCGGGTAGCGGAGAGCTTTGGGCAGAAATGTTATGAAGTCCCCGTTGGATTTAAGTTCGTATCCGCAAAAATGCAGGAGATGGATGCCATCATTGGCGGAGAGTCATCAGGCGGCCTGACGGTGAAGGGGCATATTCACGGCAAGGATGGAATTTATGCTGCCTCCCTTCTGGTAGAAATGATGGCAGTATCCGGGAAAAAGCTGTCTGAGATTGCAGCGGACATCCGCAGGGAGTACGGGGCAATCCATATGACAGAGCGGGATTACCGTTTTACAGCCGAGGAAAAGGAAAGAATCCACCGGATTCTGATGATTGACAGGAAGATTCCCCAACTGCCTTTTGAGATTGAAAAGATCTCCTATGAGGATGGCTGTAAGGTTTACTTTAAAAACGGCGGCTGGGTGATCGCAAGGTTCTCCGGTACGGAACCGCTGCTGCGGATCTTCTGTGAGATGAAGGCAGAGGCAGATTCTGTAAGCGTGTGCAGTTTGTTTGAGGAATATCTGGGACTGCAGGAGGGATAGGAAAATGAAAAGGCTGCTGCAAAAGGAATGATTTCCTTTTGCAGCAGCCACTCTGCGCTTTATTTATAAAGTATCAAAGCGGATATAGGTGCGGTCATCAAAGCTGTTATTTCCCTTGACCAGCCCTTTTGTGCCCATGTTTTCCCGAAAGCAAAGGGGGTCATTTTTAATCAGCTCCCTAAGGGCAGCCTCACTTTCCGACAGAGTTTCCTTAAGGACGGGATACCCGTCGCTTGCCAGGACTATCCGTGAGTGAGGAGGAACGGGCTGGATGATGACATGACCCGGGTGAATGGGGAAACCGTTCAATACGTCATATCCGTAGGGAGAATCCTCATTGGCGAAAAGGAGCTGGCGGCGCAGGAGGGGAAGGATATATTCCCGTCCGGTGTCGTGGCCGGAAAGAGACGCTTCCGTACGGCCTAAAAGCAGCTCCGTCTGAATATAAAGGCTTCTGACCTGGGATAGGAGGCTGTCGACGGCTTTGGCGTGCTGGTGATGGATGCCGTTAATGAGACACTGGCAGTCGCCAAAGGCCCATACCTCTCTGCGGCGGAGGCTGTAGAGGATGATGACTGCCTGCAGGCGTTCTTCGGGCTTCTCCTTCAGGATAGAGCGGCGTGTAGGGCAGGCCCGGGCCAGGGATTCGTTTAAATAGTCCATGGCACCGGCTCCGTCAATGCCGGGGGGCATGGTGCTTAAGGCCTCTGACAGCACTTCTTTTGCATAGCATCCGCTGGTCATGTTTCCAGCGCCTTTCTCCAGGTCTTCGGGCCAGGTAAGTGCTCCCTTGCTTGTCACTCCGTCGATTACGGCGATGAAGTTTTCATTTACAAACAGCCCATCCTCACACAGGCTGCTTTCCGTGTGCTTTGGAATAATGGATTGTTCTATGATTTGTACGGCCATTGCAGGCACCTCCAATTATTTATTAGGTAAAGTTTACCATAAATAAGGCCTTCTGCCCATGGAAAAACGAACATATTTTTGATATAATGAATAATATGAAGCCATATTTCGGACAGGAGAGGAGGCGTCTATGAGACTTACTAACAGCACCAGAGGAAAATGGCCGGAGGTCTGCGCTCTGTCTCTTATTTGCTGCGTTCTCCTGTCTTCCTGCCGGCCGGAAACGGGAGAGCCGCCCATGCTTTCCCAGGCTGATCTGGTGGTTTACACGGTCCAGGAGAAAGGGATCTGTGAGCCGGTGGTCAAGGAGTTCGAGGAGCGCACAGGCTTGAATGTAAAGGTGGAAGCCGGGTCTTTGGAGGAACTTTTAAAGACTTTAGAGGACGGCGGCGGCCCCTGCAGCGATGACGGAGAAACATGGGATGTGGTATTTGGGGTAGGAATCAGGACTCTGGAAGAGAAAAAGGAGTACTGGCAGGCTTACGAAAGTCCTGAAACCCCATTCATAGCCGGGGCGTTCCGCTGCAGCGATCATAAATGGACCAGCTTTTCCGCCTGCCCCTTAGTCATCATGTACAACACCAATGTGGTCACATACCGGGAGGTGCCTGCTGGCTGGACCAGCCTGCTGGAACCAAGATGGAAAGGCCGGGTAGCCTTTATGGATCCCGGCATGTCGGATATCTATTCCTCGGCTCTGGCTGCGGCTGTTTATACGTACCGGGGAAAAGACTATATGGAGCAGCTGGCAGCTAACTTGGAATACAGCAGCCTTTCCAGCTTATCGGAGGTGAATTCCGGAATTCTGGACGGCAGGTATTCCCTGGGAGTCACCATAGAAGGGACGGCACAGGCTCTGCGCTCCGGTGGTGCAGATGTGGACTACATTTATCCGAAAGAAGGGACCACAGTGCTGCCCGATGGTACTGCCATTGTAAATGGCTGCTCACGGCCGGAGGCTGCCAGACGGTTTTTGGATTTCACGGTCAGTAAGGATGCCCAGAAAATCCTTGTTTCAGATTTAAACAGGCGCTCCGTGCGGATGGACGTCCCCCCTCTGCCCGGACTTTCCCCTGTCAGCAGGCTTTCCATCATTGACATGGATTTAAAGGAACTGTCCAGAGAAAAAGAGGAAATTCTGAAACAATGGAACGGGATCCTGTCCCTGCACAAAAGGAGGGCCGGAGAATGAAGTGGTACGGCCGGTTTTCTTTCAAAACACGGGTGTTTTTGGGATGTCTTCTGGTAGCACTGGTTCCTCTGACCTTTTCGAGCGTGGTAGTGACCAGGCTTTTTACTGCTTCCATTAACCGGCAGATGGCGGTGGAGGGGAACCGGCAGCTGGACGAGGCAAGCAAAAAGCTGACCCAGCTATTTGAAAACTGTGAGAAGGCCTGCCAGGCTTTTACAGCAGACGGTACGGCAGCCAGGGTGATGATCGACAAGGATGCCATTGAGATGCAGAAGGATTTGTACCTGTCTTTGTATCAGGCGGTTCAGGAAATATACAGCAGCGCCCAGTTCAGCATTTATGATTCTGGCGGAAAGCTGCGTTTTACAACGGATACTGGTTCCAAAAACAGTTTTCTTCCCGTCCATTGGGGGCTTTTAAGAAAGGTTCAGGGGGTGAAGGGGATCACCTATTACAGGACCGATCCCTATCTTCCGGAAACGGATAAAAATATCCTGATGCAGGGAGCCTATTCCCTGGAAAATCCCCAGGGAGCCAGGACTGGTTATGTGGTTCTTGATTTTTCCAGGGAGAATTTTGACAATCTGTTAAATGGTTTTTATTCCTCAGGGGATACCTTACTGCTGCTGGATTCCCATCAAAGACCCATTTACTGCTCAAGGCCGGAGTATGGAGAAGAGGAGATGGACGATATCATTCTCCATGGAATGACGGGACAGGAGGGAGAAAAAGGGAAGGGAGTATATACCAGGTATTTGTGGACCAGGGAGCCCTCCCATGGAATCTATGTCCTCTTAAGACGCTCCTCACCAATCAGTGTCGGTGCCATCCATACCATGAGGACCGTAAGCTTTCTTTTATCCGCTCTGGGGCTGATCCTCTGCCTGCTGATTTCCGGCGCTCTTTCCAAAGGAATTGCCCAGCCGGTGAGCCAGTTAGATAAGGCGATGGCAAAGGTAAAAAAAGGGGATTTATCCATCCGCATTCATACGAACCGGCAGGATGAGCTGGGAAGGCTGACGGAAAGCTTTAACCAGATGACAGGGGACTTACAGAAATACTTAGAGGACACGGTTCAGAAGCAGAAGGATTTAAATAAGACCACCATTAAACTGTATCAGACCCAGTTAAACCCTCATTTTCTCTATAATACCCTGGACACCATTAAATGGAATGCAAGGATTAACCAGATTCCGGAAATCGCCATATTGGCGGAGAATCTTGCAGTGATCCTGCGGAGAAGCATTTCCAGCCGCCCTTTTATCACCTTGAGGGAGGAGCTGGAAACCATTGAAAGCTATATACAGATCCAAAAGATCCGTTTTACAGGACGTTTCCTTTATGAGACCGAGATACCGGACCAGCTTGAGGACTGCATGGTGCCCAAAATGTTTTTGCAGCCATTGGTGGAAAACGCCATCATCCATGGGCTTTATGGATGCGAGAACGGGTACATATGCATTTTTGCAGTTGAGAAAGATGGCGTGTTAAGCATTTCCATCACGGATGACGGGTGCGGGATGAACAAGGAAATGGTGGACTGGATCAACAGTGACAATCCTTTCAAAAGGGATGGGCACCTGGGGCTTTACAATGTGATCCGTATATTGAAGATTTATTACGGGCAGGAATACGGGATCAGGGCGGAGGTAACAAAGGAGGGAACCACCATTGCCTTAAGGCTGCCGGCCCAGAGGGAGGTGACGGATGTATAAGGTCATAGTTGTGGAAGATGAGACGATGGTCCGCCGGGGAATCATTTTGACCATCAACTGGGCGGCTCTGGACTGTGTCATAGCGGGCGAGGCTGCCAACGGGGAAGAAGGGGCCCGTCTGGCAGAACGGCTCTCCCCGGATATTATCGTGACGGATGTGAAGATGCCCCGCATGGACGGGGTAGAGATGATCACCAGGCTGAGGGAAGAAGGGTGCACTGCCAGGTTCATTATCCTGACTGCTTACGGGGATTTTAAGTACGCACAAAGCGCATTGCGCTTAGGGGTCAGTGATTACCTCTTAAAGCCCTTAAAGGATGGAGATCTGGAGCAGGCCATCCTTCACATCAGGAGCCAGATTGAGAAAGGCACGGAAAAAGAGGCTGCGGCGCCGGTGCTCCGTTTTCATGCAGATAAGAAATCCAAAAACAAATATGTGGCTGAGGCCATCCGGTACATCCGGAGGCATTATCAGGAGAACATCACCATCAGCACGGTGGCGGAATATTTAGAAATCAGCGAGGGATATTTAAGCCGGGTGTTAAAAAAGGAAACGGATTATACATTTACCAGCTATCTCACCTTTTACCGGATGCAGGTAGCCATGTCCCTGCTTAAGGACTGCCGGGTCAAGGTTTATGAAGTGGCGGACCAGGTGGGATATTCGGACACGGCCTATTTCAGTGCGCAGTTTAAAAAGCTTTTGGGAGTGTCTCCCTCGGAATACCAGGAAAGATGCGGGAAGTAAAATGGTATTGTCTGCCGGCTGGAATCTATTGTAAATTATTGGTATTTATGTTATACTGAGAATATAATTCAATAAGGATTCAAAAGACGAAGGAGGTTATTACTATGAAATTTTTAAAGTGTAACCGTTGCGGTAATATTGTGGCGGTTGTAGAAGAAAAAGGCGGTACAATTACGTGTTGCGGAGAAGATATGCACGAATTGGCAGCCAATACAACAGATGCTGCAACTGAGAAGCACGTTCCGGTTATTGAGATTGACGGACACCATGTAAAAGTTACTGTTGGTTCCGTGGAACACCCAATGCTTCCTGAACATTTCATCGGTTGGATCGCATTAGAGACCAAGCAGGGCAATCAGAGAAAGATATTGAATCCGGGAGATAAACCGGTGGCTGAATTCATGCTTTGCGACGGAGATAAGATAGTTGCTGCATACGAATACTGTAATCTTCACGGATTATGGAAAGCTGATAAATAAGAAAATTAAAAAGCTCACGGGCCTGGTGGTCTGTGAGCTTTTTTTAGTATTACCAATTCTTGACTTCTGGCCTGATTTGCACTAGTATTAAATTTGCAGTTTTACTTTAGAATAGGAGAAGACCGTAGAATGAACAAGAAAGAAGCCAATGAAATAAAGAAACTTTTCACTCCGGCCAACTGTGCCATCAGCCGTATCTGCGGCTGCTATGTGGACGCGGAAAAGAACAAGAGAACGGAGCTTAAGGAAGCATTTTTATCCCTCCCAGAGGAAGAAGCATTTAAATATTTCACCATCTTTAGAAGCGGCCTGTCAGGGACCATCGGCAAGAACATGGTCAATATGGAATTTCCCTTACATACGGAAGCAGAAGGCGGAACCCAGAATTTTCTGCTGAAGCTCCGGGACAGCCAATTAAAGGATGATGCCCTGATTGAGGAATTCTATGACAGGTTGATTGCCAGCTACGATTACGGCGAGAATTATTACATCATCCTCATTCATTGTGCCTATGATATTCCCGCAAGGAGCTCCGATGGCCTGGAAATGGAAGATGCCTCTGATTTTGTATATGAATTCATTCAGTGCTCCATTTGCCCGGTGAAGCTGTCAAAGGCAGGGCTTTGCTACAATTCCGAGGCCAACGTCATCGAAAACCGCAACAGGGACTGGATCGTGGAGGCTCCTGATACCGGCTTTTTATTTCCGGCCTTCACAGACCGGAATACGGATATCCACAGCCTTTTATACTATGCCAAAAACCCGGAGCAGATGCCGGAACGCCTGATTGATGAACTGCTTGGCTGCGTGATACCTATGTCCGCCAAGAGCCAGAAGGAGACGTTCCAGGCCATTGTAGAGGAAACCCTGGGAGATAACTGCGATTTTGAAACGGTTAAGAGCCTTCACGAAAATTTAAATGAGATTCTTGAAGAAACAAAGGATGAGCCGGCTCCCTTTACCCTGGACAAGTACCAGATGAAAAGACTGTTGGAGAACAATGGAGCCAGCCAGGAGAAGCTGGAGGAATTTGAGCAGCGTTATAGCGAAGACGAAGAAAAGTCTGTGCCTCCCTTTATCGCGTCCAATGTGATCAATACCAAAAGCTTTGAGATTAAAACAACGGACGTGAGTATAAAGGTAGCCCCTGATAAGACCCATCTGGTAGAAAACCGGATGATCGACGGCAGGCCATGTATTGTCATCGGTATCAGCGAGCATGTGGAGATCAACGGAATCACGGTAAGGCCCATAGCAGCAGAAAGGACAATGGAGCCGGAGGAGTAAAACTCACCGGCTCCTTAATGGATGGACCAGGCCTTTAAAAAGTGTCTGGACGCAAAGGACTATGGTCTGGTCAAAGAGAAAGGCTGCAGCGGAAGAAAGGACCAGAACCAGGATAAAGGAAAGCAGGGTGCTGCCTGCCATGCCAAAGGAAAGCCAGTTGATCCCTGACCGCTCTCTGACAAAATAAAGCACGGCCCAGTGAACCAGCAGGATGGAATAGCTGTGCCGGATCAGGAAGTTCATCACCATCCCTGGCCTTGGAAGCCGGTTTTCCAGGGAACGAAGCATAAGAAAAACTGAGGCTCCCAGAAGGATCATGGCAGGAGCGCCTTCTGCCAATAGAATGGCCTTGTAATCAGGCCGCAGGGCGGTACAGAGGATGGTGAACAGAAAGGATACCATGCCAAGTCCCAACCAGGCCTTCCTGTATTTCATGGAAATGGGCTTGGAAAAGTAATAGCCAAGCAAAAACACTCCTTCCCATGGACTGATCATAAGTTCAAAGTTTAAGGGCAGGCCAATAACAGGCAGGTAAACGGCCAGACAGCGGAAAAGGAGGATTAGGACCGCCAGTCCGTGAAGCATGGAGCCGGTCAGATGCCTTAAAAGAATGCTGAAAAACGGAGCCAGGATATAGAGGGACAAAATGACATAGATCACCCACAAATGAGGCGCCCAGTCAATGGGGCCTGCCGCCATATCCTTTAAGGCTTTCAAGATTCCGTTCATGAGGCCGGAATTAAAATACCGGCAGGAGAGCAGGATATAAATGCAGTAGTAACAAAAAAAAGGAAGGGCCACCTGAAGGAACCGCTTATAATAAAAGGCAGGCAGGCTCTCCTTTTGCTCTCTCAGGATCAAAGCACCGCTGTTCATGATAAACAGGGTATTGCAGACCAGGAGAATAGAGGAAAGGGACTGAACCCCCACCCAGGTTTTGCTCCCGGCCGTAAGCCCGGCTGTGGAGAAATCAAGGCAGTGGACTAAAATAACGAAAAGGGCGGCAATAAGACGGACATAATCAAGGTAGAGGATCCTGCTTTTTCCGGAATCATTTCCTAAAAACAGATGTTTTAAATAATCTCTGTCCTTAAGCTGCCGCCTGATATGAATGCCGCAGGAAATTGCAATAAAAGCAAGTATTGTCATCTGTAACTTTCCCATAATTTCTGTTCCTTTCCGGTCCTTTTCATCTTATAAAGATAACAAGCTTTCACCATTATATCACAGGAATCCGTTCATCACAAACCAAACCCTTTGGCCATTCTCAGGAAAATTACGTGGTCAATCCCTGGCGGCTATGGTATACTTAAGAAAACGCCCTGCGGGGATACTTTTATGCCCAAAGAACATGGGCTGGAAAAAGAAAAATGCAGAGAGGAAATGACAGTGGCAGATCGGACATTTGGCTGGGTACAGGAGGCCTATACCCTGGAAAATCTAAAAAATGTTGTATCCGCGTTTGTGCCGGATTCAGAGATCAACAGGATCCTGCGTATGGATAAGATACCCAGGCTCATATCGGAAAAAGACGGAAAAGACGAGTTTATACGGGAATTAAGCAGCAGGGAAATTTCCATCCCCTATACCCATTTAAAGGGAAAAGGGACGCCTGCAGGCTATACAAGGAGCAATGCCCCTTGTTCCGGGATCATTCAGGCCGTCCTGCCGGGACAGCGAAAGGAATACCAAAGCGACTGGCCGGCAGATTCCTTTTTGAGATGGGCAGTGAGCATTGGCTTTCTTCATTACAGCCGGAACGAGGATGTCTGTTCCCTGTCCCCCCTGGGACAGCAGTATGCCAATGCGCCTGCAGGCAGTGAGGAGGAGGCTTTCGCGTTAAGGACCGCCCTTCTTTCCTACCCGCCCGTGTGCAGAGTTCTGTCCCTGTTGGGAGAAGAAGGGCATCTGACAAAGTTTGAGATGGGAGCAAGGCTTGGCTTTATCGGAGAGGCAGGCTTTACCTCCATTCCCCAGTACATGATCCTCCAGGGGCTGGCGGAAGCAGAAACCAGAGAAGAGAGGACAAAGCTTCTCCAGGATACGGAAGGCACCAGCGATAAATATGTCCGGACTATTTGCAGCTGGCTTTTACAGATGGGCTGGATCAACAAGGCGGCAAAGGAGGTAACTGCTGCCATCGGAGGGAAGTCCTGTACCGGAACCATCCCCCAGTCTTACCAGTTGACATTAAAGGGAAGGACCGTATTAAAGCATGTGACAGGCGTTTCAAAATTCCCCAGAATTCCCAAGCGGGTGATGTGGGATATGCTGGCTACCAAGGTGGCTGACCGGGAATATCTGCGCAACCGCAGGACCCATATCATAAAATATCTGGAAGGAGCCTACCGCTCCCCATTGCAGGTAAAGGAATATTTAAAAGGCATGGGCATGGAAGAGGAGGAAGAGACGATTCTCGATGACATCCGAAGCCTTGAAAATATTGGGCTTCAAGTGAAAAAGACCGGAAACACCTATCGGATCATGGAGGAAATAACCGGTCTTGAGCTGCCTTATGAAAACCATGGACCGGTGCCGGTAAAATCAGAAGTGTCCCTGTGCAAGGATTATTTAAGATCCCATTTAATCCATGTGGACCATCGGTATCTCATCCTTTTGGATCTGGGATTTGACGGCAGTTCAGACAGGGATTATGAGATACAGACAGCCCAGCTTTTGACAGCTGAACTGGACTTTAAGGGAGCCAGGCTTGGGGATACCAGAAAGCCGGATGTGTGCGTATATTATGGAGAAGATGGGCTGATCATTGATAACAAGGCTTATGGAAAAGGGTATTCCCTTCCGATCAAACAGGCCGATGAGATGTACCGCTACATAGAGGAAAATAAGGAACGGAATGAGAAGCTTAATCCAAACAAGTGGTGGGAGATCTTTGATAAAGGTGTGATACGCTATCACTTTGCTTTTGTTTCCGGTGCGTTTACCGGCGGATTTAGGGAAAGGCTTGAGAATATCCGGATGCGTTCCGGGATCTGCGGAGCCGCAGTCAATTCCCTGAATCTTCTTTTGATGGCAGAAGAGCTGAAGTCAGGAAGGCTGGACTACAGTGAGTGCTTTAAGTTTTTTGACTGCAATGATGAGATTGGGTTTCAACGTTCTTAGGCACATGGAGGTTTGATGTTATGGTGTTGGGAGAGTATCTTCCTTTTTGGAATAAGCTGACAGAGAGACAGAGAATGCTCTTAAAAGAAAAAGCCAGGGAAGCCAGGTTTGAAAAAGGTATGCTGGTCCACGGCGGGGCTGACGGCTGCAGCGGGCTTTTGCTTGTGACCGAAGGACAGCTTAGGGTTTTTATGATATCGGATGAGGGACGGGAGCTGACGCTTTATCGTCTGCTTGAGCGGGATATCTGCCTTTTTTCCGGTCCTTGTATGGTTAAAAACATTCAATTTGATGTTACGGTGGAAGCGGAGCAGGATTCCGTGGTCTCAGTGATTCCGCCGGAGGTCTACAAGACGCTGATGGAGCAGTCGGCAGTTGTCTCAAACTTTACCAATGAGCTGATGGCTTCCCGTTTTACCGATGTCATGTGGCTCATGGACCAGGTCTTAAATAAGAAAATGGATGGCCGCCTGGCCGCTTTTCTTCTGGAAGAGGGGAGGCTTACGGGTTCCGGGGAGCTTTCCATTACCCACGAGCAGATCGCCCATCATCTGGGAACGGCAAGAGAAGTGGTGACCCGCCTCTTACGGCTGTTCCAGGCGGACCTCCTGGTTAAACTCACCAGGGGAAGTGTGGAGCTTCTTGATGAGAAGGGCTTAGAACTTCTGGCAGAGGACAGTCTGAGATAGGAATCCTTGTACTATTTGAAAAACATGGGAAATTCACTTGCATTCTTTTCTTTTCACAGTTATATTATAAAAAGTTTGTGAAAAATTTATAATGTAAAAGGATCGGGAAAAATGAAGGATATGATACCCCAGTTTTTTTTATCAATGAAGCACTATACAAGAGAGCAGTTTATAAAGGATATTATTTCCGGAATTATCGTGGCAATCATTGCCCTGCCTCTCTCTATCGCTCTTGCCCTGGCTTCCGGCGTAACCCCGGAGCAGGGACTTTATACGGCCATTGTCGCAGGCTTTGTGATCTCTTTTTTAGGCGGCAGTAAGGTGCAGATTGCAGGGCCTACGGCTGCATTTGCTTCTATTGTTGCTGGTATTGTCATAAAAAACGGGCTTGACGGTCTGGCCGCGGCAACCGTAATGGCCGGAATTATTCTGGTTATCATGGGATTTTTACGGTTGGGAAGTCTGATACGTTTTATTCCCTATACCATTACAACCGGGTTTACCGCCGGCATTGCGGTGACTATTTTTATCGGCCAGATAAAGGATTTCCTGGGGCTTACCTTTGAAAAGGCTCCGGTGGAGACCATGGAAAAGCTGGAGCAGGTGGTACACTCCATCGGAACCCTTAATCCCATGGCATTGGCAATAGGAATGATCGCCCTTTCCGTACTTATCATCTGGCCAAGATATTTTAAGAAGGTCCCCCCATCCTTAGTTGCAGTTGTTCTCACTGCGGTTCTGGTAAAGGTGCTGGATCTTCCGGTTCATACCATTGGTGATCTGTATACCATTTCCCCCAGTCTTCCGGCTCTGCATGTTCCCAGGCTGTCCCTTGACATGATGGGGAAGGTCATGCCTGATGCAGTGACCATTGCGGTGTTGGCTGCCATTGAATCATTGCTGTCCTGCGTTGTGGCAGACGGAATGATAGGAAGCAGGCATAATTCCAACATGGAACTGATTGCTCAGGGACTGGGTAATACCTTTTCTGCATTGTTTGGAGGAATCCCGGCTACAGGCGCCATTGCGCGGACGGCCGCCAACGTGAAAAACGGAGGAAGAACTCCTGTGGCGGGAATGGTTCATGCAGTTCTTCTGCTGTTGATCCTTGTATTTCTCATGCCATATGCAGCCCTTATCCCTATGCCGGCCATTGCAGCGATTCTGTTTATGGTTGCATATAATATGAGCGAGTGGAGAGAATTTGTTTCAATTGTAAAAACTTCCCCTAAAAGTGACTGGTCCGTGCTTTTGGTCGCTTTTATCCTGACCGTGGTATTTGATCTGGTGGTGGCTATCGGCGTTGGCCTGATATTTGCTTCTTTGCTGTTCATGAAGCGGATGGCGGATGTGGCCGAGGTAAACGGCTGGAAGTATCTGGAGGATAAAGAGGAGAATGAAGGAGACCGCATTGACTTAAAGCCTGTTCCAGGGCATGTGGCCGTATTTGAAATCAATGGTCCAATGTTTTTTGGAGCCGCAGATAAGATATCCAAGGTGGTACTGGAAGACGGAAAGAGAGTGCTGATACTCCGTATGCGGAGCGTTCCGGCCATGGATACAACTGCCTTAAAAAGCTTAAAGAAGCTTTACAGCAGTTTAAAAAGAAAGAACATCACACTGATGTTATCCCATGTGAACGAACAGCCTATGTCAATGATGGAACGGGCGGGATTTGTAGATGATATGGGACGGGAGAATATTGCAGGCTGCATTGATGAGGCTTTGATGCGTGCCTCCGCGCTATAAAAATACCGGCAAGCCGGAAAACAGGCCGTAAGGGTCAGAGAAAAGGAATGCTCTGATTTCTTACGGCCTGTTTATGTTCTGTCAGCCGCTTTATTCCCTTCTTAGGACCGGTCAATCCCCAACTCTTTTCCATGGGCGGGGGCCTGGGAAGGGGGAACAATGGAGATAAAAAGGGACAAGTCGTTAAAAAAATATCATAAAAATATGAAAAAGATGTTGACATCTCAAAAAGATAATATTATAATCAATACATATTAAACCTATAAAGATAATAGGGTATTGAAGAAAGGATGTCATTCATATGATAAACACAATGTTTTCTGCAGGGATTGACCATTTTGCAAGCTTTGAACAGATGGATAGCTGTTGTTGTAAAACTGTGTGCATGTATATGAATACAGCTTATTTTTGTATGTATTAGAATACCTGGATCCGTGACAGCTGGAGTTTTACAGGTACTGTAATAGTACCTGTTTTTTTTATAAGCGGAAATTAATGATAAAGTCCATGGTTATGCCATTGGATCAATCCATAAATGCAGGAGATTCAGGGAATACGAAAAGAATGAAAATACATATAAAAAGAACCACCTGAGAAAAAGAAACCGGGCCGGGGAAAGAGATAGGGTCCTGGCGGAGATTCATAAGTGAGAGAAGGTGATTCCCATATCCTATTCAAATGCTTCTGATCCTGAAAAAGAATACATTGAGCTGATCCATGAAATGGCCAGCCATGTAAAGTATGGTTCCATTACCATAACGATTCAGGATGGAAAAATCGTACAGATCGAAAAAATAGAAAAAATCAGATTAAAGAGCTGACTGGACAACCGGAGGTTCTGATAAGCAGGAATGCGTATCAGGGAAGGTTGTCTTTTTTTGTATCCTAATTTAAGAAAGAGAGAGTGAAATGGCAAATACATATCAAAATCTGCAAAAGTCACATCCATGCTTTGGAGGAAATAAAAACAACGTGGGCCGGATCCATCTTCCGGTAAGCCCTGGCTGCAATATTTCCTGTAAGTTCTGTGACAGGAGAATTAACGATGAGGAAGAAAGGCCGGGAGTGACCTCTAAGGTGCTCACCCCTTTGCAGGCACTTAAGGTTCTTGACAAGGCTCTTGTCCTTTGTCCGGAGATCACGGTGGCAGGCATTGCAGGTCCAGGCGATACCCTGGCTACGGATTACGCTCTGGAGACATTCCGCCTGGTAAAGAAACACCATCCGGAGCTGATCAAATGTATGAGCACCAACGGGCTCCTTCTCTATGAAAGGGCGGCTGAGATCATTGAAATCGGAGTAGAATCCGTGACCGTTACAGTAAATGCGGTGGACCCGGAAATCGAGGCAAAGCTGAACCGGTGGATTCTGTACCATGGAAAAATCTATGAGGGAGTCCAGGCGGCTGAGATCCTGATAGAAAACCAGTTAAAGGGAATCAAAAAGATAGCGGATGCAGGAATTACGGTGAAAGTGAATACCGTGCTGGTGCCAAACATAAACGGAGGGCATATTGAGGATATTGCAAAGGCCGTAAAAGAGGCAGGCGCAAGGATCTATAACATCATTCCCCTGATCCCACAGGCAGACCTTTCCCGTGAACCAGCCCCTGTCTGTCAGGAAATCGACGAGGCCAGGACCCGGGCAGGAAAATACATCGATGTTTTCCGCCACTGCCAGCACTGCCGTGCCGATGCGGTGGGCATGCTTGGGGGGAAGGATTACGGAGATCTCATATACCAGAGAAGGATCGCAGGAAGTGATACCTTTTCCCACGGATAAAGGAAAAGGGGATTGAAAACACCATGAAATATAAGATAGCAGTCGCATCAACAGACGGAAAGGTAGTAAACCAGCATTTTGGCAGAGCCGAAGTTTTTTACATCGTAGCAGCCGACAGCAGGGATATGACATTCACATACGAGGGAAGCCGTAAAACAGTTCCCGTATGCAAGGGACAGGAGCATGATGAAACACAGTTAAAAGCCCTGGCAGTCCTGTTTGAAGATTGTGATTATGTTCTGGTCAGCCGGATCGGAGCCGGTGCTAGGGCTGCCCTGGAACAAAACCACATTGAAGCCTTTGAACTGCCGGGATATATTGAGGATTCCATCAGGAGGCTTCTTACTTACACAGAGTTACGGAAGTTATTAAATGAAGTTTAGAAAGGATCCATGACCATGGGCCAACTGGTTTTTAACAGAGCCAATGGAAGACTTATACGATAATTTATGATGAGAATCAGAAAGAGAGGATTTTATCAATGGGACAGATCAGACAGATTGCTATTTACGGGAAGGGAGGAATCGGAAAATCCACCACAACCCAAAACCTGACGGCAGGGCTGGTAGAGCTTGGAAAAAAGGTCATGGTTGTGGGGTGCGATCCAAAAGCGGATTCCACCAGGCTGCTCTTAGGCGGTCTGGCGCAGAAAACGGTTCTTGATACGTTGCGGGAAGAGGGGGACAGTGTAGAGCTGGACCGCATCATGAAGGAAGGTTATAAGGGAACCAGGTGTGTGGAATCAGGAGGCCCGGAGCCGGGAGTAGGCTGTGCCGGCAGAGGCATCATCACTTCCATAGGACTTCTTGAAAATCTTGGCGCCTATACCGATGACCTTGATTATGTGTTTTATGACGTATTGGGAGATGTGGTCTGCGGAGGATTTGCCATGCCCATCCGGGAAGGAAAGGCCAAAGAAATCTACATTGTGGCAAGCGGGGAGATGATGGCCCTGTATGCGGCAAATAACATTGCAAAAGGCATCAAACGGTATGCAAAGACCGGAGGAGTACGGCTTGGGGGAATTATCTGCAACAGCCGGAACGTGGACCGGGAGCTGGATCTGCTCCGTGCCTTTTCAAAAGAGCTTGGGACCAAGCTTCTCTACTTCGTTCCAAGGGATAACATTGTGCAGCATGCGGAGATCAACCGCAAAACAGTCATTGAATACAAACCCGATTCCAGCCAGGCAGATGAATACCGGAATCTTGCGCAGGCTGTCATTGATAATCAGGATTTCACCATTCCCACGCCCATGGATCAGGAACGGCTGGAAGAAATTCTTTTTGAATTCGGGCTTATGAACATCAACGATGATTATAAGATCTAAGGCACAAAGGGTGCTGGAATAAGGAGGGAATGAATGAGTAATATTCATAAATCAATCACGGAACTCATAGGAAAAACGCCTCTTTTGGAGCTGGAAAATTACGCAAAAAAACATGCTCTGGAAGCGAAGATCATCGCAAAGCTTGAGTATTTTAATCCCAACCAGAGCGTAAAAGACAGGATCGCACTGGCCATGATCGATGATGCGGAAAAAAAGGGACTTTTAAAACCAGGGTATACCATTGTGGAAACCACCAGCGGAAATACGGGGATCGGCCTTGCGGCAATCGCGGCAGCCAGAGGATATTCTTTCCGGGTATATGTCCAGGATTATGTCAGCGAGGAACGGTTTAAGAACATCAGAGCTTTTGGCGGAGAAGCCATCAGATTATCTCAGGTGCCGGAGGTCCAGGCGGTGCTGGATGAAACAGGCGGGGATTTTGTGGCGGCTGTTAATACTCTGAAGGAGAAGGTGCTGTCAAAGGAAAAAAACATCTTTTTTGTCAATCAGATCGAAAATCCGGCAAATCCTTTTGTTCATGAAGCGACCACAGGGCCGGAGATCTGGGCGGATACGGATGGAGAGGTGGATATTCTGGTGGCCTGCGTCGGCACGGGAGGTACCGTATCAGGGGCGGGAAAGTACTTAAAAGGTAAAAATAAAAATATTAAGATCATTGCCATACAGCCGGGGCCAAATTCCCTGCCCAGTGAGACCGATCCACTGCCGCCGGATATCACAGGGATCCATCCCTTTGAAGGAGTGCCTGCAGAACGGGTTCCCCTTACCATGGATCGAAACATTTATGATGAAAAATATGAGGTGGAAACTTATCAGGCTTATGAAGCTGCAAAGGAAGTGGCAAGGACAGACGGGATATTAGTGGGAACTTCCTCCGGAGCCGCCATTTTTGCAGCCGCCCAGGTGGCAAAAAGAACTGAAAACAAAGGAAAGAATATTGTAGTTGTTTTAGCGGATACCGGTCTTAGGTACCTGTCCACAAAGCTTTTTGAAGAAGCTTAGTCAAAGTCTGGAGGTTAAACATGGCAATTAATTTATCAAATTCCAATCTGGCTACCAGGGAGACCCGGTTAGGTTCCATAACCGGATATGTAGGAGACTTACATGATCTTGCCAGTCAGAGTAAGTGCGGCAGCTTAAAGGGCTGCGGGCGCTGTTTTTCCCAGTCAAGCACCTGCCTTTCAGGCTGTGCTCTCAGCCAGCTGGGAGGGATCCGGGATGTGGCGGTCATCCATCACGGTCCTTCCGGGTGTTCGGCCACGGCCAGTTCACAGTACATTGTTACCAATCAGGTAGCCGCTAAAAGAGGAGTCGTAAACAAATCTGTATACATCGGCACGGACATGAATGAGAATGATACTATTTTCGGCTCCACAGAAGCCCTGGCAGATATTATTGTGGAGGTTAACCGGCGTTACCAGCCAAAGGCAATTTTTGTCAGCAGTTCCTGTGCCACGGGGATCATCGGAGAAGACATTGACAGCGTGGTGGATGATGTGAAGGATCAGATTCCGGTACCTGTCATAGCCGTTCACTGCGAAGGTTTTAAATCACGAATCTGGGCGACAGGGTTTGATATATCCGATCATGCGGTATTAAGCGGAATCGTAAAGCCTCCCCAGCGGAAAAGAAAAACCATTAATTTTAAAAACTTTTTCGAAAGCGCCAGAAATGAAATCATGGAAATGTTTAAGAATTTTGATTTAGAACCCATTTTTTTATATGCCAACGCAACGGTGGAAGAACTGGAGCATTTATCAGAATCCGTTGCGACAACGTGCATCTGCGGAGTTCTTGGAAATTATCTGGGCAATGGCTTAGAAGAGCACTATGGCGTTCCCTATATCCGGACCGTCAATCCCTTGGGGATCGTCGGATTTGAGACTTGGCTTCGGGAAATCGGAAGGGTGGCCGGTAAGCAGCTTGAGGTGGAGAATTACATAGAAGAACAAAGAAAGATCTATATTCCTCAGATTGAAGCGGTGAAGGAAGAATTAAAGGGATTAAAAGCGGTTCTCGGAATGGGGCCGGGCTACACCTTTGAGGTGACGAGAGTTTTGAACGAGCTGGGAATCGAAGTGGTTTGGGCGCTGGCATGGCATTATGACAAGAAATACGAAAACGGGGATGTACCTCCCGCCATGAGTTATCTTCTCGACAATGACATTAATTTTGAAACCAGTGTGGCGGACCAGCAGAACTTTGAGGTGATGAACATCTTAAACAAATACCGTCCTGATTTATACCTTTCCCGCCATCCCGGTTCTACAGTATGGGCCATTAAACAGGGGACGCCGGCGGTCTATGTGGCGGACGAATACATGATATTCGGATATAAGCATACGCTGGAGTTCGCTCATACGGTTTTAGATACCATACGGAACCGGAGCTTTGAACAAAATCTGGCAAAACGAGTAAAGCTGCCTTACACGGACTGGTGGTATAAGCAGGATGTGGGAAGCTTTTTAGAGGAGGCGATTGGCTGATGGCAAAGATATTAGACAAACAGAGGTATAAATGCGCCATGAGCGCCATGCAGACCGTTCAGGCGATTGAACGGGCCATTCCGGTCCTCCATTCCGGGCCGGGCTGCGCCCAGAAGCTTTCCAATTCCTCGGGCAGTTCCGGATATTTTTCTCCCAATATCTATCCCTGTACCAGCATCAACGAAAAGGATGTTGTATTCGGAGGCGTTAAAAAGCTGGAGTCAACCATCAGACACTCCCTGGATGTCATTGACGCCGATTTATATGTGGTTTTGACCGGCTGTATCCCGGAGATCGTGGGTGACAACACCGAGGAAGTGGTGGAGGGGTTCCGGGATGCCGAAAAACCGGTCATCTATGCCTCAACCGCAGGCTTTAAGGGAAACAACTACAAGGGCCATGAGCAGGTGGTGGATGCAATCATTGACCAGCTTTTGGAACGGTCAGATAACCGGATAAAAAATCTGGTCAATATATGGGCCGATGTGCCTTATCAGGATGAATTCTGGCTGGGAAATTTAAGAGAGCTTGAAAATCTGGTCAGGGAGCTTGGCCTTACGCCGAACACCATATTTGGCTATCAAAGAGGATTAAGTAATGTAAAGAGGATCCCGGAAGCGGAATTTAACCTGCTGGTGTCTCCGTGGGTCGGGCTTAATAACATGAAGAACATGGAGAAGAAGCTTGGAATCCCTTATCTTCACTATCCCACCCTCCCCATAGGGGCTTTTGAAACCAGTAAATTCCTTCGGGAAGTAGGCGGGTTCGCAGGAGTGCCGGAGGAGAAGATCGAAAGCCTTATTGCTGAGAAAGAGGCTTATTATTACTATTACATTGAACGCTATGCGGATCTGTTCCTGGAGACCAGAGTCATGTCAAAGCAGTTTACAGTTGTGTCTGATGCCCAATATGCCCTTGGCATTACAAAGTTCCTGGTCAATGACCTGGGTTTGTTTCCTGCAAAGCAGTTCATAACGGATGATACTCCAAGAGAGTTCCGGAATAAGGTCTGTTCCTATTTTAAGGAGCTGAATTTTGGCATAGAAGCAGAGGTGGACTTTGAGACCGATGGCTATAAGATCCACAATGAGATCAAAGCCCATGATTATCATGGATATCCCCTGATCCTTGGAGGTCATTGGGAAAAAGAGGTTGCAAAACAGACTGATGCCCATTTCCTTAATGTATCCTGGCCGGTCAATGAAAGGCTGGTCATGAACAGCTACTATACAGGATATGACGGTGGCCTGAAGCTGATCGAAGACATCTATTCCGTTGCCAGAACAAGATTCAATTGACAGGCAGGTTCATGGAGGGAGTGTTATGCCATATAAAATTGCAGTTGCATCTTCTGACGGTGTGAATATTGACATGAATTTTGGGGCAGCCCATGAATTTTACATCTATAAAGTGGGAGAAGAAGGGGAGTACGCTCTTTTGGAAATAAGAGAAGCTGTAAATACAGCCGGAAAGCCTTCCTCCTGCCAGGGCGGGTGCAAAGGAAGGAACTGCGAAGGCTTACAGGAAAACCATCCAGGGGTGGATTTCATAGCAGACTGCCGTTGTGTCATCTGCAAAAGGATCGGCTTTCACATTCAGAAACAGTTGGAGAAAAAGGCGGTCAGTTCCTTTGATGTGGAAGGGAAAATTGAGGGCACATTGGAGAAAATCACCGGGTATTTTTACCGGGTGGATCACCATCAGACACTTCGGGGGATGGCGAATAAAATATGAAAAGAAAAGGAAGGGAAAAAATAATGAATCAATGGATAAAAAAGCTGGCTTTGAATGCCGTTCTGACAGCATTTGGGGCGGCAATGCTGACAGGATGCGGAAAAAAAGCGGCAGCAGCAGACAGCGGTGTCACAAAAGTGGTGGTAGGAACCGGCAATGCCTATGCGCCTTATTGCTATCTGGATGAGAAAGGGGAGCTTGCCGGGTATGAATATGAGGTCTTAAAGGCAGTAGATGAGGTGCTTCCCCAGTATGAATTTGAATATCAGACCTCTGATTTTGCCAATGTGCTGATTTCCCTTGATGCGGGCAAGATTGATCTTGCAGCTCATCAATACGAATATAACAAGGAAAGAGATGAAAAGTATCTGTTTGGAAAAGAACCGTATACCACCTATGTGACTTATCTTGCCGTAGCAGGTGACCGGACGGATATCCAGTCCCTTCATGATCTTAAGGGAAGGAAGGTAAAAAGCTCCACCGGTTCAAATTCCGTGTACATCCTGGAAAATTATAATAAAGACCATCCGGATAATCCCATAAAGATTGATTATGTGAATAATTCAACCGATGAAGAAACTATTACAGGACTTGTAAACGGAGTCTGGGATGCCACCATCCTGACTAAACGGGATGCGGAAAAGCTGAATAAAAATTATGAAGGCGGCAGGGAAGCCATAAAGGTGACGGGAGAGCCAATCCAGTCCTCTTCTACGTATTTTTTATTTGCAAAAGCCAATACCAGTCTGCAGGAGGCAGTGGATGGAGCGGTAAAACAATTAAGGGAAAGCGGAAGGCTTGCACAGATATCAAAGGATGTAATCGGCGGGGATTATACGGAAAGCGAGTAATGGTATGAATAAACTGTTTGGCTGGGAGCGGTTCTTTGAAAATATCCCTAAAATTCTTCCGTATTTATCAGTGACCCTTTGGATTGTGGTTTATGCCACGGTTTTCGGAGTGATTCTTGCCGCTTTCATTGTTCTGGCAGAGCTAAAAAAAATACCGGTCTTAAATCCGTTTCTAAAGGTTTATGTCTCATTCATGAGAGGAACCCCCATGCTGGTGCAGCTGATGATTATTTATTACGGGATACCGGCCCTTATTGATCCTGTTTTTGGCACCAACTTAAACCGGGGATGGAGTGCAGTGACTTTTGCTTATATCACCTTTATCTTAAATCAGGGAGCATTTCTTTCTGCCATATTTTACGGTGCAGTCACATCCATCCCCTATGGTCAGACAGAGGCAGGGTTAAGTGTGGGTCTTACGGAGTTTCAGACCTTTCGAAGGATCCTTCTGCCCCAGATGGTAAGGATCGCCCTGCCTCCCTTTGGCTCTGATCTGGTGGGCCTGTTCCAAAATTCCTCTCTTGTGTTTTTAATCGGTGTTACCGATATCATGGGAAGGGCCAAATCCATTGGTGCGGCCACAAAGCACGTACTGGAAGCCTATGTGTTTGTGGTGATGATCTATATTGTTATAAGTTTAACGGTCCGGCTTCTTTTTTATTACCTGAATATAAAACTGGAGTATGGAAGAGAAAGGACATGACCTGGAAAAGAGGGAAAAGGATGAATTTCAATGCAGCTCATTTTTATGAAAGCTTTCTATACGGAATCAGGTATTTTCCCAATACCCTGAGGCTTGTGTTCATTCCATTAGCCATAGGCCTGGCTCTTGGAACGGTAATCGCGCTTGCCAGGGTCTATCAAGTGCCTGTTATTAATAAGCTTCTTGGGATATTTGTTACGGTGTATCAGGGAGTTCCCATTGTGGTGGCTTTGATGATATATAACCTGATTTTCATGCTCAAATTCAATGATCTGGCAAAGCTTTTACATATTAAAAAAAGTGCCGCCGAAGTGGATCATATCTGGGTAGGCATTTTTGCCCTCAGCCTTACTGCGATCTGCTCTATATCAGAGGCGATCCGGGGAGCGCTGTTATCCATTGACAAGGGGCAGGATGAAGCCGGGTATTCCATAGGGCTTACAAAAGTCCAGACCATTAAGAGGATCATCATCCCCCAGATGATACCGGCGGCGATCCCCACCCTGATCAATCATGTGGTCGGTCTGATCAAGGCATCATCCGTTGTCATGGCCATCGGAATCGTGGAAATTGTGGCAGGAGCCACCATTCCAAGCTCCCGGACCTATTCGTTTTTTGAAGGGTATGTGGCGGCCGCAGTCATATACTGGGCATTTACCATTGTGATCGAATGCCTGGCAAAGGTTTTAAGACGCCATACAGGTAAGTTCAGGAGGAATCCATATGATTGAAGTAAAGCATGTTAAAAAGACCTTTGGAAAGCAGCAGGTCCTAAAGGATGTGTCTGTGGAGGTAGAAGATGGCCAGGTGGTGGTCCTCCTGGGGCCCAGCGGATCGGGAAAAACCACATTGCTGCGGTGTATTAATTTCCTGGAAAATGCGGACAGCGGCCAGCTTGCCATCGGGGATACCCGTGTGGACCTAAAAAAGGCGACCAAAAAGCAAATTCTGGAGATAAGAAGGAAAACAGCTTTTGTTTTTCAGAATTATAATCTTTTCGCCAATAAAACGGCATTGGAAAATGTGATGGAAGGTCTTGTTACGGCAAGGCGCATTCCAAGGGAGGAAGCGAGAAAGCGGGGAGAAGAAGCCCTTGACTGGGTGGGATTACGGGATAAGTATCATTGTTATCCTTCTCAGCTTTCCGGCGGACAGCAGCAGCGGGTCGGCATTGCCAGAGCCTTTGTCCTAAATCCGGAAGTGATCTTATTCGATGAACCAACCTCTGCCCTGGATCCGGAGCTGGTGGGGGAAACTCTTGACATCATTAAGAAAGTGGCAGGAAAAGGGATCACCATGATCGTGGTGACCCATGAAATGTCCTTTGCCCAGGATGTGGCAGATAAAGTGGTCTTTATGGACGGAGGAATTGTGGTGGAGGAGGGAAGACCGGAAGAGATATTTTCAAATCCAAAGGAAGAGAGGACCAGACAATTTTTATCCAGGATCATTTCCCTGGAGCCAAACTATTTTATTTAGGGGATTGAGAGGACTTTTACGGCTCGGCCAAAAGGTATGCAAAAGCGGCTTTATCCCTTGATGACAGTATCATCAGGCAGTTGGAGGATAATTTCCTGGAATAGCAGCTATCCTTATAAGCATATGGAAAATAAAAGGAATTGCAGTAAATAAAAAGATGAGCTTTGAAGGTGGCTTTTAAGACCACCATTCAAGGCTCATTTTTTGTATGCTATTCAGCTGCCAGCTGATCCAGGGATTTGAACTGATAGCCCATTTCTTCCCACTTGGTCAGCAATTCATCAAGGATCTGGGCGTTGGTGCTTGAGGTGCTGTGCAGCAGCACAACGGCGCCGGGATGAATCCTGCCTAAAAGCTTTTTAAAGGCTTCTTCCTTTGAGGGCTGCTTATCCTGATACCAGTCAACGTAGGCAAGGCTCCAGAAAAAGGTTTTGTAGCCCATATCACTTGCCATTTTTAAATTGGCTTCACTGTATTTTCCCTGAGGCGGGCGGTAGTATTGTCTCATGGGCTGTCCGGTGGTCTGTTCAAAAAGGACCTCTAAATCCTTAAGCTCTTTTTCAAATGCTTCTTTTGAAGACATCTTGGACATATCCGGATGATGATAGGTATGATTGCCTACGGTATGGCCTTCATCAACCATCCGCTTTACCAGCTCCGGAGCAGTTTCTATGTAATTACCTACCACAAAAAAGGTAGCCGGGGCATTGTGCTTCTTTAATGCATCAAGGATTGCTGGCGTATTTCCGTTTTCGTATCCGGCATCAAAGGTCAGATAAAGAACTTTATCCGGGGTTTTTTCCGCATAATAGGCATTAAATTTTTTTAAATAGTCCATGGTAGCATTGGCAACCGGGGGCTGCCCTTCCTGCTGGAAGCTCAGCCCCCAGTTTCCATCCGCCGCAGTCTCTACTGCTTTGTGGTGATCCACCAGCATGGCTCCAAGGTGGCCGGCCAGAAAGGCGCAGAGGAAAAGCAGGAATACCATAACTGCCTTCTTTCCTGTTTCAGATGGGATAGAAAGCTTTCTGATTTTTTCTGCAATCTTAAATTTTTGCAAAAATTTCATATATAAAGCTCCGTTATATTACATTTGTTTCAATATATGAAGCTTCTGTCTGTCCATATTCAAAAAGATTGCATTACCGTACCTGCTTTTCCTTCCAGGCTTGCTTTCGCTTTTTCAAGAGAGGTAATGATTGCCTTCCGGTCTTTTCCGTGCCGGAGAAAATCCAGGGAGGCTTCAATCTTTGGAAGCATGGAGCCTGATTCAAATTGTCCTTCCTGAATGTAGCCCTCTGCTTCCTCCAGGCTCATCTGGCTGATGGATCGTTCATCAGGCATTCCGAAATTCAGGGTGACATTGTCAACGTTTGTAAGGATCATGAGCACATCGGCATCGATTTCCTTTGCCAGAAGCCCGGCAGCCCGGTCTTTTTCAATGACTGCACTGGCACCCTTTAAGCGGTATCCCTGTTCCATAACCGGAATGCCGCCGCCTCCGCAGGCGATGACGATCTGGTCTGCATCCAGAACGGCCTTAATGATGTCAATTTCCACAATGGATACAGGCTTTGGAGAAGCCACGACCCGGCGAAAGCCCTTGCCAGGCACTTCTTCCACATAGTTTCCTTTTTCCTCTTCCTCTTTTGCATCTTCCGCCGACATAAAGCGTCCCACAGGCTTCATGGGGGTGTAGAAAGCCTCGTCATAAGGGTTTACCAGCATCTGGGTCAAAATGGTGGCTGCAGATTTGCAGATCCCCCGCTTCACCAGCTCAGCCCGGATGCCGTTTTGCAGATCATAGCCAATGTAGCCCTGGCTCATGGCAGAGCATACGGACATGGGCGCAGAAGTATAGCCGTCGTGAAGTTTTCCAAATTCATTCATAGCTGTGTGGATCATGCCCACTTGGGGGGCATTGCTGTGGGTGACCGCCACCTGCCAGCCGGCTTCAATAAAATCCGCGATGACCCTGGCTGTTTCTGCAACCGCTTTTTTCTGTTCCGGAAGATTTGTTCCTAAAGCATGATGTCCCAAAGCCAGGACAATACGTTTTTTTGCCATATCAGTTACCTCTCAGTTCCGTATAGTTTGATCAAAAAGTATAAAGATATTATATTATCAGACAATAAAAAAATCAACAGAATTCAAAAGATTGGAACCTTTAAAGAGAATAAAGCGTTTCTTTAGAAATAATTTAAAAAAATTATGGTAGATATCCTGAAAACAGATGGTATAATATACACAAAAGCAATGAGCAGTGCGAAATAAGGCAGGGAAAAAATTTCGTTGTGCTCGCACATAAGAAATTTTTTCCCTGCCTTATTTCATAGGGCGAATGCCCGTGAGCTGGTAAAACCTGCGGTTTTACCAGCTGCACTGCGGATCTACGGCATAATAATCCCAAAGATGAAAGGACACCATGTATATGATATCAATCATCCTGCATCTGATCCTGCCCATGTTTTTCTACACAGCCATGACGACCGCCTTATTTCTATACTTAAACTTAGCCCCCTTGGAAGCCACCGCCTTATCCGCCCTTTTAGTCTCGCCCGCACTTTATTATATCTATTCCACAGACCAGAGGCGCCGCGGAAATCCTTCCTTCTCAGGACTCAAGCTTCACGGCTGCCTGGCCTATATAATAATATTTGCAGTGGCTTTATGTGTATTTGGAAACTATATAGTAGAAGTATCAGGACTGGCTGAAAAGTCCACATCCTACAAGGAGGCAGAAAACAATCTCTATTCAGCAGCCTTTCCAATTCAGCTTCTGGCTTCCGGTCTTTTAATCCCTCTTGCAGAGGAGATCATTTTCCGTGGACTGGGTTTTGCCTCACTGAGGGACAAGCTTCCTTTTTGGCTGTCTGCGGTCCTGTCTGCGGCATTATTTGGGTTTTACCATGGAAATCTTCCTCAGGGAGTTTATGCCTTTCTCATTGGACTGGCCGTTGCCTGGCTGTACGAGGTTTCGGGGACATTACTGGCCCCCTGCCTATTCCACATATCAGCCAATTTACTGTCGCTCTGTGTAATGAATACGGGGCGTTTGAATTATTTATTTCGTACAGACCGAAAGCCGTTTCTGGCGGCCATATCAGCAGTGGTGTCTGTTATTTGTGCGATCCGGATTTATCAGAAAAACAATTTTAAGGAGGATATTTTGTGAAGCTTTTATCTGTAGCAATTCCATGTTACAACTCTGAGGCCTATATGAGGCACTGTATTGATTCCCTGCTGCCGGGAGGTGACGAGGTCGAGATTCTCATCGTGGATGACGGGTCCGCCAAGGATCATACGGCAGAAATCGCAGACGAATATGAAAGAAATTACCCGGAAATCTGCCGGGCGATCCATCAGGAGAACGGCGGTCATGGCGCGGCAGTCAATGCCGGATTAAAAAATGCCACCGGAATTTATTTTAAAGTAGTGGACAGCGATGACTGGGTGGACGAGGCGGCTTTACTGGAAATTCTGGACACTTTGCGGCGATTTGTCTATGGAGAAAATACTCTTGATATGCTGGTCAGCAATTTTGTCTATGAAAAGCAGGGGGCAAATCGGAAAAAAGTCATGAATTACCGCACAGCTCTTCCAAAGAATGAGATATTCAGCTGGGAGGACGTCAAGGTGTTCCTGCTGGGGCATTATATTCTCATGCATTCGGTGATTTACCGGACAGAGCTTCTAAGGCAATGCGGGCTGGAACTTCCCAGGCACACATTTTACGTGGATAATATATTTGTGTACCAGCCTCTGCCTCACGTTAAGACCATGTATTATTTAGATGTGAATTTTTACCGGTATTTTATCGGAAGAGATGACCAGTCGGTAAACGAATCCATCATGATCGGCCGCATTGACCAGCAGATCAAGGTGACAAAGCTGATGCTGGGATATTACGATGTGATGAAGATCAAGCAGCGTAAGCTGCGTCATTACATGGTTCGGTATCTGGAGATCATGATGACCATATCCTCCATCCTTGCCATCAAGTCTGAAAATGATGAAAATATGGAAAAGAAAAAGGAACTGTGGCAGTACTTGCGCAAGCAGAATTTACCGCTGTTTTTAAGGCTTAGATTTGGCTTTATGGGGCAGGGGGTTAATCTCCCAGGAAAGAACGGAAGGAAATTTCCTATTGCGATCTATAAAATGACCCAGAAATTTTTCGGTTTTAACTAGAACAATGCCTTACAGTAAAAAAATATCCCCTGGCCATTAAAAAAATGGCTCAGGGGATTTGTTGTTAGCCGATGGCTTTTTCCGAAACCTTTTCTCTGGTCCGCACATAGGAGTCAGAGTATACAAAGTGATACATGACATAAGCCATAACCAGGGAACCAAGACCGTCAAAGGCGGAATGCTGTTTTAAGAAAACAGTTGCAAGGCTGATGGAAATCATCAGCACCAGGGAACCGGTTCTCACAAACCGGTATTTCCGTAAGCGTTCGCTGTGAAGGACTGCAATGTGAACGCAAACAGAGTTATAAACATGGATGCTTGGGAATACATTGGTACAAGTATCCGCGGAATAAAGAATTGCCACAATAGCCGAGCAGATATTTTTTCCCGGATCAATCACAGGGCGGAAATCCGTACCGTTGGGAAATACGGTGCAGATCACCAGACTAATGGTCATCCCTGTAAACAGCATGGTGCACAGCCTGTAATAATCTTTTACGTTGGTAATAAAAAAATACAAAATAGCGGCTGCTATATATGCAAACCATAAAAGATATGGAATAATGAAATATTCATTAAAAGGAATCAGGTCGTCTAAAGCAACATGCATGATATAGTAATGGTTTGTCACCGTCTTTTCCAGGTAAAGAAACCATGGAATGTAGATAAAGGCGTAACTGAGAATCCAGACATGCCTGTACCTGTGAAACAGATTTTTCATATAATTCTTCCTTCTCCGTTCTGGCGGTTGGTATCATGATTATCAACTTTGGAGGATTATATCACACTCGTTTTGTCAGTACAATAGTATTTCATAAATGTTAATATTTATTTCAGAGAAGATTAAGCTTAGGACTTGTTTTAACCGCCGGTTCCCCCTATGGTAAATATAATCTTTTTATAAAATGGTTGATAGACGGACAATCTTTGTGTATAGTATAAAGGCAGACTTTTACACGAAAGGAATGGAATATGTTACAACAATATATGACCGTTTTCTTTATCTCCATGGTTCCGCTGATCGAGCTTCGCGGAGCAATTCCATATTCTGCGGTGATGGGGCTTCCGCTTTTCCAGTCTTATATCGTTGCGATTCTTGGAAATATGCTTCCAGTACCTATCATTTACCTGTTTGCGAGAAAGGTTCTCGAATGGGGAGCGGATAAGCCGGTGATCGGCGGCTTTTTTTCATGGTGCCTGGAAAAGGGAAAACGAGGCGGAGAAAAACTGCAGGCGAAAGCTGGACAGGGGTTGTTTATTGCGCTTTTGTTATTTGTGGGAGTTCCCCTTCCGGGAACCGGTGCCTGGACCGGCACCTTGGCAGCCAGCCTGCTTGATATTGATTTTAAATCCAGTATTTTAGCCGTGATGGGAGGCGTCTTAGTGGCAGGGGTTATTATGGGACTTGCCAGTGCAGGAGTATTAGGGGCGCTTCAGTCCGTGATTTTCTAAGATTCTGGTAGGAAGAAGGGCAGAATGGAACAAAGGAATCAAGAGGGATTAACAGAAAAAGAGTTTCTTTTGCAGTACCGCCCGGGGAATTATGAACGCCCGTCGGTGACCGTGGATATGCTGATTTTTACGGTGGATGAGGAGGAGATGGAAACAGAAATCCTGCTCATTAAGCGAAAAGATCATCCCTGCATCGGACAGTGGGCAATTCCGGGAGGTTTTGTAAATGTAGATGAATCCCTGGAGGCCGCAGCAGCCAGAGAGCTTGAAGAAGAGACTGGCTTACAAGGTATTTGCCTGGAACAGCTTTATACATGGGGGAACGTGAAGCGTGATCCCAGAACAAGAGTCATCTCAGTATCCTATATGGCCGCAGTGCCGAAGGACCAGCTGACACCAAAGGCCGGAGATGACGCCGCAGAGGCCCGTTGGTTCCAGGTAAAGAAAAAGAAGCTTTCTGAACTGGAGAATGGAGCCACCTATGCACTTACCGTTGAAAATGAAGAAGAACATATTTTTATGAGTTATCGGGTTACAGAAACCTATGAGCGTCAGGGAATGATGTGGAAAAAGGAGACGGAGACCGATCTTTTACCGGCCATTGACGTGCTGGATCAGGAAAAGCTGGCATTTGACCATGCTGAGATCTTAAACGTGGCAATGGACAGGTTGGAAGAATTAGAAAAGGAATACAGAGAGCAGATTTTTTAGCAGATTACACCGCCTGAGCAGGGCGGTGTTTTATTTATTTAATTTGTTAAAGTTTGTAAGAAAATTTTAATCGGAAAATTCTGGATTTTATGCTATACTGTTGTAAGAAATCATACTAGCATGCAGAAATATACAGGAGATGACAGGATATGGCAAAAAAATCGTGCAGGCTGTGGAGCCTGGTAATCAGTATCAGCATTCTTGCGTCAATACCATCATACGGGGAAATGCCCATAATACAGCCTTTTCCGGGAACTTCGGGTCAGACAGGGACCGTAAGCGGACCCGCAGGCAGTACGGCCGGTGAGATCGGGCCGGGAATCAACAACGGAGCCGGCGCAGGAAGTGCTCAGACGGGAGATACCCCAAATGCCGGGGGAACGTTGCCTGCGGACATAAAACAGCCGGAAATTCAGTCAGAAGGCGCGGTTCTTATGGACGCGTCTACAGGAACCCTGCTTTATTCAAAAAATGGGGAAACAAGATATTATCCTGCCAGCATTACAAAACTTATGACAGCCCTTCTTGTTGTAGAAAAAAGTAATTTGTCAGAGACCGTGACCTTTTCAAAAGCTGCCACTACAAACCTGGAATCAGGCGCAGTAACGCTGGGGCTTACAGAAGGAGACAAGCTGACAGTGGAGCAGAGCCTCTATGGTCTTATGCTAAAATCAGCCAATGAAGTGGCCAATGGTCTGGCAGAGCACGTTTCAGGAAGTGTCGGCGCTTTTTCTGCTCTGATGAATGCCAGGGCAAAGGAACTTGGCTGCACTGGAACCAATTTTGTCAATCCCAATGGACTTAACAGCTCCAGCCATTATACCACACCTCACGATATGGCCCTTATTGCCAGGGCGGCATACCAGAATGAAACCGTACGAAAGGTGTCCTCCACCTTAAGTTACCAGATACCGGCCACAAAGAAGGCTTCGGCCAGAACGGTGACCATGGGCCATAAAATGATTAATCCGGGAGATTCCAGATATTATCCGGGAGTGATCGGAGGAAAGACCGGCTATACTTCCCTGGCCGGCAATACACTGGTCACCTGCGTGGAAAAGAACGGAGTCCGGCTGATTGCGGTCATCATGAAGAGTAAATCCACTCATTATGAGGATACAAAATCCCTTTTGGATTATGGTTTTGCTTTAAAGGCAGCGGGAGGGCTGACAGCACAGACTTCTTCCCAGGGCTGGGTCCAGGAAGGTTCTAAATGGTATTATAGAAAACAGGATGGAAAAAAGGCCGGCAATGAGTGGCTGAAAATAGACGGGGTTTACTACTGGTTTGGCACAGACTCTGTCATGGCGGCAAGCCGCTGGGTGGAGAGCAACGGAAAATGGTATTATCTGGGGGCCAATGGAGCCATGCTTAAGGATACCATTACGCCCGACGGATACCGTCTTGATTCTTCAGGCGCCTGGATCCGGTAGAAAGATGGGGTTTTTGGCATAGAAAAAGAGCCTATAGGCTCTTTTTCTATGCCAAATCCTCTGGTGGAGCAGTGTTCTGTTCTGCTTTCGGCTCGCTTTCTTTTTGCAGGGTTACTTCGCTTATATCGGCCCGGTACTCCATGATTTCTTCCACGTCACAGTCCAGAATTCTGCAGAGCATGTCTATGGTATGAGTGGAAACGAAGTTATTTTTCTTAAGCCGTCCGATTTGCCCCGCACTGACCTTGCAGTATTTGATCAAATGATACTGGCTGATGTTTTTCTTTTTCATGGTTTCCCACAGTCTGTCATAAACGATCATGATTTATCACCTCTGGCTTAATTAAACCTTGATTATCCGGTATTGCATATTATCCATAAGTGGTTTATATTATGGGAAAGGAGGAATATACCAATGAAAAAAAAGATATTTAGCGCAATTTTTTATTTTATTTGCTTTTTTGCTCTCTGTAAATCCATCTACCGTCTTGCGTTTACAGTACCGCCGACTCCGGGAACGCCAGGTTACCAGGAATATTTATACGGTACCATAGTCATGAGCATTGGCATCGGACTCATGGTAATCATACCCAATCTCATCATTGAATATCTGGTGGGTAACTGGACCTCTTAGACTTGACTCAGGCAGGTCCTTCATTGTATGATGAACACAAAGCAAGAAAAAGATTGATGGAAGAAGAGGAAGATTCAGATGGGGGTTACTGCCGTAGCTTTTTGCGCCGCACTGGGCGCAGGCTTGTATTTGCGTTCTGAATATGAAAAAGAACAGCTTTCCGTGGAGAGAACTGTTTTGAAAAGTGCTAAGATCAGAACGGACCGTACTATAGTATTCCTTTCTGATCTTCACGAACACCGGTTTGGCGATGGCAATGAAAGGCTTCTGGCCGCAGTGGCTGAGGCGGCACCTGACCTTGTGCTTGTGGGCGGCGATATGATCACCAGCAAGGGCAGAGCGGATACTGCTGTTTCATTAGAGCTTATGGAAAAACTGGCAGAAAGGTACCCCGTCATTTGCGGCAATGGCAATCATGAGAACCGGCTGCTTTGGGAACGCAAGGTATATGGTGAAGCATACGAGGCTTATGTGGGCAGTTTAAAAAAGCTTGGAATCAAAATTCTGGATAACCGGACAGAATTATATGGGCAGGATATAGCTGTTACCGGGATTGATCTGGAGGCGGGGGTTTACCGGAAGTTCCGTCCGGATGATTTAACTGAGAAGGAGATAGAACAAAAGGTGGGGGAGGCATCTAAGGAGCGGTTTCAGATTCTGCTTTGCCATTCTCCTCTTTATTTTCCTTCATGCAGAAGCTGGGGGGCAGATTTGACCCTATCCGGCCATTTTCATGGAGGGACCATAAGGCTCCCGTATCTTGGAGGGGTCATGACGCCTCAATACCAGTTTTTCCTGCCGTACTGTGCCGGTGAGTTCCGGTCAGATGGAAAAGATATGATCGTGAGCAGGGGGCTTGGGACCCATTCCGTAAACATCCGCTTAAACAACAAGCCTCAGGTGGTAGTTGTGGATTTAAAAAGGAAATAGGAAATAGTTTTTGGGCCAGCCGTATATTTACAGATGAAGAAGGATTTGATATACTGATCAAAGGCATGTTTTAATCTGCCTTGGAGGATTTTATGGGAATCTCTTATAAACTGGATAATTTCGAGGGGCCGCTGGATTTGCTGCTTCATCTGATCGACAAGAACAAGGTGAATATTTACGACATTCCCATCGCGGCGATTACAGAGCAGTATCTGGACTATGTAAATCACATGGAAACAGAGGATTTAAACATTGTCAGCGAATTTCTGGTCATGGCAGCGACCCTCATTGATATAAAGGCGCGCATGCTGCTTCCCAGGGAAACCAACGAGGAAGGCGAGGAGGAAGATCCCAGGGCCGAACTTGTGGCACGTCTTTTGGAATACAAATATTATAAATATATGTCTTTGGAGCTTAAGGACCGGGAAGTTGGGGCGGAACGACTGCTGTACAAATTCCCTTCCATTCCTCCGGAAGTGGCAAAGTACGAGCCTCCGGTGGATTTGGACAAGCTGCTTGACGGGCTTACCCTGGCAAAGCTCCAGGAGATTTTCCGGGCGGTCACGAAACGGAAGTCTGATCGTGTGGATCCTATCCGAAGCCGGTTTGGCAACATCAGGAGAGAATCCATAAGCCTGGAGGATAAGATAAAATCGGTCATGGATTATGCAAGAGAGCACCGGAAATTTTCTTTCCGCGGGCTGCTTGAGAGGCAGCCGGACCGGACCCTTGTTGTTGTTACATTTTTAGCGCTTCTGGAGCTCATGAAGATCGGCAAGATCACGCTGACCCAGGAGCATTTGTTTGATGATATGCTCATTGAAACCCTGGAGCCGGAAGGGGCGGAAGGGGAACTGGATTTGTCGGAACTTCAGGAGGAAACCCCTTCCGAGGATACCCCTGCCAGGGATACCTTTATGCCAGGAAAGCAGGGCGGGAAAGAGGAAACCCCTTCCAGGGATACCTTTATGCCCAGAAAGCAGGGCAGGAAAGAGGAAAGTGATGGATAAGGAAGTTCTTTTGGCAGACGGGCAAAAGAAGAGCACAAAAGAAGAAAAGGTATGGGAAGCCGTGATTGAGGCGGTTCTCTTTACCATGGGGAATTCCGTTGAACTTAAGGCTCTGGCAGCTGCCATCGGCCAGGATGAGGCCACGGCAAAGGAGGCGGTTCTCCGTTTGATGAAGCGCTATGATACGGGGAAAAGAGGGGTGCAGATTCTTGAACTGGAAAACAGCTACCAGATGTGCACCCGGCCTGAGTACTACGAGAACTTGATCCGTGTGGCATCTGCGCCTAAAAAACAGGTTCTTACGGATGTGGTTTTAGAGACCCTGTCCATCATAGCCTACAAGCAGCCTGTAACAAAGCTTGAAATAGAGAAGATCCGGGGCGTCAAATCGGATCATGCGGTCAATAAACTGGTGGAATACAACCTGGTATATGAAGTGGGGCGCTTAGATGCCCCTGGACGTCCGGCATTATTTGCCACCACAGAGGAATTTTTAAGAAGATTTGGTATCGGATCCACCCAGAATCTTCCGGTTGCTGACCCTGTTGTGGCGGCTGAGATACGGATGGAAGTGGAAGAGGAGCTTTCTGAAAGCGGCGATCTGATTCCGGCGGAAGATAAAAAAGATGATAACATTTAGGAGGAAAAAAGGTGACACAAGCCATAAGAATAAAATATTTTACTGATAAAATCGAACGTTTACGCTACATAGACGGGAAATCCGACTGGATTGACCTGCGGGCGGCACAGGAAGTGGAGATAAAGGCAGGCGAGTTCAAGCTGATCCCTCTGGGGATTGCCATGGAACTTCCGGCCGGATTTGAAGCCCATGTGGTTCCAAGAAGCAGCACGTTTAAAAATTACGGTGTGATCCAGACTAACAGCATGGGAATCATTGATGAAACATACTGCGGTGATAATGACCAGTGGTTCTTCCCGGCCTATGCGCTCCGGGATACGGTTATTCATGTAAATGACCGCATCTGCCAGTTCCGTATTATGGAGCATCAGCCTGCCTTATGTTTTGAAGAAGTGGAACTTTTAGGGCATGAGGACCGTGGCGGCCATGGAAGCACGGGAAAACAATAAATTCTTGAATTGAACTTCCTTAAAAGGAGATAATAGCATGAGAAGAAAGACAGGTTACGGGACTGTAATCCTTGGACTTGCACTGGCAGTTGTCATAGCAGCAGGCGGCTGCGGGAAAAAGGAAAACAAATATTCTTACCGGGCCGCGGGAATCGAAGCTCTTGACCAGGGCAACTATGACAGTGCCGTGGAAGCCTTTGACCAGGCCATCAATTCCTCCAAAGGACTGGTAGGAAAGTTTGATGTGGATGTGTTAAAGTACAGGGCAGAAGCCGAATACCTGGCAGGGGATTATTCTTCCGCTGCAGACACCTATGGCATACTCATAAAGGTAGACCGTGAGCGGCCGGAATATTTAAATCTGCGTTCCGTTTCCAGAGCAGGGGCCGGAGATTTAAACGGTGCCATAGAAGACTATAAGCGAAGTGCTGAACTGGATGCCGAAAAGAAAGCGCCGGGCAGGCTGAAAGCCTTGCTGGCCGCAGGGGCGGCCATGGAAAAGGCAGGAACGGCATCTGATGCCATGAGCCTCTATGAGGAAGCCCTTAAGGGCGGGGAAGAAAGCGCCCAGCTTTATAACCGGATAGGCTTATGCAAGATGTCCGGAGAGGACTGGGATGGAGCGGCTGAATACTTTAATAAGGGCCTTTCAGCAGCCGACAGTTCAGAGGTTCCGGAACTTTTATTTAACCAGGCTGTTGCCAAGGAGCGTAAAGGTGAATTTAAAGCAGCCCTGGATCTGATGCAGCAGTATGTCTCAGCCCACGGCCCTGATGAGGAAGCGGAGCGGGAGATCACATTTTTAAAAACAAGATAGGTTGGAACGATTGATGGCAGAACTGATTGAGTTAAAGGAAGTAGAAGAACGGGTGATCCTGGTGGCAGTCAGTACCGGGGATGAGAATGACGGGCAGGCGTCTCTTGATGAGCTGGAAGAACTGGTGAAAACGGCAGGAGCCGTTACCGTGGATAAGGTGATCCAGAACCGGGAGAGGATTCATCCGGGGACTTATCTGGGCAAGGGAAAGATTGGGGAAATAAAGGACCGCATCTGGGAGCTTGATGCAACCGGAATTGTCTGCGACGATGAATTGTCTCCGGCCCAGCTTCGTAATTTGGAAGAGGCCCTGGATACCAAGATCATGGACCGGACCATGGTGATTCTGGATATTTTTGCTTCCAGAGCCACGACCAGAGAAGGAAAAATCCAGGTGGAACTGGCTCAGCTAAAGTACCGGTCAGCCCGTCTGGTTGGCCTTAGAAGTTCCTTATCCCGTCTGGGAGGAGGAATCGGCACCCGGGGACCTGGAGAGAAAAAACTGGAAATGGACCGCCGTCTGATTCATGACAGGATCGGAATGCTAAAGGCTGATTTAGAGGATGTGAAGCGTCACAGAGAAGTTGTCAGGCAGCAGAGGGATAAAAATCATGTACCGACTGCCGCCATCGTTGGCTATACCAATGCCGGGAAATCCACCCTGTTAAACAGGCTTACAGATGCCGGGATACTGGCTGAGGATAAGCTGTTTGCCACCCTGGATCCCACGACCAGGAATTTAAGCCTGCCAGGCGGTCAGCAGCTCCTTTTAACAGACACCGTAGGATTTATCAGAAAGCTTCCCCATCATTTGATCGAAGCATTTAAAAGTACCCTGGAGGAAGCCAAATACAGCGATATTATCCTTCATGTGGTGGATTGTTCCAATCCTCAGATGGATATGCAGATGTATGTTGTATACGAGACCTTGAGGGAGCTTGGTGTTTGTGATAAGATCATGGTTACCGTGTTCAATAAGATCGACGCGGCAGAGGGCGGCACGATCCTTAAGGATGTTTCTTCAGACCATCAGGTGAGGATATCCGCTAAAACAGGAGAAGGACTGGATGAACTTTTAAATCTTTTAGAAACCATTCTCAGAAACCAGAAGGTGTATTTAGAAAAGGTTTATTCCTATAAGGAAGCCGGGAAAATCCAGCTGATCCGCAAATACGGCCAGTTGTTAAAGGAAGAGTATCAGGAAGACGGAATTCTGGTGAATGCCTATGTGCCATCGGAACTGTTTGCCTCTCTGGCAAACAATGCCGATGTTGTTGATGATTAAAAAAACACAATATGTGGATTGGTGTTAAAAAACCAAACTACATATTGTGTTTTTTCTTTTCTTCTGGTATAATATACCTGTGAGAAGCCGGCTCTGGCTTCTTGCAAAAGGTGCCGCTTTTGGCACCGTCTATTTAGTTATAGAAAAGTTATAAGGGGTTTTGCAGAGGAACGCCCTGCTTACCGGGCAGGAAAGTGGAAAGGAGTTTAGTTATATGATCCAGGTGGTAAAGAGAGATGGGGAAAGTGCTGAATTCAGTCTGAATAAAATCACGGAAGCGATTAAAAAAGCATTTAAGGCCACTCAAAAGGAGTTTAATAATGAAATACTGGAATTGCTGTCTCTTCGGGTAACTGCTGATTTTCAGGGGAAGATGTCAGGAGGAGAAGTTACGGTAGAACAGATTCAGGACAGTGTGGAACACGTTCTTGAGCAGGCGGGATATACCGATGTGGCAAAGGCTTATATTTTATACAGGAAACAGAGAGAAAAAATACGGAATATGAAGGATACCATTCTGGATTACAAGGCTGTGGTAAACAGCTACGTAAAGGTAGAGGACTGGCGTGTCAAGGAAAATTCCACTGTCACCTATTCCGTTGGAGGGCTGATCTTAAGTAACTCCGGTGCGGTTACGGCTAATTACTGGCTGTCTGAAATTTATGACCAGGAGATTGCAAATGCCCACAGAAATGCGGATGTCCATATTCACGATTTATCCATGCTCACCGGTTACTGTGCCGGCTGGTCCTTAAAGCAGCTCCTTTTAGAGGGGCTTGGCGGAATACCGGGAAAGATCACTTCTTCCCCTGCAAAGCATTTATCCGTACTTTGCAACCAGATGGTCAATTTCCTGGGGATCATGCAGAATGAATGGGCAGGAGCCCAGGCCTTTTCCTCTTTTGATACTTATCTGGCTCCTTTTGTAAAGGCTGATCACTTATCCTACCGGGAAGTGAAAAAATGCGTTGAATCCTTTATTTATGGTGTGAATACGCCAAGCCGCTGGGGAACTCAGGCTCCTTTCTCCAATATTACCCTGGACTGGACCGTTCCTGCCGATATGGCGGAGCTTAATGCCATTGTCGGAGGAAAAGAGGCGGACTTTAAGTATAAGGACTGCAAGGCTGAGATGGACATGATCAATAAGGCCTTTATTGAAACCATGATAGAGGGAGACGCCAATGGGCGGGGCTTCCAGTATCCCATTCCTACTTACTCCATTACCAGGGATTTTGACTGGTCCAATACGGAGAACAACCGGCTGCTGTTTGAAATGACCTCCAAATACGGAACCCCTTACTTCTCAAACTACATTAACAGCGATATGGAACCAAGCGATGTAAGGAGTATGTGCTGCCGTCTGCGCCTGGATTTAAGGGAGCTTAGGAGAAAGACCGGAGGCTTCTTCGGTTCCGGCGAAAGTACCGGTTCCGTGGGCGTTGTGACCATCAACATGCCAAGGATCGCTTATCTTTCCCAGAATGAGGCCGATTTTTACAAGCGTCTGGATCATATGATGGATATTTCGGCCCGGTCATTAAAAACCAAGCGTGAAGTCATAACAAAGCTTTTGAATCAGGGGCTTTATCCTTATACAAAACGTTATCTGGGCAGCTTTGGAAATCATTTTTCCACCATCGGTCTCATCGGAATGAACGAAGTCGGCTTAAACTCCAAATGGCTGGGGCAGGATCTGACAAGTGAAAAAACAAGACAGTTCACAAAGGATGTGTTAAATCACATGCGGGAAAGGCTGTCAGATTACCAGGAGATGTACGGAGACCTCTACAACCTGGAGGCAACTCCTGCCGAGTCCACCACATACCGGCTGGCAAAGCATGACAAGAAGCATTATCCGGATATCATAACAGCCGGAAATCCGGGGGATACTCCTTATTATACAAACAGCTCCCACCTTCCTGTGGATTATACGGCAGATATCTTTGATGCCCTTGAGATTCAGGATGAGCTGCAGACCCTCTATACATCAGGAACCGTATTCCATGCATTTCTGGGTGAAAAGCTTCCTGACTGGGAAGCAGCAGCAAAGCTGGTGCACACCATTGCAGAGAATTTCAAGCTGCCTTATTATACATTGTCGCCAACCTATTCCATTTGTTCGGAGCACGGATATCTTTCCGGCGAACATAAGGTATGCCCGGTCTGCGGAAAAAAAGCTGAGGTATACAGCCGGATCACCGGCTACTACCGTCCGGTGCAGAACTGGAATGAGGGAAAAACTCAGGAATATAAGAACCGGACAGCCTACGATCCTTTCCATTCTGTACTGAAAAAGGGAGCTTTAAGGGAAAATGGGGATAAGGCAGCAATGAAAAAAGCGGAGATCCCGGCCGGGACCTATCTCTTTACAACCAAAACCTGCCCTAATTGCCGGATTGCAAAACAGTTTTTACAAAATATGGATTATGAGGTGGTAGATGCCGAGGAGAATGCAGAGCTTGCCACAAAGTTTGGAATCATGCAGGCACCTACTTTGGTGGTCATAAAGAACGGCCAGGTAAAAAAGATCACAAATGCCTCTGAAATCAGGAAATTTGCGGAAGGCAGGACCAGGTGAAATGACTTCAATCCTTTGTCGGTCCGTCATTAAGATATGGTAGTCAGTGAAAAGATTCTATGCTATAATGGCATGGAATCTTTTTCCGTTTCAAAAAAGAGGGGGTGGCGGAATATGAAAATGACCGGCCCTGTTTGGAATGATTGAAGATAACATGTGACTGAAGAGGAGCTTAAAAAGATGGGAAGAGAAAAGTTTTCATCCCGCCTGGGATTTATACTGATTTCAGCAGGATGTGCCATTGGCCTGGGAAACGTCTGGCGTTTTCCTTATATTGTGGGCCAGTATGGAGGAGCAGCTTTTGTTTTGATTTACGCGGTGTTCCTGCTTATTTTGGGGCTGCCTATTGTGGTAATGGAGTTTGCCGTAGGGCGTGCCAGCCAGAAGAGCGTTGCTTTGTCCTATGATGTACTGGAGCCTGAAGGAAGCAAATGGCATTATGCCAAATACCTGGGAATGGCGGGAAATTACATTCTGATGATGTTTTACACCACGGTTTCCGGCTGGATGGTCTTATATTTTTTAAAGATGGCAAAGGGAGATTTTGTGGGCCTTGATGCGGAAGGGGTAGCCGCAGAGTTTGGGAACATGCTGGCAAATCCTGTTCTCATGGGAATTTTTATGATCATCATGGTTGTAGGCTGCTTTTCTATTTGTGCCAGAGGGCTTCAGGGAGGCGTAGAAAAGATCACAAAATTAATGATGGTATGTCTTTTGGGCTTAATGGCCATACTTGCTGTTCATTCCGTGTTCATGGAAAACAGCAGGGCAGGACTGGAATTTTATTTAAAGCCTGATTTCGGTAAGATCAGGGAGGCAGGGATTGGTGAAGTCATATTTGCTGCCATGGGACAGGCCTTTTTCACCTTAAGCATTGGGATCGGAGCTCTTGCCATCTTTGGAAGCTACATAGGCAAGGAACGCAGGCTGGCCGGAGAAGCCATCAGTGTGGCGGTTCTGGACACCTTTGTGGCCTTTATGGCGGGACTTATTATTTTTCCTGCCTGCTTTGCATTTCAGATTGAACCGGGCCAGGGACCTAAGCTGGTTTTTGTGACTCTGCCCAATGTATTTAACAACATGGCAGGCGGAAGGCTGTTGGGAAGCCTGTTCTTCCTTTTTATGTCATTTGCTGCTATTTCCACGGTAATTGCGGTTTTCCAGAATATTGTTTCTTTTGCCACAGATCTGACCGGATGTACCATAAAAAAGGCAGTGTGGCTGAATGCAGCCGCCATTATCATATTATCCCTGCCTTGTGTACTGGGATTTAATGTGTGGAGCGGTTTTATGCCCTTTGGCGAAGGAAGCAATGTTCTGGACCTGGAAGACTTTATTATCAGTAACAACCTGCTTCCTCTGGGAAGTCTGGTCTATCTTGCTTTCTGCACCAGCAGATACGGCTGGGGATTTGAGAATTTCATGAAGGAAGCCAATGAAGGAAAGGGAATCCGTTTTCCGCGATGGGCAAAGGCTTATGTAACATTGGTTCTGCCGGTCATTGTTCTGGTGATCTTTATCCAGGGCTATGTTGCTAAATTCTTTTAAAGGCTGATGAGATAGCTGCTTTGAAGCAGAATTATGTATCGTTACGAAAAGAGGCCCGCAGGTTCAGACCTGCGGGCCTCTATACTGTTGTTTTGTCTTTCTTATCCGTTTTTCCTCTGTCTTGCAACCGTACCTGGCTGCAGGAAGCTGCTTTTCCTCAAGAGGTCATTTCCGCTTATCCTTTGCACGACATTAGCAAGGCTGGTATGGAAATTACCCTTTGCCATCATGAAAAATGGGCTGGAAGCGGAAAAGATTCCAATATCAGCCATTTTGCTCCCCTTCTGGCAGATGTTTTCCTGGAAAACGATTCTGCTTTCCGGGATATATTCCATGGGGTTTTAAACGGAAAGGCATGATCAGTTTTAAAAAGTTCGTGTTTCCCCTTGATTTGGGAGCACACGAACTTTTTACACCTTGTTTAGATTTCGTAATAGCCTGCCTGGCCATCCAGCCTTTTTTGTTCTTCCACCAGATCTGCCAAGGTAATGCTGTCTACCACATCAGAGATTGCATGATCCAGTTTTTTCCATACCATGAGAGTGGCACAAATCTGGGAACGGCTGCAGGGATTGATTTCATCCTCCAGACATGTTACGGGAACCAGACTTCCCTCTGCAAGGCGCAGAATCATGCCAACGGTATATTCCGAAGGATCCTTTGTCAGATAATATCCGCCCTGGGCGCCTCTTCTGCTTTTCACATATCCGGCCCTGCTTAAGATGGTAACAATCTGCTCTAAGTATTTATCGGATATTTCCTGGCGTTCCGCCACCTGATTGATCTTTGTGCATTCCCCCGGATGAAGCGCAAATTCAAGCATCATACGAAGGGCATAACGTCCCTTGGTAGAAAATTTCATGGTTAAAAATCTCCTTCCTAATTATTCTTATCTGTTTAGTAGGATATAAAAATATTGTACACGAAACGACTTGAAAAGTAAACCTTAAATTATCCGGCTTCCCAATTTATGGAAATGGATGTATACTAATACTCATTGGGGAATTGGAAATAGAAGCAAAGTACAAACCTGATCTTTGAACATGTTCTTTCTGCGTATGATCTGCATTAATCTGCCGGTGCCATTTTTCCCCAGTTTTGGAACGGTCTTGTAGTGTTATCCTATAATATTATAAGTTATCAGAAATCGCCTTTCAGATTTCTGATAAAAGGCAGTGTTCTTTGCTGCCATCTATCCGACTATCGGAAGAGCTGTTTGCTTCCGATAATATGGATAACAACCATGGCGGGGGACTGCATTTACAGCTTAAAGGCCAAGTGAATACCAGAGGGTACCAATGAATCGATAGGAGATAAAAGAGATGAAACATGGATATATCCGGGTTGCCGCGGCAACCCCTGATGTAAAGGTAGCAGACCCGGAATTTAACAGAGAACGGATTTGTGAGCTGATTAAAAAAGGAATTGAAAGGCATGCAAAGCTCATGGTGTTTCCGGAACTCTGCCTTACGGCCTATACCTGCGGCGATTTATTCGGGCAGGACGCCCTGTTAAAAAAGGCTGGGAAAGAGCTTAAGGAGATTTTAAAGGCAACAGAAGGCCACGATCTTTTGTGCTTTATAGGCACACCCTGGGAATGGGGCGGAAAGCTTTACAATACGGCTGTTGCCGTTCAAAACGGAAGGATTCTTGGAATCGTTCCCAAGACGAATCTGCCCAATTATTCAGAGTTTTATGAGCTGCGTTATTTCCAGCCGGGAAACGAAGTACCGGTGATGGTAAAATGGGAGGATGAGCTGATTCCCATGGGCACCAATATTCTTTTTGCATGTGAGGACATTCCCCAGCTTGTGGTGGCAGCAGAGATCTGTGAAGATGCATGGGTTCCAAATCCCCCATCCATCCGCCATGCCATGGCCGGTGCAACGGTGATTGTAAACTGTTCCGCCAGCGACGAGACAACGGGAAAGGATATTTACCGGAGAAGCCTTATCGCAGGACATTCCGCCAGCCTGGTATGCGGCTTCATCTATGCCAACGCAGGAGAGGGAGAATCCACTCAGGATCTGGTGTTCGGCGGTCAGAACCTGATTGCGGAAGACGGATCTCTCCTTGCAGAATCCAAACGTTTTGGAAATGGGATCATATACGGGGATATGGACTTAGACAGACTGATTCATGAAAGACGCCGCATGACCACGTTTCCCCAGGCAGACCAAAAGGATTATACCCTGGTTTCCTTTAAAATGAAGCAGGAGGAACTGGACTTAAAGAGATTTATAGATCCAAGACCCTTTGTCCCGGACAATGAGGAGGAGAGGAACAGAAGGTGTGAGGAGATTCTCTCCATACAGGCCATGGGCTTAAAAAAGAGGCTTGCCCACACCGGCTGTAAGCATGGGGTCATAGGGATTTCCGGAGGACTGGATTCGACCCTGGCGCTTCTTGTGACAGTCCGCGCCTTTGACATGCTGGGAATCCCCAGAAATCAGATCCATGCGGTGACCATGCCCTGCTTCGGAACAACGGACCGTACGTATCAGAACGCCTGCACGCTGACCAATACACTTGGAGCAGAGCTTACAGAGGTAAACATCAGGGAAGCCGTAAGCCTTCATTTCCGGGATATCGGACAGAGGGAAGATGTCCATGATATAACCTATGAGAATTCCCAGGCAAGGGAGAGAACCCAGGTTCTGATGGATATGGCAAATAAACTAAACGGAATGGTCATTGGAACAGGGGACATGTCTGAACTGGCTCTTGGCTGGGCGACCTATAACGGCGACCATATGTCCATGTATGGGGTCAACTCTTCGGTGCCCAAGACCCTGGTACGCCATCTGGTACGCTACTATGCGGACACCTGCGGGGAAGAGGCTTTAAGCGGTGTGCTTCTGGATGTTCTGGACACGCCTGTAAGCCCGGAGCTCCTTCCGCCCCAGAACGGGGAAATTGCCCAGAAAACAGAAGACCTGGTAGGCCCTTATGAACTTCATGATTTCTTCCTGTACCAGATCTTAAGGTTTGGCTGCCGGCCGGAGAAGGTCTACCGCATGGCGGTCTATGCATTTTCAGGGCAATATGAGAAGGAAGTTATTTTAAAATGGCTAAAGGTATTTTACCGCAGATTTTTCAGCCAGCAGTTTAAGCGCTCCTGCATGCCTGACGGACCCAAGGTGGGCTCTGTGGCAGTATCCCCAAGAGGAGATCTGCGCATGCCAAGCGATGCTGTAAGCCGCCTGTGGCTGGAAGAACTAGAAAATTTATAAAAGAGAGGTACATTATGATAACCAGCAGCGCCAATGCAAGGGTGAAACAGGTGATGAACCTATCAAAGAAGGCAAAAGCCAGAAACGTAAGCGGCCTCTTTGTAGCGGAAGGCCTTCGTATGTTTAAGGAAATTCCGGCGGACAGGATTGACAGCGTCTTTGTATCAGAGGGCTTTTTAAAGGCTGAAGCCCATAAAAAGCTTTTGTCGGGAAAGAAATACGAGGTTGTTTCGGATGATGTGTTTAAGGTCATGTCAGATACCCAGACCCCTCAGGGGGTCTTAGCCCTTGTAAAGCAGTATGCCTACAGGGAAGCGGACTTGTTAGCTGCGCCCGGTCCTTCTTTTCTGATGGTTCTGGAAAACATCCAGGACCCGGGGAATTTAGGAACCATTCTCAGGGCCGGGGAAGGAGCAGGCATCACCGGTGTGCTTATGAGCGATACTACGGCGGATATTTATAATCCAAAAGTAATCCGTTCCACAATGGGGTCCGTTTTTCGTGTTCCGTTTGTGTATACAGAAGACTTGACCGCTTCTTTAAAGGCATTGAAAGCCGGCGGGATCAGGCTTTACGCAGCACATTTAGATGGCAGGAATAATTATGAAAAAGAGGATTATACTGTTGATACAGGGTTTTTAGTGGGAAATGAAGCGAACGGCCTGACGGACGAAACTGCAGCGCTGGCAGATGCTTATGTAAAGATCCCCATGAAAGGTAAGGTGGAATCCTTAAACGCGGCGGTTGCGGCTTCTGTATTGATGTTTGAGGCGGCAAGGCAGCGGCGGATGTAGCCGTCAGAAAATTGTAAGGCTTTTTACAGGCAGAAATATTGAGAAATACTGGAATATATAGTATGATAGTTATAGTTCGTCATGCATATACATGTGCCTTTCAAAAATATGCTCTATGTGCCGGATTATGAATGAAGTGGCCGAACTATATCGTATGTCAACAGATAGATTTGCCGGGCAGCTTTGCCTACAATGGCAGGGAAGGGGAATGATAAGATGGCAGCAGTCTATTGGCTTATTGCATTTGTAGTGCTTCTTGGAATTGAAGCGGTGACCATGGCTTTAACGACCGTATGGTTTGCGGGAGGAGCATTGGTTGCATTTGTGCTGGCGTTGTTTGGAATAAATATCCAGGTGCAGCTGGCGCTGTTTGTAATTGTGTCCTTTATTCTTTTATTTTTTACAAGGCCTTTTGCTTTAAAATATGTAAACCGGAAAACGGTAAAGACCAATTTGGAAAGTCTGATTGGTAAAAGTGCCAGGGTTACGGTCACAATCAACAACACTGAGGGAAAAGGTGCGGCGGTCCTAAACGGTCAGGAATGGACTGCAAGGGCACTGGAGGAAAACAGAATATACCCGGTAGGCACTATAGTGGAAGTAAAGGAAATAAGAGGCGTAAAATTAATTGTGAGTATGAATCAGGAGGAATCATAGTATGGGAGTTGTTGGATTTACAGCAGTTATTATTATATTGATTGTTATTCTGGCGTTATTGTCATCCTGTATCAGGATCGTTCCACAGGCGCAGGCTCTGGTCGTAGAGCGTTTGGGAGCTTTCCTTGAGACATGGTCTGTAGGCGTTCATATTAAGATGCCTATTCTTGACCGTGTGGCCAAGAGGGTCAATTTAAAAGAGCAGGTAGCGGATTTTCCACCTCAGCCGGTTATTACCAAGGATAACGTTACCATGAGGATTGATACGGTGGTATTTTTCCAGATCACAGACCCGAAGCTTTATGCTTACGGCGTTGAGAATCCTATCATGGCCATTGAGAATCTGACGGCTACGACTCTTCGTAACATCATTGGTGACCTGGAGCTGGATCAGACTCTTACCTCAAGAGAAACGATCAATGCAAAGATGAGGGAAACCCTTGATATTGCCACTGATCCATGGGGGATCAAGGTAAACCGTGTGGAGCTTAAGAATATTATGCCTCCGGCAGCGATTCAGGATGCCATGGAGAAGCAGATGAAGGCAGAGCGGGAACGCCGTGAGGCCATCTTAAGGGCAGAAGGAGAGAAGAAATCCACTGTTCTTGTAGCGGAAGGAAAGAAGGAATCTGCTATTCTTGATGCGGAAGCTGAGAAGCAGGCTGCAATCCTTCGTGCAGAGGCAGAAAAGGAAAAACGGATCCGTGAGGCGGAAGGCCAGGCGGAAGCCATCTTAAAGATCCAGCAGGCAAATGCCGATGGAATTCGTATGGTCAAGGACGCAGGTGCAGATCAGGCGGTCTTAGTTCTTAAGAGCCTGGAGGCATTTAAGGCTGCTGCTGACGGCAAGGCGACCAAAATCATTATCCCTTCTGATATTCAAGGCCTGGCCGGGCTGGTTTCTTCCATTACGGAGATCCCGAAGAGTTTGAAGGAATGATTGAGACCTGAATTCAGGAAATCAGTAGTTTGGTAAGCCGGAGGTTCAGCCGGACTTCCATTTAAACATACCGCAGCAGGGGGCAGATGCCCTCTTGCTGCGTTTTTGGCATAATTTCTCTGATTCTGCCCATGCTTTTTGGGCATAAAGGTATATACCCCCAGGGTATTTCCTTAGATAGTCTTTAAGGAGGGCTTATGGAACTGAAACTGGATTTAAGCAGGGAGTATGGACTGGTGCTTGAAGGCGGAGGGGCCAAGGGAGCTTATCAGATCGGTGCGTGGAAGGCTCTGCGGGAAGCCGGAGTAAAGATCAAGGGAGTGGCAGGTGTTTCTGTGGGCTCCTTAAACGGCGCTCTCATTTGCATGGATGATCTGGAACGGGCGGAAGAGATATGGAAGAACATTGAATACTCCCATGTCATGTCGGTAAACGATGACAACATAAAGGCCTTAAAGGAAAAGGATTTTAGATCCTTAAATTTCCAGGAGCTCATAAGCAGCGGACTGCAGATCGTAAAGGATGGGGGATTTGATATCACTCCTCTGAAAAGTCTCATTGAAGAAGTGGTGGGAGATGAGGAAAAGCTCAGAAATTCAGGCAAGGAGCTTTTTACCGTGACTTATTCGGTTTCAGACAGGAAGGAAGTGGCCGAAGATATCATAAACGGTGATGCAGGATCCATCAAGGATATGCTGTTAGCCAGCGCCTACTTCCTGGCTTTTAAAAATGAAAAGCTGGGCGGAAAAAGGTATATGGATGGCGGAGGAGTCAACAATGTCCCCATCAATGTCCTTCTTGATCACGGGTATGAAGATATCATTGTGATCCGCATCTATGGCCTGGGGTTTGACAAGGAACGGGTCACTGAGATCCCGGAGGGAATCCGTGTGTACCACATTGCGCCCAGGCAGGACCTTGGGGGAATCCTGGCGTTTGATAAAAGACACACCAGAAAAAATATGACTTTGGGATATTTTGATGCAAAAAGGTTCTTATATGGCCTTTGCGGGCGTATTTATTATATTGATGCACCAAATACGGAACCTTATTATTTTGATAAGATGATGTCTGAAGTGGAATTATTTAAAATGTATATGCAGGATACCCTTAATGAAGAGGGAATAGCAGCACTGACGGGATACCGTGCATTTACTGAAAAATTATTCCCCAAGCTGGCTGAGGAATTTAAGCTGAAAGAGGACTGGGATTACAAGGATATGTACCTGGGTCTGCTGGAAGACCTGGCGAAACGCTTGAAGATCAAACGCTTTCGGATCTACACAGTGGATCAGCTGATAGAGGAGATCAGAAAGAAGCTCCATATTCCCTTAATGCATTAATATACAAAAATAAAAAAAGTATTGCATAACTATGCGCTATACACTATAATGATGTATAAAAATACAAACAGAAAAGCGGAGGATGCAATATGAACTTAAAAGGAAGAAATTTTATCACATTAAAGGATTATTCACCGGAAGAGATTGGATACCTGCTGGACTTAGCCGCTGACTTAAAAGCTAAGAAAAAACAGGGGATCACGGGCAGCTCCTTAAAGGGAAAAAACATTGCCCTTATTTTTGAAAAACCGTCAACCCGCACCAGATGCTCTTTTGTGGTAGCTGCGGTCGATGAAGGCGCACATCCGGAATATTTAGGAAAAGATGATATTCAGCTGGGACACAAGGAAAGCGTGGAAGATACGGCAAGAGTTTTGGGAAGGGTGTTTGACGGGATCGAATTCCGCGGATTTAAGCATAAGACCGTGGAAGATCTGGCAAAATATGCAGGTGTTCCCGTGTGGAACGGGCTGACCGATGACTATCATCCAACCCAGATCCTGGCTGACCTTCTCACCATGAAAGAACATTTCGGATATCTGAAGGGCCTTCGTTTCGTATATGCGGGAGACGGGCGCAATAACATGGCTAACAGCCTGATGATCGGAATGAGCAAGATGGGCGTTCATTTTACCATCCTGGCCCCAAAGAATCTTTGGCCGAAGGAGGAACTGGTGGAATTATGCCAGGGCTATGCCAAGGAAAGCGGAAGTACCATCACTCTCACAGAGGACACAGCTGCGGTTAAAGCTGCGGATACCATTTATACTGATGTGTGGTGTTCTATGGGAGAAGAGGACAAGGCTGCCCAGCGTATTGCACTTTTAAAGCCTTATCAGGTGAATAAGGAACTGATGGAGAAAACAGGGAAAGACACTACCATATTCATGCACTGCCTGCCGGCTGTCAAAGGAAATGAAGTGACAGAAGAGGTTTTTGAATCGGCTGCATCTGTGGTATTTGACGAAGCAGAAAATAGAATGCATACCATTAAGGCGGTAATGGTGGCAACATTAGGAGAGTAGAACATGTATATACAAGAACGAGGAAAAAGCTTGAGAAACGCTTCCATGATTGTGGATGTCCTCCATATTATAGTGGGAATTCTGATCGTAACATTGGCTGTCATATCGTTTTTAAACCCGGAAGATCATATGTTTTTGTTTCCGGTAATATTTTTTCTGGCCGGCGCCCTTAACCTGGTCAACGGGATTTATAAGATCAGACTTAGCGGCCGGGAGAAAAAGAAAAAAGCGGCAGGTATGGCTGTCCTTATGTTCGGAGTCCTTCTTATCGCTCTTACTGTGATCAGTGCGGTGAGCATCTGGTGGGGGTGATATCATTGAAAATAGAGATTCTTAAGCTGCTAAAGGAAAGTGATGGTTACTTATCCGGTCAGGAGCTGTGCGTCCGTTTTGGGGTTTCCAGGACGGCCATCTGGAAAGTCATCCGTCAGCTTGAAGAAGAAGGATATCAAATTGAGGCGGTTCGAAATAAAGGGTATCATTTCATCGGTTCTTGTGATATAATGACGAAAACGGAGATAAAAAGCTGCATCAAGGGGAATTTTGGCCGGGAGGTGGAATACCACCAGGTCATTGATTCTACCAATATAAGAGCCAGGCGTCTGGCAGAGGAAGGGGCCACCTCCGGGACCCTGGTTGTGTCCGACTGCCAGAGCGCAGGGCGGGGCAGAAGAGGGCGCGCCTGGGTGTCCCCTTCCGGGAAGAACATATTTATGAGCCTGATCTTAAGGCCGGATATTCTTCCTGCTTCCGCTTCCATGATAACGCTGGTGGCCGCCCTGGCGGTCTATGACGGGATAAAGAACGTAACAGGCCTTGCTGCCGGCATTAAGTGGCCCAATGATATTGTGGCAAACGGGAAAAAGCTGTGCGGCATTTTGACGGAAATGAGTGCCGAGCTGGAAGGAATCCATTATGTTGTTGTAGGGATCGGAATCAACGTCAATATGGAGGAATTTCCGGAAGAAGTAAGGGAAAGGGCAACCTCCCTGCTTCTGGAAACAGGAGAAAAAGTGAGAAGAAGCAGGCTGGTTGCCGCTATTATGGAGGCTTTTGAACAATATTATGAAGAATTTATCAGCCAGGGTGATTTATCCGGGCTGATAAGTGTCTATAATAAGCATATGGTCAATGCAGGAAAGGAAGTAAGAGTTCTGGACAGATCTGGTGATTATATTGGCAAGGCCCTGGGAATCAACGAAAAGGGCGAGCTTCTTGTGGAAGTAAAACCGGGAGAGGTAAGACATGTGATTTCCGGAGAGGTATCTGTCCGGGGAATCTATGGATATGTGTAATGAAGAACCATTCGCTTTATGACAAATTACAGGTTTTAGAGCCTCAGGAAAAAGAACTGGACACAAGGGAGCGTTTAAAGTCTATGGAACGCCCGCTTTTGTCCTGGTACAGGGAGCATGCCAGGGCCCTTCCATGGAGAGATAAGCCGGAGCCATACCGGGTATGGATATCGGAAATTATGCTCCAGCAGACCAGAGTGGAGGCAGTAAAGCCGTATTTTGAGCGCTTTATGGAGGCTTTACCGGGAATCCATGATCTGGCGGCAGTGCCGGAAGACCGGTTGCTCAAACTCTGGGAAGGCCTTGGTTATTACAGCAGGGCAAAAAATCTAAAGAAAACAGCAGAGCTTCTTGTAGAACAATACGACGGAGAGCTTCCGGCATCCTACGAGGAGCTTAAAAAGCTTCCGGGGATCGGGTCTTATACCGCAGGTGCTATTGCGTCTATAGCTTTTGGCATTCCGGTCCCGGCAGTTGACGGCAATGTTTTACGGGTGGTTTCCAGGGTAACAGGCAGCAGGGAAGATATTTTAAAGCAGTCAGTCAAACGCCGTATGGAAGAGGAATTAAAGGCAGTAATGCCAGAACAGGCCTCCAGCTCTTATAATCAGGGACTCATTGAAATCGGAGCGATTGTCTGTGTACCAAACGGTTCGCCCTTATGCGGCCAGTGTCCCCTGGCTTCAATCTGCGTTGCCAGGATCAAGGACCTTACCGGTGAGATTCCGGTAAAAACACCTAAAAAGGCCCGCAGGATGGAAGATAAGACGGTAATGCTTCTATGGCAGGATGGACGGGTTGCCATTCGTAAGCGGGAGGACACAGGGTTACTGGCTTCTCTTTACGAGTTCCCCAATGTGGAGGGACACTTGGAAGGGAAAGCTCTGCTTGACCAGTTGGGAGTGAAGGAGGCTGCAATTACTCCACTTCCCCCTGCAAAGCATGTGTTCAGCCATGTGGAATGGCATATGATAGGATTTCGAATTGAACTTGGGGAACGGCCCGACGGAGATTTTTTATGGGTCACTGCAGAAGACTTAAAAAAAACTTATTCTTTGCCAGGTGCATTTAAGGCGTATACAAAGTTGATCAGGTGATATAATGAAAAAGATTCTTTTTATATTTAATCCGCGTTCCGGGAAGGCTCAGATCAGGAATAAGCTGATGGATATCCTGAATATTTTTACAAAAGCCGGTTATGAATTATTGGTTCATGTGACCCAGCGGAGCGGTGACGCAATGGAAGCTGCAGCAGCATACGGAGGCAGTGTTGACCTGGTTGTATGCAGCGGGGGAGACGGGACCTTGAATGAGACCATAAGCGGTCTCATGAAATTGGATGATTTTCCGGATCTGGGGTACATCCCTGCTGGTTCCACCAATGACTTCGCTACCAGCTTAAAGATTTCTAAAAATATGTTAAAAGCGGCTGAAGCGGCGGTTTTTGGGGAACCCTTTCCCATTGATATCGGCTGTTTCTGTGAGGACAGGCATTTTGTGTATATTGCGGCGTTTGGGGCATTTACTGAAGTGTCTTATTTGACTCCCCAGGATAAGAAGAATGTTCTGGGGCATCAGGCGTATATGCTGGAAGGTGTGAAGAGCCTGGCTTCCATAAAGTCCTATAAGATGCGGATCGAGTGTGAGGAACGCTCCGGGAGCATGTCTTTATGCCCGGAAAGCGTGGGCAGGAAAGAGGAAACGACTCTGGAAGGGGAGTTTATTTTCGGCATGATAACCAATACCATGAGCGTTGGAGGCTTTAAAGGGCTTGTGACACAGGATGTAGCTCTTGACGACGGCGAGTTTGAAGTGCTGTTAATACGAACGCCCAAAACTGCTTTGGATTTGACCAATATCATTAATTACATGTTTCTGAAGGAAGAACCAAATGAATACGTCCACAAATTTCGGACAAGGTCTTTGAGAATTCTATCGGAAGAGCCTATTGACTGGGTGTTAGATGGGGAATTCGGCGGGACCAGGAGGGAAGTTAATATCATTAATTTAAGGAAGAGAATCCGAATTATGAGGAAATCGACGAAAAAGCAATAAAACTGCTTTTTTAGCAGAAATATGTTGAAATATGGATTCCGGTAGTATATAATGAAAAGTTGTGTGGGCTTTATGTATACCTCTTGGCGAAAGGACGTTATTAAGTGGAAAAGGATAATTTTTTAGATAAGCTTGGAAAACTTGTCGAACTTGCAAAAACGAAGCATAATGCGTTGGACGTAACAGAGATTAATAACTTCTTTATAGGGGAAGAACTGACAACAGAGCAGATGGATCAGATTTATACGTACCTGGAGAATCGCGGCGTAGACGTGATCCCGGTCATTGACGACTCCGTTTTAACTGATGATGTGCTCATGTCAGACAACCTGCTTATAGATGATGATCTTGACGACAGTTTTATAAAAGATATGGATGAGGAAGATATTGATCTTGACGCCATTGACTTACTGGATGGCATCGGAACGGAAGATCCTGTCCGCATGTACTTAAAGGAAATTGGCACGGTACCACTTTTGAATGCAGAGGAAGAACTGCGCCTTGCTAAGAGAAAAGCAGATGGCGATGATGATGCCAAAGAGCGTTTAATCGAGGCAAATCTGCGTCTTGTAGTCAGCATTGCAAAGCGTTATACAGGGCGGGGAATGAGCTTCCTTGATTTGGTTCAGGAAGGAAATTTAGGCCTTATTAAAGGTGTGGAAAAATTTGATTATACCAAAGGTTATAAATTAAGTACATATGCTACCTGGTGGATTCGGCAGTCTGTAACCAGAGCCCTTGCAGACCAGGCCAGAACCATCCGCGTACCTGTGCATATGGTAGAAACGATTAATAAAATGTCCAAGATGCAGAGAAAGCTGACTCTTGAGCTTGGATATGAGCCGTCTGTGGCAGAGCTGGCAGAAGCCCTTGACATGTCAGAGGACAAGGTTATGGAGATCATGCAGATCGCCAGAGAGCCAGCATCCCTTGAAACACCCATTGGTGAGGAAGATGACTCCAACCTGGGAGATTTCGTGGCTGACAATAATGTTGTGACTCCGGAAGGTAACGTAGAATCCGTTATGCTGAGAGAGCACATTGATGCCCTTTTGGGAGATTTAAAGGAGAGGGAGCGCCAGGTGATCGTACTCAGATTTGGATTAGAGGATGGCCATCCCCGTACTTTGGAAGAAGTTGGAAAAGAATTTAATGTTACCAGGGAGCGCATCAGGCAGATAGAAGCAAAGGCCCTTAGAAAGCTTAGAAATCCTGTTCGAAGCAAACGGATCAGAGATTTCCTATAAGAAACAGGAGGCGTGGCAGGTTACTGCAGACGCCTTTTTGTGGTTTGGACGCAGCGGCCTGCGTTCATGCCCGGTGAAGCGTGGCAGGGCCTCCCCCGCACTATCGGGGACGCTGTGAGCGAGCAGGGCCGCGGATTACAAATGTCTACTTTTCAACAGCAGGGAAGGAGCTACCATGAACCAGAGGAATTATCAGAAGGAATTGGATCAGGTTATTGCAGGATTGGAGGAACAGGGAAAAGTCCCCAGGCTGCTTTTACACAGTTGCTGTGCGCCGTGCAGCAGCTATGTGCTGGAATATTTATCCCGCTATTTTGAAATAACCGTGTATTTCTATAATCCTAATATCTATCCACCGGAGGAGTATGTAATGCGGGTGAAAGAGCAGAAAAGGCTTATTGATTCCATGAATTTTAGTCATCCTGTGACTTTGGAAACAGGTGCTTATGAACCGGAAGAATTTTACCGGATTGTAAGAGGTCTTGAAAAGGAGCCGGAAGGCGGTGCCCGGTGCTTTAAATGCTATGAACTGCGCCTCCAGGAGGCGGCAAAGGTCGCGCAGGCAGGACGTTTTGATTATTTCACCACCACCCTGTCCATAAGCCCTTTAAAGAACGCGGAAAAGCTCAATGAAATTGGTGAGAAGCTGGCCAAGGAATACCGTGTCGCTTATCTACCCTCTGATTTCAAGAAAAAGAACGGATATAAGCGGTCTGTGGAGCTTTCTGGAGAATACGGTTTATACAGGCAGGACTACTGCGGCTGTATCTATTCCCAGAATGAAAGGCAGAAACTTTCTGAAATTTCTTAGACAGGAAATTGCTTTGTAAAATATGTAAAAGACATACTGGTTTGTCTTGACACAAATTGGATATTGTAATAGAATTAACTGCAAGGAGTATAAAAAATTGAGGATAAAGGAGAATATCTTATGTTATCAAAAACACTGACCGTAGTAAATCCATCCGGACTTCATTTAAGACCAGCAGGGGTTCTGTCTCAGACAGCTATGAAATTTAAATCTGATGTAATCATCGAATATGGAGAGAAGAGAATCGTTGCTAAGAGCGTGTTAAACGTTATGGCAGCCGGAATTAAGTGCGGAACAGAGATTAAATTGATCTGTGAAGGCGAAGATGAGGCAGCAGCAATGAAGACCATGACCGAAGCAATTGAAAGCGGCCTTGGAGAAATGTAATCCAGTTTTATTTTATGAAAAAATATTGTATAAGCCCTGGGAAGACTCCCGGGGCTTTTTCTATGGAAAAAAGGGTGTAATACGGGGAGAACAGCCAGGAAGCTTTGAAAATGAAAGGAAGACTTAACTATTGAAAGTGATAGCTTCAAAAAATTAGAAGTTTGTACCAGGATCCTTGAAAAGGCACATAATTGTGCGATATAAGGTGAAAAAATATTAATATGAAACGTAATTGCAAGATTATAATTTTGAAAATATTGAAATGTCGAATTATCTGAAAATAACAGAATAAAATACGTTTACAAGAATAAAAAAATGTAGTATTATCAACTAAAAATTTGTTGTTACACTTTCAGACCCAAAATCAGAGGAAAAGTCAGGAACGCCCTTCGGGCAAGCCACTATGTCCAGAAAGCATGGGCTAGTAAGAGGAAAGGAAGAGATTATGGATAAAGGTTTACAATTCCCTAATAAAAAGACGCTGCCAGGCCTATATGATCCCCGATTTGAGCATGATAACTGCGGCATTGGAGCAGTTGCCAACATAAAGGGCATTAAGACTCACAAGACGGTGGATCAGGCTCTGCATATCGTAGAGAATCTGGAACACCGTGCAGGTAAGGATGCGGAAGGAAAGACAGGAGACGGAGTTGGAATCATGCTTCAGATTTCCCATAAGTTTTTCAAAAAGGTGACAAAGCCTTTAGGCATTGACCTTGGAGATGAAAGGGAATACGGAGTGGGAATGTTTTTCTTTCCCCAGGATGAACTTGCCAGAAACCAGGCCAAAAAGATGTTTGAGATCATTGTAAAGAAAGAGGGGCTTGAATTTTCAGGCTGGAGGGATGTTCCCATTCATCCGGAGCTGATCGGTGCCAAGGCTGTGGACTGTATGCCCTGCATTGCCCAGGGTTTTGTAAAGAAACCGGCTGATACTGCCAAGGGGCTGGAATTTGACCGGAAGCTTTATGTATCAAGGCGGATTTTCGAACAGAGCAATGACAATACCTATGTGGTTTCCCTAAGCAGCAGAACCATTGTTTATAAGGGCATGTTCCTTGTGAAAGAACTGAGAAAGTTTTTTACGGATCTTCAGGATAAGGATTATGAATCCGCCATTGCAGTGGTTCATTCCCGGTTCAGTACCAACACAAACCCCAGCTGGATGAGGGCTCATCCCAATCGCCTTATCGTACATAACGGCGAGATCAATACCATTCGCGGGAATGTGGATAAGATGATGGCAAGAGAAGAAAATATGGAGTCCGAGTATTTCCGGTATGACATGCATAAGGTCCTTCCTATTATTAATCAGGAAGGTTCTGACTCCGCCATGCTTGATAATGCACTGGAATTTATGATGATGAGCGGAATGGATCTTCCACTGTCTGTTATGGTGACAATTCCTGCACCGTGGGAGCATGACAAATCCATGCCTCAGGAAATTAAGGACTTTTACCGTTACTATGCGACCATGATGGAACCCTGGGATGGCCCGGCTTCTATCGTGTTCAGTGACGGCGACCTGGTTGGAGCCGTCCTGGACCGCAATGGCCTTCGTCCATCCAGATACTACATTACCGATGATGACCAGATGATCCTGGCTTCTGAGGTGGGTGCCATTGATATTGAACAGAGCCATGTGGTGAGAAAAGAACGTCTTCGTCCAGGAAAGATGCTCCTCATTGATACAGTTAAAGGCTGTCTGGTCAGCGATGAAGAACTGAAAGAATATTATGCGGCCCGCCAGCCTTATGGGGAATGGTTAGATTCCAATCTGATTGAACTGAGAGAGCTTTCCATTCCCAATAAAGGGGTTCCTGCCATGAGCAGAGAGGAAAGGGCAAAGCTTCAAAAGACATATGGTTATACCTATGAGGAATATAAGACCATGATTCTTCCCATGGCTTTAAACGGTTCGGAAGCAGTTTCCGCCATGGGGGCAGACAGTCCTCTGGCAGTACTGAGCAAAAAACACCAGCCTCTTTTCAACTATTTTAAACAGCTTTTTGCCCAGGTCACCAACCCGCCCATTGACTCCATTCGTGAAGAAATCGTTACCTCTACCACGGTTTATGTGGGCGAGGAAGGGAACATCCTGGAAGAGACAGCAGAAAACTGTAAGATATTAAAAGTCAATAATCCCATCCTTACCTGTACGGACCTGTTGAAAATTAAAAACATGAAAAAGCCTGGCTTTAAGGTTGAAGTGATTCCCATTACCTACTATAAAAATACTTCCCTGGAAAAAGCAATTGACAGGCTGTTTCTGGAAGCAGACCGGGCCCATAGGGATGGGGCGAATATCATCATCCTGTCTGACAGGGATATTGACGAAAACCATTTGCCCATCCCATCCTTGCTTGCCGTATCTGCCCTTCAGCAGCATCTGGTCAAGACAAAGAAGAGGACTTCCGTAGCGCTTATACTGGAAAGCGGAGAGCCAAGAGAGGTACACCACTTTGCGACCCTGCTGGGATATGGAGCTTGTGCCATCAACCCCTACCTAGCCCAGGAATCCATCCGTTCTCTTATTGAAAACGGCATGTTGGACAAGGATTATTACGCAGCGGTGGAGGATTATAATGCAGCAGTTCTTCACGGCATTGTAAAGATCGCTTCCAAAATGGGAATTTCCACCATACAATCCTACCAGGGAGCCCAGATTTTTGAGGCAATCGGCATTTCAAAGAACGTGATTGATAAATACTTCACGGATACAGTGAGCAGAGTGGGTGGAATTACCCTGGATGACATTGCAAATGATGTGGATGTCCTTCACTCAGCCGCTTTTGATCCCCTTGGTCTTGACGTGGATCTGACCCTGGACAGCGTAGGAAGCCATAAAGAGAGGGCAGGGCAGGAGGAACATTTATACAATCCTCTTACCATTCACCTTCTGCAGGAAGCGGCAAGAACAGGAAGCTATGAGGTTTTCAAAGAATATACCCATACCTTGACGGAAGAAGGGCAGACAGTTAATTTACGAAGCCTTTTGGATTTTGATTATTCCAAATCAAAGGAAATTCCTGTTGAAGAAGTGGAAAGTGAAGAATCCATTGTGAAACGGTTCAAAACGGGAGCCATGTCCTACGGCTCCATTTCCCAGGAGGCTCATGAAACCCTGGCGATTGCCATGAACCGGATTCGGGGCAAATCCAACAGCGGCGAGGGCGGTGAAAGCCTGGAGCGTCTGACCGTAGGGGCAGACGGTGTAAACCGCTGTTCAGCCATCAAGCAGGTAGCTTCCGGGCGTTTTGGAGTGACCTCAAGGTATCTGGTCAGCGCCAGGGAAATCCAGATTAAAATGGCCCAGGGTGCTAAGCCGGGAGAAGGAGGCCAGCTTCCAGGGAATAAGGTATATCCATGGGTTGCAAAAACCAGGCATTCAACCACCGGAGTAGGTCTTATTTCCCCGCCACCTCACCATGATATTTATTCCATTGAGGACCTGGCCCAGTTGATTTATGATTTGAAAAATTCCAATACCGATGCCAGAATTTCTGTTAAACTGGTTTCTGAGGCAGGCGTTGGCACGGTAGCAGCAGGTGTTGCAAAGGCCGGCGCCCAGGTAATCCTCATTTCATCCTTTGACGGTGGGACCGGTGCGGCTCCCAGAAATTCCATTTATAATGCAGGTCTTCCCTGGGAGCTTGGTGTGGCAGAGGCCCATCAGACCCTGATCATGAATGGGCTGAGAGATAAGGTGATTCTGGAGACAGACGGTAAGCTGATGACGGGACGGGATGTTGCAATTGCCTGTGCCCTGGGAGCGGAAGAATTTGGCTTTGCCACAGCTCCGCTTGTGACCATGGGCTGCGTCATGATGAGGGTCTGTAATCTGGATACATGTCCGGTGGGAATTGCTACCCAGAATCCGGAGCTGCGGAAGCGCTTTAAAGGAAAGCCGGAGTATGTGATTAACTTCATGTATTTTATTGCCAAAGAATTACGGGAATATATGGCAAAGCTTGGTATTCGCAGTGTGGATGAGCTGGTGGGCAGGACTGATCTGTTAAAGAAAAAGGATAATATTCCTTCTGAAAGAGCCGGAAAGGTTGATTTTTCCGCTATACTTGGAAATTCATATACAGGTCAGAAGCTTGCTGGCTATGGTCAAAAGCAGGTTTACGATTTTGAGCTGGAAAAGACCATGGATGAAAAGATCCTCCTTAAAAAATTAAAGGAAGCTCTCCGGGCGGGCCAGAAAAAGAGCCTTCATATCGATGTCTCCAATACGGACCGGGCACTGGGTACCATATTTGGTTCGGAAATAACCAGGCTGTATCCGAATGGATTGGCTGAGGATACCTTTACCATTAATTGTACGGGCAGCGGCGGCCAGAGCTTTGGAGCATTTATTCCCAGGGGCCTTACCCTGGAACTGGTGGGCGACAGCAACGATTATTTCGGAAAGGGACTTTCCGGCGGCAAGCTGGTGGTTTATCCCCCTCAGGGCGTGAAGTTTAAGGCTGAAGATAACATTGTGATCGGAAACGTGGCCTTATACGGCGCTACCAGCGGAAAGGCATTTATCTGCGGGATTGCAGGCGAACGGTTCTGTGTCCGGAACTCTGGTGCAACTGCTGTTGTGGAAGGCGTAGGAGACCATGGCTGCGAATATATGACAGGCGGACGCGTGGTGGTACTGGGGCCTACCGGCAAAAATTTTGCGGCAGGAATGAGCGGCGGCATCGCTTATGTGCTGGATGAAAAAAGAGATTTATATAAGAGGCTTAATAAGGAAATGGTTTCTTTTGAAGAGGTTTCCAATAAATACGATGTTCTTGAATTAAAAGATATGATCAAGGAGCATGTGGCTTATACCAATTCCGCAAAAGGAAAAGAGATCCTTGATAACTTTGGAGAGTATCTTCCTAAGTTTAAGAAAATCATGCCTCATGATTACAGACGCATGCTGAATACCATCGTTCAGATGGAGGAAAAAGGGTTAAGCAGCGAACAGGCACAGATTGAAGCATTTTATGCCAACACAAAGAAGTAAGGAGGAGCAGAAATGGGAAAACCAACAGGATTTTTGGAATATAGCAGAAAAACAGGAAAAACGGCAGATCCCAAGGCTCGTATCAAGAATTATAACGAGTTTCACCTGCCTCTTTCCGAAAAAGAACAAAAGTGTCAGGGTGCGCGCTGCATGGATTGCGGCGTCCCCTTCTGCCAGTCCGGCGTGATCTTAAAGGGCATGGTTTCCGGCTGCCCCTTAAATAACCTGATCCCGGAATGGAATGAGCTTGTATACACGGGCACATGGCAGCAGGCCTATAACAGGCTAAAAAAAACTAACAGCTTTCCGGAATTCACCGCCAGGGTGTGCCCGGCTCCCTGTGAAGCCGCATGCACCTGCGGATTAAACGGAGATCCGGTGAGCATTAAAGAAAATGAACGTGCAATCATTGAACGCGCTTATGAAAGCGGCATAGCAGGCCCCGTACCGCCGAAGATCCGCACCGGTAAAAAGGTAGCGGTCATCGGTTCCGGCCCTGCAGGTTTGTCTGCAGCGGACCAGTTGAACAAGCGGGGGCACAGCGTCACCGTATTGGAAAGAGAAGACCGTATAGGCGGCCTTCTCATGTATGGAATTCCAAATATGAAGCTGGAAAAGCATGTCATAGACCGGAAAGTGGAGATTATGAAGCAGGAAGGAGTGACGTTCCTGACAGGTGCTGACATAGGAAAAAACCAGAAGGCCAAAGATCTGTTAAAGGAATATGACCGCATCATTCTGGCCTGCGGTGCCTCTAATCCAAGAGATTTAAAGGTCCCGGGAAGAGATGCCGAGGGAATTTATTTTGCAGTGGATTTCTTAAAATCCACTACAAAAAGTCTGCTGAATTCAAACTTACAGGATAATAACCATATTTCCACAAAAGGCAGGCATGTCATCGTTATTGGCGGCGGCGACACAGGAAACGACTGCGTGGGAACGGCCATACGCCAAGGCTGCGCTTCTGTCACCCAGCTTGAGATGATGCCAAGGCTCCCTGAAAAGAGAACTGCTGACAATAGCTGGCCTGAATGGCCGAAGGTATTGAAAACCGATTACGGCCAGGAAGAGTCCATTGCTGTATTTGGCAAGGATCCCAGGGTATATCAGACTACGGTAAAGGAGTTCGTCAAGGATAAGTCCGGCAAGGTAGTGAAAGCAGTGCTCATGGGGCTGGAGCCTAAAAAGGATGAAAAGACCGGCCGCATGAACATGGAACCAGTGGCCGGCAGTGAAAAAGAAGTTCCAGCCGATATTGTTTTAATCGCGGCAGGGTTTCTGGGGGCCCAGACTTATGTTGCTGACGCTTTTGGCGTGAAATTAAACGGCAGAAGCAATGTGGAGACTGAAAACGGGAAATATAAGACAAACGTGGATAAGGTGTTTGCAGCCGGAGATATGCGCCGGGGACAATCCCTGGTAGTTTGGGCGATCAGAGAAGGCCGGGAAGTGGCAAAGGAAGTAGACATCAGTTTAATGGGGTATTCCAATCTGGCATAGCTGGAGGGGATAGACCAATAGAGTATAATGAGGCTTTTGCATAATAGCTGAGGGATCAGCTATAGGCAAAGGCCTCTTTTTTGGTTAATACGTAATTGCTCCTTTCGAATAATTACGTATTAAGAATGTCTGTCCAACGGCAGGCATGAAAACATGGCGGTTGATATTTTGGGTGGCATTGGCTGCCATGAAAGGCGCTAAACTTATACTGGAAAATTCGGATTAATAAATCAGGTTTCATTTCACTGCGACCGTTCTTGAAAAAGCTGCCTTCGTAAAATTACATATAAACCGTTAATAATTACATGGTGGGGAAATGGGTCGAAAAATGTAGTATATTGTAAGGAAATAAGGAGGAGGCAAGCGACCTTTTTGACTTTTGAATGAAGAACTTGATTCTCCAACTGTGCAGCTGCAAGACTTTTAGGCATGCAAGTAAATGGAATGGATACAGCCTCGGGTTGGGAGGCGCATGTAATAAATGCAGAAATGATAAGGCTGTTAAAGAAGGATTGCAAAGAAACAGCGGAGAGGATAGAAACCAAATCATTCTATAGATGGCAGGAAGAAACCAAGCTGTTTTTGAGCGTAGCAGCAGAAGGGGTGACTAATTTTGCATATGGAACGCTACTGTATTATAGTGCGGTTGCTGGAGCGGGGAATAACCAGAGTAGGGAGAATAAACCTGCGGCTAAGGAGGTGGATAGTGGTGGATCTGGTACTAAGGTCTATGGACAAGTAGATATGATTTGAAACAAGCAATATTTCCAAATGGATTTTTAAGAATGAATATAAAATATTTAGGAAAGGCCGAGTGAAGAAATGAAAAAAACACAAAAATGTAAACGTATTTTGGCAATAATAGCAGCCTTTATGATGCTGTCATGTATTTCCGCCTGCTCCTCCCAGGAAACATCTAAACCCCAGACAGAACATCAGGAAGTATCTGGAATACAGTCAGAATTACCTGAGACGCCAGAAACTCCAAAGGCAGGTCAGGCAGCGGAGCCGGTCGGTTTTGATTCCCCGCAGAACGCAGTTAAAGCTTACCTGGAGGGGCTTAAGTCCAGTGATTTTAAACGCATGGCAGATACCTTTGCGGAAGAAATGTATTTAGATGACATCCTGCGCCAATACACAGTCCTCTGCCAGTTGGAGCTGAACCCGGATAGTTCCATACAATTAAAAGAAGAAGGGGACGCAAAACAGTTTATGAAGAAGCTGACGGGGCAGATAAAGGCAGTGGATTTAGAAAGCATGAAATTGCTGGGATTTATGCCTTCAGAAATGTACCCGGATATATATAATTCGGAGACAAATAAAAAAAATATGGTCAAGCGGGCGGAAAAATTTGGCGGTGACAATATAGAAAGCTGTGCAGCCCTTATTGGACTGGGAAAAAATAAGTACGTTCTTTTCTTTGAGGTAATAGAAATCGATAACCAATGGTATAATCTGGAACTGGGTGGGCTTTTAGCCAATATGGCAGATGTAGATAGGGAGGCAGCAGGAACTGCGCTGCTGGACAAAGAACGCGGGCAGGTATTTAAGAAATTGATAACCGATTCTTCAAAGGACCTGTTCCAGTCCGGAACAGAAGTACCTGTTGCAGAGGAATCTACGGAAATCATTTTTGAATCAGAAGGATTTGATTCCCCTCAATTAGCTGCAAAAGCCTATCTGGAAGGCTTTAAGGCTCATGAATTAGACAAGATGCTAAGTGCGTTCTCCATAGAAAGCTATGTGGATCATTATGATTTACAGGCAAGCTTAGAAAATGTCCATGCATATGTCTTTATGCATCAGGAATTCAATCTTCCTGCTGTAAATGATTTTTCAAGAGGCTTTAATATCCAAAGCAGAAAAGAAGAAATTATACGGGATACGGTAAAGCAATATGCTGCTGTTTGTATTACAAATGAAGGGTATTTCAAAAATTCCACTTTATTGGAAGATGAAGATATTTCTGATGAAAATATTTCTTCAAAACTAAAAGAACTGTTGAATCAATTGGATTTGAGTTCCATGAAAATCCTGGGGTATATTCCCCCTGAGGAACTCTCAGAGACATATGGTTCCGATGGCAGACTGGATATCACAGCCCAGCAGATAAAGATTTGCGGTGCAGACAACGTGGAAAGCGGCGTTGCCATCTTTGAATTAGAGGGGAATAAGTATTGTTTCTGTTTTGATGCAGTACAATACAAGGACAAATGGTATATCAGGCGGCTTGGCGGCAGCATTTCCACATTGTTGGATATACCTTCTGATTTTGCAGGAATCACACCCATTGATGCATTGGAAAAACCTGAGGCTGAGAAATTGATTATCCCTATCACGTGATGGAAAATCATATGAGAACATATGGCTATATCATTTTTGATAAAAAAATGCAATTAATGAGTCGGCAGATTTTTTAGTAAGATGAAACCGTAAATAGAATTTATTATGGACAAAATCATCATGATATTAAACTTTCTGGGCTGTCTTCCGGCAGCCCTTTTTGACATACTGGAATCTGCTGCATAATGAAAACAAAGGGTGACGACCGAAAGACGATCTCACCCATGGAAACTAATGGTACATCTTATACCGGCTTTTGGCGTCTACAAAGACTTTGAAGCGGTCTTATTAAGCAGAATCCCCTGCAGATCAAACCGCTGGTGTATCATTGCCTAGTAATTATTTCTTCATGGATCCAGGTATTCCATCAGAAAAAATTACATTTAGATTTCATATAACGAAAAAATAGTGTATCATTAACGATAATTATAACCTATAAAAAAATAGCGTTCCTTATTATAGTATTGGTAGATGGTATCAAATGTTTTCTACTGAAAATGGGGAGGGAATGAGAAAAATATGAGTAAAAAACTTTTTGAAAGGTGTTACCGGAATTACGTTACCAGCTTCAGAATCAAAACAGCTCTTTTTATATCGGTTCTTATCGTATATATCATAGCCAGATTGCTTTAAATCAGGAACCCCAAATAACTAAGGCGTACATTATAAAACACTGATTGATGTAATAAGTAACCGGGAAATTTACAGGAATTTTCTAATGGTGGAGGGAAGCTTCTTCGCTAAGATATTTTTTTGCTAAAGGAATGAGGCTTCCCCCTGCTAAATTTCCTGCAGAAATAACCAGGATATACAGGAGTGCTTTTTCATTCCAGGCATTTCCCACGGTAAAATAAAACATATCTGCTATGCTGTGTTCATAACCGGAAAGAATAAATACCATGATCGGCATGATCAAAGATAAATATTTTCCAATACCGTCTTTAACGGTTTGATAGCCAATAACTGCAATACACATCATAATACCGCACATAACAGCCATGATAAAAGTACTGAACAGAGTATCTGAGAGTTTCATATTCACAAGTTCACTTGTATGATCTGCCAGCCTTACCAGTTTGGTATGTCTGAATATAATCCCGGTTCCCACCGTTCCTGCAAAATTCCCTATGTATACAATAAGTATTGTTTTTAAATAAGAGAGTTTTTCGTTAACAATATAACATACCTTTCCTGTATACAGATTAAATCCAAAGGTATATATGGTAAATAATCCGATCGAAAATAAAAAAGATCCGGCTATATGATTCTCAAGAGTTAAATAAATCACTCCGCCTATACTGATGGCAATTCCGGCTATAATCGCGTTAATAAATGTTTTCATTGGTGAATGCTCCCTTTTCTTTTTTAACTTTTGCCTTGGCTGCAAAAAGCCTTTTTGCATGGCCACGTCATATTATAGCATAAGAAAAGGGGTTTACAAGATCAATCTCCTTATTGACACAATTTATCAGTCACAATGCCCGTGGATTAACGGATAAGGGGAAAAGACATAAAAGAAGGCCAGCGCCTTCTGGCGCTGACCAGTATGTTCCGGCCTTTCAATAAGCGGCCGCGAGTCAAGCGGATATTCGCAATGACCAATGGGTCACAGCGCGCCCCGTATCACCAGGTGGACCCTCCGCGACCCTTACTTGATTCGGTTAAATACATTTCTATACATTAAAGCGGAACAGGACAACATCGCCATCCTTTACTACGTATTCCTTGCCTTCCAGGCGAACCAGGCCTTTTTCCTTAGCCGCATTGTAGCTTTTGCAATCCAGAAGATCCTGGTAATTTACAACCTCTGCGCGGATAAAGCCCCGCTCAAAATCGGAATGGATCTTACCGGCCGCCTGTGGTGCCTTGGTTCCTTCCTTAATGGTCCATGCTCTTGTTTCTGTAGGACCGGCAGTTAAGTAGCTGATGAGCCCCAGTAAATGATAGCTGGCTGCGATCAGTTTTTCCAGACCGGATTCTGTAAGCCCCAGATCCTCTAAGAACATCTTTTTTTCGTCTTCTTCCAGTTCTGCGATTTCCTGTTCGATCTGCGCACAGATCACAAAAACTTCACTGTTGTTTTCTTCTGCGAATCTACGTACCTTTCCCACATAATCATTGGAAGCTCCGTCATCCGCCAAATCGTCCTCGCAGACATTGGCAGCGAAGATCACAGGCTTAAAGGTGAGAAGATTAAGGGTGGAAATAAATTCTCTTTCATCCTCATCCTCAATTTCCATACTTCTAGCCAGATTTCCATCCTCTAAGTGAGCTTTGATCCTCTTTAAAATTACCAGCTCCTTTGCAAGAGACTTATCATTCATGGCGCCCTTGGTGGACTTGGAGATACGGCGGTCTAAGATTTCCAAATCGGAAAAGATCAGTTCCAAATCTATGGTTTCAATATCACGCAGCGGATCCACGCTTCCATCCACATGGATTACATTGGTATCCTCAAAGCAGCGGACAACGTGTACGATGGCATCCACTTCACGGATGTTGGAAAGAAACTGGTTGCCCAGGCCCTCCCCCTTGGAAGCTCCTTTTACAAGTCCTGCAATATCGACAAATTCTATTACGGCAGGGGTGATTTTTGCGGAATCATAAAGGGCGGCCAGCTGGCCTAAGCGCGCATCCGGAACGGGAACAACTCCTACATTGGGATCAATGGTACAAAAAGGATAGTTCGCAGATTCCGCACCAGCCTTTGTAAGAGAATTGAACAGGGTGCTTTTCCCTACGTTTGGCAATCCGACAATACCTAATTTCATAGCAATTACCTTCCTAATATTGTTTATATTCATGGTTGATTTTTATCTGCAACTAATATAGAATAGCATATTATCCGCAAAAATAAAAGAGAAAAACGCAAGAATCAAAGCTTTGTCGAATTATAGTTGAATATGTCGGGCGAATATGTTTGATTTTTGTGTTTTCACGGGGTAAAATAAAGAAAACATCGAAAGGAGAAGACGAATGGCAAATACGGCAGATATTAGTTTTGTTCATTTGGGTATTACAATCGACCATTTGCAAAACAGTATCTCAATATTTGGATTCCGCATTGCATTTTACGGGATTATCATAGGGATTGGAATATTGGCAGGTCTCTGGGTTGCAACAAGGGATGCAAAACGCAGAGGGCAGGACCCGGATATTTATCTGGATTTTGTTCTGTATGCAATCATAATTTCTATTATGGGAGCCCGAATCTATTATGTAATATTTGATTGGGACAATTATAAAGATGATCTGCTTCAAATTTTAAATCTCAGGGCAGGAGGGCTGGCCATCTATGGAGGTGTCATAGGGGCTGTCATAACTCTAACTGTTTATGCCAGGGTGAAGAAACTTTCCTTCTTTTCCTTGGCCGACACTGGATGCCTTGGATTGATAACCGGGCAAATTATAGGAAGATGGGGAAACTTCTTTAATTGCGAGGCGTTTGGCGGATATACCGACAGCCTGTTTGCTATGAGAATCAGAAGAGCGCTGGTTAACGAGAATATGATATCAAGAGAGCTTTTGAACCATTTGATCGTAAGAGACGGAGTGGAGTATATACAGGTGCATCCTACCTTCCTTTATGAGTCAGTCTGGAATCTCTTTGTACTGGCATTTATGCTTTGGTACAGAAAACGTAAGAGATTTGATGGGGAGATGCTTTTTATTTACCTGCTTGGCTATGGTTTGGGACGAGTGTGGATTGAAGGACTTCGCACGGACCAGCTAATATTCTTTAGTACTGGCATTCCGGTGTCTCAGGCACTGTCATTAATTTTGGTAGTGATATCTACTCTTGTGCTCTTCTGCAAACACAGACAGATACGAAAAAAGAGCAAAGGAGAAGTAATAAAATGATGATGTCAAAAGAAGAGTTAATACATGATATTGAAGAAGCAAGGGAAAGATTAAATAAAAGCATTGAGCATGATGAAGAAGATATTATTTATCACAGAAGTGTAGAACTGGATAAATTGATTGAACAATATATTGCCGCAGGCTATTGATACCGTAAGCCTGTGATGCGTTTTATGCAAGTTTAAGATAAACACGGAAGGAGATGGAGCTCTTTCCGTGTTTTTTTGTCCCTTTTTGACGATATTATCATAATTAAAACACTATGGATGTAAAAGAAGTGTAATACATGATTACAGCAAAAGCAATTTGACACAATTCACAGAGGGATGTAATATTTATCTAGGAATTGTCGAAAACTGTTACAAAGACAGTAACATGTGACCGGAGGTGGGGAAATGAAGCATTTGTCGTTCCGAATGAAATTGACTCTGGTGTTTATCATAACAGCCATGATCGAAGGGGCTATTATAGGGAGTCTCTCCTTTTCCCATAGCAAGGCCATTGTTGTTAAGAATAAAAAGCAGGAAATGTCGGATACCATTAACCGCATTGATATCAATATCAATGTTAAGGTCCGCTATATCATGGAGATCCTTGACAATGCGGTTGCCAGCCAGCTTGTCCGTGATGCATGCACCCCCGGCTGGGATGATGGGGATAAAGGGGTCAGCCGCACTTATCTTGATGATTACTGCAGAAGCCTCATCAAATCGGTTGGGGAACAAATGGATATTTCCATCATCAATGCCTCCCGGGTGATGTATACAACGGTCGATACCAATGGGGGCAGCTCTGAGGATATTTCGGGAGAAATATTCAAAAGCTATGATGATGCGGTGGGCGTCAGGAATAATAAGGCTGTCTGGACAGGCATTATGCCAAAGCTTTTTTCTGATCCAGGGGAAAAACGTCAGGCAGTTACCGTGGTCAGGGCCATTCGGGACAGAGAGGAAGGAAAGAATCTGGGGATCATGGTGATTGAGTTGGATCCGGACATGTTCAGCAATCTGCTTTTAGGAAATCAGGGGCTGTTTCAGTACCAGTACTTATTTATCTTAGACCAGAAAGGACAGGTGATCTGCAGCAATCCCAAGATAAACAATGGGTGGCAGGAAGAAATTAATGACCGGTTTGAGCGGGGGATCCGGCGCTCCACGCTGATGTGGAACGGTAAGGAATATTATGTCTGCGGGCAATATAACGGGATCACGGGCTGGAGATCCTATTCAGCCATACCCTTTGAAGGGCTGTTTCCCCAGGCAGGGGATTTATATAAAGCCATTTGGCTGGTAGGAGTTGTGAGTACCTTTGGTATTGCCGGGGTCATCGTTCTTCTGGTTTATACCATGGCAAGTCCGATCAAGCGTCTTTCAAAAGCAATGGGACAGGTACAGAAAGGAGATTTTGCCGTCCGGGTTCCAAATAAGAGAAAGGATGAAATCGGGGAACTGACAGAATCCTTTAATTACATGTTGGAAGAGATCAACACCCTGATCAGGCAGGTTTATCAGGAGAAAATCGCCCAGAAGAATGCGGAGGTACAGGCGCTTCAGGCACAGATCAATCCTCATTTTCTTTATAACACCCTGGATTCCATCAACTGGATGCTCATTGACAGGGGGGAATATGATATCAGCGATATCATCCTTTCCCTGGCAGGCCTTATGCGCTACAGCATAGAAGATGAAAATGCCTTTGTGCCTCTTGAAAAGGAAATCGGATATGTGCTTTGTTATTTAAAAATTCAAAAGAACCGTCTGGAAGAGCGGCTGGAATATTCTGTGGAAGCAGAGGAAACTCTGGCGGCTGAGCAGGTTCCAAAGCTTATTTTGCAGCCCATTGTGGAAAATGCCATCACCCATGGAATTGAGCCGAGGAACCGGAAAGGGAATATCCGCATTATCATAAAGGATTTTGGAGATGAAATGCTTATTTCGGTTGAAGATAATGGAATCGGCATGACCTCTGAACAGCTTGACCACCTGACAGATAAAGTTCCTGATATAGAAAAGGAAGGGCATACCGGAATCGGGGTCAGGAATGTGGACCGGCGTATCCGGCTCCATTACGGAGAATCCTACGGGGTTTCCATAGAAAGCACCTATGGAAAAGGAACCATTGTAAGCCTGCGCATTCCCAAAGACCATGAAACTCTGGCGGAAGCCGGAAGAAAGAAAGGAGAAAGCGATAGACATGAAGCTGATCATCGTGGATGACGAACCTAAAATCAGAAAAGGGCTTTTTAAGCTGCTGGATGCCCAGGAAAGCTTTCAGGTGACAGGGGTATTTGAAGACGTCCGGACGGCTCTTAAGGCCCTGTATGAATTGGAAGCCGACGTGATCATTACGGATATAAAAATGCCGGAAGTATCAGGTCTTGAGCTGATCCGCCAGATCCGGGAAAGAAATTTAAATATCCGCATCATCATTTTAAGCGGGTACAGCAATTTTTCCTATGCCCAGAAAGCCATTGAACTGGGAGTGACCAGGTATTTGTTAAAACCCACGGACCCGAGGGAGCTTCTTTCTGTGTTAAGAGAAGTGGAACGGGAGCTTTTTCCGGAAACTTCTGAAAAAGAAGAAGAGCAGGGCAGCCGGCAGGAGGGGGAAAATGAGGTTGGAAATTTATTGGTTTTAAAAGCTATCCAGTATATTGCGGTTCACTATGGAGGCAGAATTACATTAAAAGATATGGCAGGGGAGCTTCACCTCTCCCCCAATTACCTGTGTGAGCTTTTTAAGCGTCATACAGGAAAAAACCTTATGGAATACGTAACCGAATACCGGATGCAAAAGGCAAAGTCATACTTAAACCATGTGGAATATAAGGTGGCAGATGTGGCTGAAATGGTAGGTTACAAAGAGGCGAAATATTTTAGCAGTGCTTTTAAAAAAGCATATGGGATCACACCGCTGGAGTACCGGAACAGGCGGCAGAACCATTTGATATAGTTTTAACCGAATCAAACAGGTAGGCGGATTTTGAATATCTGCTTGATAAAAGACGGGAAAATGACTAAAAAGTCTCTCCTGTCTTTATTTTATTTGGTCATAATAACAAAAAACATAATATTTTGGTATAAATAGTAATCTGATAGAATTGCGATGCCAGCCAGAAAATGATAATCTATTATCATAAACAATTCACAAACATCTGTGAATAATACAAGTAACGGATAAGTGTCAGACATTATCGCGGACGTATGCAAAAAAGGAGGAACTTAGTATGAAGAAAAAATTTGGCGCATTGCTCATGGCGGCAGTAACGGCAGCAGCACTCGTACTCAGCGGCTGCAGTACTGGCGGGAAAACAGATGGCGCAGCGGAAACAAAGAATCAGTCAGGAGGGAAAAGCGCGGCAGATTATAAAATTGTCCTCATCCTTCCGGGGCCCATCAATGACCAGAGCTGGAATGCCACAAACTATGCCGGCTTAACAGCCTGCAATGAAAAGCTGGGCACTAAAATGGAATACGTAGAGAACGTGCAGGCATCTGATTATGAGTCAACCTTCCGTGAATATGCGGAACGGGGCTATGACCTCATTATGGCGGCTGGTTCCCAGTTTGATGAAGCGGTGGCAGCAGTAGCCCCCAATTATAAGAACACCACGTTCTGTGCGGTAAACGGTTCCAAATGTGTCGGAGACAATGTGGCCCCGATTTTCCCCAAGGAATATGAAGCCAGTTATATTGCGTCCATTCTTGCAGGAAATGTAACAGAAAATGGAAACTTCGCAACCATCGGAGGCTTCCCCAATGAGCCCATGGAGCATTTAATGGATGTGTATGAAAAGAATTCAGTTAAGATCGCAGAAAGCCGCGGAATTACCGGTGCAAAGGCTACAAGAGCCTATGCCAACAGCTGGAACGACGTAGCCCTTGGCAAACAGATGGCAGAGCAGATGATTGATAACGGAGCTGATACCATGTTTGTATACGCCAACGAAGTAGGCCTTGGAAGCATTGAGGCAGCTAAGGCAAAAGGCGCTAAATTTATTGGTTTTTCCAGTGACCAGACTACCATTGATCCCAATACCGTCGTAGCTTCTGTAAATTTCGATTTTAAGAATTTCTATATCTGGGCTCTGGGCCTTTATATGGATGGCAGGCTTTCCGGAAATATGGTTCATGAAGCAGGTATTAATGAAGATATCTTTGTACCGGTATATACCGATAATATTTCCCAGGAAGTAAAGGATGCGGTAGACCAGGGAATTAAGGATTTCAAGGATGGCAAGGTAGATTTACAGGCAATGTTTGAGAAGTAGGACATAACCGGAGGGCTGACGCAGGAGAAAAACAGGATTGTTTGAACCGCGCGGCCCTCATCGTTTGCGCGGGCAATGAGCCGGACGAATATGCTTGCATATTCATTTGGCGAATGCCGCATCAACTAAGAAAAAACCGCAAAGCGTGTTTTTCTTAGTAGGAAAAGGAGGAGCTTCGTGAATACACCATTTTTTGAATTAAAGAATGTATCAAAATATTTTGCCAGGGTGGTGGCAAACAAGGATATTTCTTTTTCTGTAAACAGGGGAGAGGTGCTGGCACTATTGGGAGAAAACGGGGCAGGAAAAAGCACGGTTATGAAGATCCTCTATGGCCTTTACCGGGCAGATGAGGGGCAGATCCTGATGGATGGAAAGGAACAAAGGATCACCTCCCCGAAAGACGCCATGGCTTTGGGAATTTCCATGATCCAGCAGCATTTTTCCCTGGTATCCGCCCATACGGTTACGGAAAATATTATTTTGGGCAATGTGAGCGGAGTCATTGATTACGAAAAATGCAAAAAGGAAGCAGAAGAGCTGTCGGCCCAGTACGGATTTCAAATTCCTGTGGATGCAAAGGTGGAGGAACTTGCAGTGGGAGTGCAGCAGAAGGTGGAAATTCTTAAGGCCCTCTATTTAAAGACAAGCCTGCTGATCATGGATGAGCCTACGGCAGTGCTGACGCCCCAGGAGGCTGAGACGCTGATGGAGTTTGTAAAAGAATATACATCCAGGGGAAATTCAGTTATCTTTATCACTCACAAGATGAAAGAGGTCATGGAGGTGGCGGACAGGATCATTGTTATGCGAAATGGAAGGCTTACAGGAGACCTTTCTGCAAAGGAGACCAATGAGGTGGAGCTGACCAGGCTGATGATGGGGAAAGAAATGGTGCCCCCAAAGCGGGAGCAGACAGAAGAGCAAAAAGAAAAAAAGGTCTGTCTGGAACTGTCCTCCGTCACCGTGCAGCGCAAAGGAGAACCACCTCTTTTAAGTAATCTGTCATTTCAGATTATGGAAGGTGAGGTCTTTGGAGTGGCAGGAGTGAGCGGAAACGGGCAGGAAGAGCTGTGCGAGGTGGTCTGCGGCGCCCTGCCTGTGACCTCGGGAAAAGTGCTTTTAAATGGTACGGATATTACCTCAACTTCTATAAGAGAACGCATTGACCTGGGAATCGGATACGTTCCGGTAGACCGTTACCGGGATGCCATGGTGGGAGAGATGACCCTGGCTGAAAATATGATGCTAAAAACAAGCTTTGATAAAAAATGGATCACCCACGGCTTTTTAAATAAGAAGAAACTTCAAAATGACACACAAAAAGCCATCAGTGAATTTGATATCAAGGCGCCGGGACCTGATGCCCAGATCAAGGGATTATCCGGAGGAAATCAGCAGAAGGTTATCCTTGCCAGGGAAGTAGGAAACGCAGGAAAAGTGCTGATCATGGACCAGCCCACCAGGGGACTGGATCTGGGGGCCATCAATAACATTCATAATAACATTCTGGCGGAGAGAAAGAATGGAAAGGGAATTCTTCTGGTATCCACGGAATTGTCGGAGATTTTCCAGCTTTGCGATAGGATTGCCGTTATTTACAAGGGCTCCTTTATGGGAATTTATGACCATGACCAGCTTAATACAGAACGAATCGGTCTTTTAATGGCCGGCTACAAAGAGGAGAAGGAGGCGTAAAGCATGAATACAAAAATCAGGGACATGATTGTGACAAATGCTGCTGCCATCATTGCCGGCCTGCTCTTAAGCGGCCTCATGCTTTTGCTGCTGCATATCAACCCGGTCGAAGTATTTGTATATTCCATCCATACCATGTTTACGGACAAATATACCATGGGGGAAGTGTTCTTAAAGGCAACACCCCTTATATTTACGGCACTGGCCTTTGCGTTTACGTTTAAAGCAAATCTGTTTAATATCGGCGCCCAGGGCCAGTTTTATATGGGCTCCATTGCCGCTATTGCCCTGTCCCTGCGGCTTGACGGAAAGGTCCCCACAGCAGTCCTTTTGATTCTTGTGTGCCTGACTGCGGCACTTTCAGGAGGGCTTATGGGCGCTTTGATCGGATTTTTAAAGGCGCGCTATAAAGCCAATGAATTCCTGGTCAGCATGATGTCCACCTATGTTGCTCTGGCTGTCATGAATTATCTGCTGCGTACATTTTTAAAAGAATCCAAGGGAGAGTATCCCCAGACAGACGCTTTAACAAGGGCGGCATGGCTTCCTGTTATGGTAAAAGGGACCAGGCTGCATATCGGATTTGTGCTGGCGGTTCTGTCTGCCGTTGGTATCTGGATTCTGCTTTATAAAACACCTCTGGGATACAGGATCCGGGCAGTGGGAAGCAATGCTTCTGCAGCCAGGATGTCAGGAATTGCTTCAAACAAAATCTTTGTGACCGCATTTTTTATCAGCGGCGCTCTGGCAGGCGCTGCCGGATTTACGGAAGTAAACGGTGTTCAGCATATGCTGATCCAGGACTTTAACAGCGGGGTCGGCTCCGCCGGTCTGGGTATTGCAATACTGGCAAATGCCAATCCCATTGGAATTATATTTGCTTCCATTCTGTTCGGCGCTCTGGGAGTCATGGGAAATTTAATGGGGCGTATGCCGGGAGTCAATGTTCCTGCAAGCATTGTTGATCTGATGCAGGGATTCGTCATGCTGTTCGTTATCATATCCTATTTCTTCCGGCATTATCTGGAAAACAGGAGAGAGAAGCGCAGACTTCAGAAAGGAGCGTGAAACAGGTTATGATCATAAGCTTATTAAAACGTGCACTGATGATGAGTACGCCCCTGTTGTTTGGTTCCATTGCGGAAGTCATAGCGGAGCGTTCAGGCATGATGGTTACCGCCATCGAAGGGATCTTCCTTATGGGAGCCTGGGGTGGATTTGTGGGAACCTATTTGACCGGCAGTGCATTTATCGGAATCCTTGCCGCCATCCTTTCAGGACTTGTTGCGGCAGCCGTATATGGCGTGGTTTGTATTTATCTGAAGCAGCACCAGGTTGTAACAGGCACGGCCATTAATGTGTTGGCAGCCGGAATCTGTACCTATTTACAGAGAGTGTTGTTCGGAGTCCCCACCGCGCCCCTTAAAATCAGCCCATTGCCTGAGATAGCCATTCCCCTTCTCAGTAAAATCCCTGTTATGGGCCCGGTGTTTTTCCAGCAGAATATATTGACTTATGTGGTATATCTGCTCATCCCGGCAGCCTATTTCCTTTTGTTTAAGACTTCCTTTGGCCTGACCATCCGTTCTACCGGGGAAAATCCGGAGGCAGTGGATGTGGCCGGCATCAATGTAAATGCGGTACGGTTTTTTACTGTCCTGCTGGCAGGAGTTATGGGAGGAATTGCAGGTGCATTTTATTCCGTAGGATATTTGGGAATGTTCACCACAAATATCATTGGCGGCCGCGGCTGGATCGCATTTGCCATATGCTTTTTGGGCAACTGGAATCCCAAAGGAGCTGTTGCAGGAACCGTGGTATTCGGACTTACGGAGGCCATCGCCATTTATATGCAGTCAGTGGGGGGAGGAAGCTACTTCCCCAATGAATTATTCATTGCCATGCCCTATCTGCTGACCATTATACTGACCGTTTCAAGAAGAAACTTTAATGTACCGGCTAAGCTGGGAGTTGCATACAGCAAAGAAAATTAATAGTGAAAAAAAGGCATTCCCTGATCAGTGTGTTACCGCTCACTGCCTCAGAGGATGCCTTTTTTCCATTATATGGAAATCCCGAAAAAAACAGCCATCCGCAGTTACATGAAAGCCAAATCAAATTAAAATTCTTCGAAATTGTTCTTGCTATTTCACTGTAAATGTACTAGAATTAAACCATAAGTGGAGGAAAGTGGTGTAAAGTGGTAGAAAATGGTGGGATAGTGGTCCAAAACTCTACCGCTGTACAAGCAGGTGATTGGTATGTTCATGGGTGAATACAATCATACAGTCGATGCAAAGGGGCGCCTCATTGTCCCGTCGAAGTTCAGAGAGCAGCTTGGAGAAGAATTCGTTGTGACGAAGGGTCTGGATGGCTGTTTATTTGTGTATGATAATGAAGAATGGACTGCCCTTGAAAATAAATTGAAAAGCCTGCCGCTGACCAACACCAATGCCAGAAAGTTTTCCAGATTCTTTCTGGCCGGAGCCAGCTCCTGTGAAGTGGATAAGCAGGGAAGAATCCTGCTTCCGGCAGTATTAAGGGAACATGCGGGAATTGAAAAGGATGCGGTTCTTGTAGGAGTGGGAAGCCGTATTGAAATCTGGAGCAAGGATGCATGGATAGCAGCCAATACCTATGAAGATATGGAAGAAATCGCGGAAGCTATGGAAGGACTTGGTATATGATGTTTGAACACAAGTCAGTGCTGCTTTATGAGACCATTGACAGCCTGAATGTTAAACCAGACGGAATCTATGTAGATGGAACGCTGGGAGGAGGCGGACACGCTTTGGAAGTGTGCAGGCGCCTTGGAACTTACGGAAGATTAATCGGAATTGATCAGGATGAGGCTGCGATTCAGGCGGCCACAGAACGGCTGAAGGCTTATGAAGATAAGGTGACGGTCGTAAGAAGCAATTACGAAAATATACAGACAGTATTAAAGGATTTAGGAATTGAAAGAGTGGACGGAATTTACCTGGACCTGGGGGTATCCTCTTACCAGCTTGACATGCCGGAAAGAGGATTTACCTACAGGGAAGATGATGCGCCTTTGGACATGCGTATGGATCAGAGGAATGAACAGACGGCAGCCGATATCATCAATACCTACAGTGAATTTGACTTATACCGGATCATAAGAGATTACGGAGAAGATAAGTTTGCAAAGAATATTGCAAAGCACATTGTAAGGGAAAGGCAGATAAAGCCTATCGGGACAACAGGGGAACTGACGGAGATCATTAAAGGAGCGATTCCGGCAAAGGTGAGGGCTGTGGGGGGACATCCTTCCAAGCGGACATTCCAGGCCATACGGATCGAACTGAATAAGGAACTGGAAGTTTTAATGAAGTCCCTTGATACCATGATCGATCTGTTAAACCCGGGAGGACGGCTGTCTATTATCACCTTTCATTCCCTGGAAGACAGGATCGTGAAAACCAGATTTAAGATCAATGAGAATCCATGCACTTGTCCGACCAATTTTCCGGTCTGCGTCTGCGGAAAAAAGAGCAAGGGCAAAGTGATTACAAGAAAACCCATTGTACCATCGGAAGAAGAAATTGAAGAAAATAAACGTTCAAAGAGTTCGAAACTTCGGGTATTTGAACGAATTTAACCTCATCCAGTAAGTCCCTGCTTCAATGCTGGAAAAGCATAAGTGGTGGGTGAGGACTTACTTGTATCAGAAGGGGTGCAAGCCCCTTCTGATAAGCTGCGATAGCAGCTATGAGGTTATGACCAAGTAGTGGAGCGGATTGCGAATATCCGCTTGACAAGGGAGGAAGAGAGAGTGGCTGCAAGAAAGAATGTGCGTTCCTATGGGAGCTCTGCTTACGTACAGGGTAATACTGTCCGTAAAGCCATGCCGGCGCCGGTGCCGGTCCGTACACCAGAAGAAAAGCGTCGTCCATCAGTAAACCATCAAGTCAGAAGAAACCGTGAAAAAGCCTTGCAGATGGATCTGCCTTATGTGATCATGCTGACCATTGCCGCAGTCTGCACCCTCTGCCTGTGCGTGAATTATCTGCATTTGCAATCCTCTATTACCGCCAGCATTCATGGCGTTGAGCTTTTAGAAGCAGAACTGGAACATTTGAAAACTGAAAATGATGCATTGGAAATGAACATCAATACTTCCGTCGATTTGGATCATGTGTATAAAGTGGCTACTGAGGAACTTGGTATGGTCTATGCGAATAAGGACCAGATCCTTCACTATGATAAGACGGAAAGTGAGTATGTAAGACAGAATGAGGATATCCCGAAGCACTAAAAAAAACAGGAGTAAAAAGAGTAAGGTGTTTCCCCGTTATATGCAGGAAAAGCTGGCGATTACTGTTCTGGTAATTACGCTGGCTTTGTTTGCATTAGTTATGACGCTTTATAATCTGATGACAAACAAAAAGGAAGATTACAACCAGATTGTGCTGTCCCAGCAGGAATACGACAGCCGCACCATTCCTTTTAAGCGCGGGGACATCATGGATCGTAACGGAACCTACCTGGCTACCAGCCAAAAGGTGTACAATTTGATCCTGGATCCCAAACAGATCATGTCGAATCAGGATTCCTATCTGGAACCAACAGTAACGGCCCTGGTGGAATGCTTTGGCTATGACCGGACGGAAATCATGAATCTGATACAGGAAAAAAAAGATAAGCAGTATGTGCGCTATGCAAAGCAGCTGGCTTATGACGATAAACAAAAGTATGAAAAGTACAAGGCAGAGCAATCGGCTGCACTGAAAAAAAGCGGGAAGTCCATTAAGGGAATCTGGTTTGAGGATGAGTATAAAAGGGTGTATCCCTATAATTCCATGGGCTGCAACGTTATTGGCTTTGCCAACGGTGACGGCATGGATGGGACAGGAGGGATCGAGCAGTTTTATAATACGACCCTTATGGGAACCAACGGAAGGGAATACGGATATTTAAATGACGACTCCAATTTAGAAAGAGTCATAAAACCGGCTGCTAACGGCAACACTGTGGTTTCCACCATAGATGTCAACATACAGAAGATCGTTGAAAAATATATTAATGAGTGGGAACAGAATACAGGAAGCAAACGGGTAGGCGTAATCGTTATGGATCCCAATAACGGCGAGGTCCTGGCCATGGCAAATGACAAGGCATTTGATTTAAACAATCCAAGAACCTTAAGGCCGGAGTACACCGATGATGTGCTGCGCCAGCTTGGGATCAAGGAAGCCATGGACGATTACAAGAGAAAGAATAAGGAGGCCCAGCCTTTAACGGAAGCAAACGTTTCAGAGCACTATACAAACGAAGAGATCATGTCCCTGGGTACCCAGGTGGCATGGAACCAGACCTGGCGTAATTTCTGCATAAGCGATGGATTTGAGCCGGGGTCAACAGAAAAGATCTTTACCATATCCGCAGCCCTGGAAGAAGGGGCCATTACCGGAAATGAAACCTATGAGTGCAATAAGTTCCTTGAGGTGGGAGGACATAAGATCAACTGTGTCAGCAGGTATGGACATGGCCTTATCACTGCTGAGGAAGGTCTGATGAAATCCTGCAACGTGGTCATGATGCGGATTGCCCAGCAGATGGGAAAAGAAAAATTCTATAAGTATCAGCAGATTTTCGGCTTCGGCTCCAAAACCGGGATCGATCTGCCTGGTGAAGCAGATAACAAGACTCTTGTCTACACCCTGGACACGGCTGGGCCTACGGATCTTGTGACCAACGCCTTTGGACAAAACTTCAGCACCACCATGATCCAGATGGCTGCCGCCTATTGCTCCGTGATCAACGGAGGCTCCTATTATGAACCCCATGTAGTGAGACAGATCCTTAACGAACAGGGTTCTGTCATTAAAAAGGCAGAGCCGGTCCTTGTCAGGGAAACGGTATCGGAATCAACCACCAAATTCATCAATGAAGCGTTGTTTAAGACCGTTAATGCACAGGGCGGAACGGGAGGAGCAGCAAAGGTGGAGGGATATAAGGTTGCCGGGAAAACCGGTACTGCGGAGAAGATCCCCCGTGATAAGACCAATTACGTGGTATCCTTCTGCGGCTATGCTCCATCAGACAATCCTCAGGTTTTAGTTTACGTTGTGGTTGATGAGCCTCATGTGGAGGATCAGCCTCACAGTACCTATGCCAGCCAGATTTTCCAGAAGATTATGAATGAGATTCTTCCTTATATAAATGTGTTCCCGGATACAGATGCAGGGGACTCACCATCGCCGGAGGATACGGCAAAGCTTCCTGAGCAGGAAGGCATAACAAGTGAAACAGAAAACTCTTCCCAGGAAGAAGCCGGGGCAGAAGAAACAGGCACAGAAGAAACCACAGGGCAGGTCCCTACCATGGAAGATGGAAAGCCGATTCCTGATGAGTATTTAAACCCTTCGGAAGAATATGTCAACAGGGAAGAAGGGGATGGCGGCTCCAATCTTCCGGCCGCACTTCCGAGCGAAGAGACCACGGCCCAATAAGGAACTTTTTTTAAAGAACTCATAAAAAGTCCTGAAATTCATATACTGTAGAAATAATGGTGATGGAGCAGTGCATGAGTTCAAATAAGACACATCACAGAGAAAAAATAGCCATCCTGTTTTTCCTGTTATTTCTTGCCATGACAGGACTTATGGGGCGGCTTATTTTTCTAATGATCTTTCGTTCTGAACATTACAGTGCCATGGCATTAGACCTTCATGAACGGGAAAGGACCATAAAAGCCGCCAGGGGAAATATCATTGATGCCAATGGAACTGTCATCGCCACCAACCGGACGGTGTGCACCATATCGGTCATACACAACCAGGTCAGAAAAAAGGATGAGGTTGTGGCAGTTCTTTCTAAGGAGCTGGGTCTTCCGGAGGAGGAAGTTCGGAAAAAGGTAGAAAAGTACAGTTCAAGGGAAATTATTAAGACCAATGTAGACAAGGCTATGGGAGATTTGATCCGGTCCTACCATCTGGAAGGCGTAAAGGTGGATGAGGATTACAAGCGTTATTATCCCTATGACACCCTTGCTTCCACGGTTCTTGGCTTTACGGGCGGAGATAATCAGGGAATCATCGGTCTGGAGGTAAAATACGAACAATATTTAAAGGGCCTTAACGGAAAAATCCTGACCATGTCCGACGCAGCCGGAATCGAAATTGAAAATGCGGCGGAAGACAGGATCGAGCCTGTGGCAGGGCAGGATTTATATATCAGCCTGGATGTTAATATCCAGCGGTATTGCGAGCAGGCCGCTTATCAGGTTCTGGAGAAAAAGGGCGCGAAAAGAGTGTCGATTATTGTTATGAATCCTCAAAATGGGGAGATTATGGCAATGGTCAATGCACCTGAATTTAATTTAAATGATCCGTTTACACTAAGTGCAGACGCCGGAGTTCCCGCATCTGACAAAGAAAAGCAGGATATGCTAAACAAAATGTGGAGAAATCCCTGTATTAACGACACCTATGAACCAGGCTCCACCTTTAAGATCGTTACCGCGGCCGCGGGGCTGGAATGCGGAGTAGTGAAGCTTGAAGATCATTTTTCCTGTCCGGGTTTCCGGGTCGTGGAGGACCGTAAAATCAGGTGTCACAAAGTGGGAGGCCATGGCTCGGAAAACTTTCTCCAGGGCATGATGAATTCCTGCAACCCTGTTTTGATTGACGTAGGACAGCGCCTTGGCGTGGATAATTATTATAAATATTTTGAGCAGTTTGGCTTAAAGGGAAAAACCGGGATCGACCTGCCAGGTGAAGCGTCCACCATCATGCATAAAAAAGACGATATGGGGCTTGTGGAGCTGGCAACCGTTTCTTTTGGCCAGTCCTTTCAGATTACTCCCATGCAGTTGATCACAACCGCTTCTGCCATAGTAAATGGCGGAAACCGGGTCACGCCCCATTTTGGAGTGAAGTCAGTGAGCACCGACGGAGCTTCGGTCCATAACTTTACCTATCCGGTAAAAGAAGGGATCCTGTCTCCGGAAACCAGCGAAACCATGCGCTACATCCTGGAACAGGTTGTGGCAGAGGGAAGCGGAAAAAGGGCGCAGGTCGACGGCTATCGGGTGGGAGGAAAAACAGCCACCTCCGAAAAACTTCCAAGAAGTCTGAAAAAGTACATTTCATCCTTTATAGGCTTTGCGCCGGCGGATAATCCTCAGGTGATTGCCCTCATTACCATAGATGAACCTCAGGGGATTTATTACGGCGGAACCATCGCAGCACCGGTGATTGCCGACATTTTTAAGAATATTCTTCCATACCTGGGAATAGAGCCAACCGAGGAAAAAACTGTTTCTGCGTTTCGAATCTATGGTTGATTATTCAGGCAAAAAGACGTATACTACTTACTGTGTACTTTTGAAATACAAATACATAAAATATTGAGGTGTGACATGATTAACGAAACGATTCTGGCAATCATCATAGCATTTGCCATCAGCGCCATGCTGTGTCCCATTGTAATACCATTTCTTCACAGGTTAAAATTTGGCCAGGAGGTCCGCAAGGAAGGGCCTGAAAGCCATTTGAAAAAGCAGGGTACTCCCACCATGGGAGGGCTTATCATATTGACCAGCATTATCATTACGTCGCTGTTCTATGTGAGGGAATATCCGAAGATCATTCCTGTGCTTTTTGTGACAGTTGGATTTGGTATCGTTGGGTTCCTTGATGATTACATTAAGATCGTGATGAAGCGGTCAGAGGGGCTTACGCCTGTTCAAAAGATGGCAGGGCAGTTAATCATTACAGGCATCTTTGCCTATTATCTGCTGCATTCAAAGGACGTTGGAACGGGAATGCTGATTCCCTTTACCGGAGGTTTTGAAAAAGGGCTGTATCTGAAATTGGGAATACTATTTGTACCGGCGGTATTTTTTCTTGTAATAGGGACTGATAATGGTGTGAATTTTACCGATGGCCTTGATGGCCTTTGCACCAGCGTGACCATTCTGGTGGCGACCTTCCTGACTGTGGTTTCTATCGGGGAAAATACCGGCATCAGTCCTATTACCGGAGCTGTTGTGGGAAGTCTTTTGGGATTTCTGCTGTTTAACGTTTATCCTGCCAAAGTATTTATGGGGGACACCGGTTCCTTAGGGCTTGGAGGATTCGTTGCTTCCAGCGCCTTTATGATGCAGATACCGATCTTCCTTGCCATTATCGGTTTTATTTATATGATGGAAGTATTATCCGTCATCATTCAGGTGACATACTTTAAGAGAACAGGCGGAAAGAGGTTTTTTAAGATGGCCCCCATCCACCACCACTTTGAGCTTAGCGGCTGGTCGGAAACACGGGTAGTAGCTGTGTTTGCAATCGTGACTGCGGTTCTTTGCATGCTTGCATACCTTGGATTATAGGAGAGAAACCATATGAATCAGAAAATATTAGTTGCCGGCAGCGGAAAAAGCGGCATCGCCGCATCCAGGCTGATTCTTAAAACGGGCGGTGAAGTAATTCTTTATGACAGCAATGCTGCCCTTAAAAAGGATGAGCTGCTTCATCAGTTTGATGAGGGAAGGATTTCAGTTTTATTGGGGGAACTTAAAAAGGAAGACCTTACAGGCGTAAGCTTATGCATCATAAGCCCTGGTATTTCCTTAGATGCCCCCTTTGTGGCTGTCCTTAAGGAAGCGGATATCCCGGTCTGGAGTGAGATTCAGCTGGCTTACCACCATGCCAGAGGAAAGCTGGCAGCAATTACGGGAACCAATGGTAAGACAACCACTACAACCCTTACAGGGGAAATCATGAAGGCATTCTATGAACAGGTATTTGTGGTGGGCAACATTGGAGTTCCATATACAGAGGAAGCACCAAAGACAACTGATAATTCGGTAACGGTTGCAGAGGTCAGCAGCTTTCAGCTGGAGACGATCACAGACTTCCGGCCGGATGTGAGCGGGATTCTTAACATAACGCCGGACCACTTAGATCGTCATAAAACCATGGAATGTTACATAAAAGTAAAAGAAAGCATCACATCAAATCAGAGTCCCCGGGATGTTTGTATATTAAATTATGACGATCCTGTTTTGCGTGAGTTTGGAAAAACCATCAAACCCAAGGTGATCTATTTCAGCAGCTGCCAGATATTAGAAGAGGGCTACTGCATGGATGGGGACAGGATTATCCGAAACCATGAGGGCGAGAGAACAGAGATCGCAGACATTCACGAGATACAGCTCCTGGGCCGTCATAACCATGAGAACATCATGGCTGCAGCCGCTATCTCTGCTGAAATGGGAGTGCCCATGGAGATCATCAGTCAGGTAATCCGGGAATTCAAGGCAGTGGAGCATCGAATTGAATTTGTTGCGGAAAAGGCCGGAGTAAAATATTACAATGATTCCAAGGGAACCAATACCGATGCAGCGATCCAGGCAATAAAAGCCATGCCAGGGCCTACGCTGCTCATTGCAGGGGGCTACGATAAGAATTCCCAGTATGATGAGTGGATCCAGTCTTTTGACGGCAAGGTGAAGTATATGGTGCTTCTGGGGCAGACCAGGGAAAAGATCGCCGAGTGTGCGGCCAGACATGGTTTTACCAACGTGATGTATGCGGAGGATATGCAGGAGGCGGTAAAAGTCTGCGCTTCTTATGCCAACAGAGGCGATCATGTACTCCTGTCACCGGCCTGTGCCAGCTGGGGGATGTTTAAGTGCTATGAAGAGCGCGGCGAAATCTTCAAGGAGTGCGTCCGAAGTTTGTAGAAGCAATGAGCCATGCAGAAACATATGTAAAATTTATGCGTGGGAGCTTGCTCACAAAGCAAAAATTTTACATATGTTTCTATAGGGCGAATGCCCGTCATGAATAATTTGGCGGCGCTTTTTTGCCAAATTATGAATGGCATGGCGGATGATATGAATGAATAGCAGTTGGCGAGGAGGAATGATATGGCAGAAAAAAGGCCAGTGAGGAAAAAAAATAAACCGCGCCGTTTTTATGATTACAGTCTTTTGTTTACTGTAATATTTCTGTCTGTTTTTGGTTTGGTCATGATTTACAGCGCCAGCTCTTACGCAGCCCAGCTTAAATTCGATGACGCCGCTTTTTTCATGATGAGGCAGGCCAAGATAGCCCTGGCGGGCTTTGTTATCATGATTGTGATATCCAAACTGGATTACCATTGGTATGCCAGGTTCGCTGTATTTGCTTACGCTCTTTCTTATGTTCTTATGATTGCCGTATCCCTGTTTGGGCGTAAGGTAAACGGAAAGAGAAGATGGCTGGGAGTGGGAAGCCTTTCTTTTCAGCCTACGGAATTTGTAAAAATTGCCCTTATTGTCATGCTGGCGGTTTTAATCGTCCAGATGGGAAGGAATATTAATACGAGAAACGGCGTACTTCTGGTGATTGTGACGACTCTTCCCATAGCGGGAATCGTGGCCGCAAATAACCTAAGTTCCGGAATCATTATCGTTGGAATCGCTTTTGTCATGCTGTTTGTGGCATGCAAAAAGAAATGGCCGTTTTTTGCCTGCGGTTTTGCAGGTGTAGGCCTGCTGGCTTTTGCCGGACCGATGGCTACTGTACTGGAAAAGCTTAATATCCTTCATGATTACCAGCTGAGCCGTATCCTGGTATGGCTGGAGCCGGAGGCTTATCCCTCCACCGGAGGCTATCAGGTGCTTCAGGGCCTTTATGCCATAGGCTCCGGCGGCCTGGTGGGCAGAGGCTTGGGAGAGAGCATACAAAAGATGGGATTTGTGCCGGAGGCACAGAACGATATGATTTTTTCCATTATCTGTGAAGAACTTGGTCTTTTTGGAGCAGTTTCCGTGATCCTGATATTCCTCTTTATGATTTACCGGTTCATGCTCATTGCCGATAATGCGCCGGATTTATTTGGGGCTTTGCTGGTTGTAGGCGTCATGGGACATATTGCCATACAGGTTATCTTAAATATTGCAGTTGTAACCAATACCATACCCAATACCGGTATTACCCTTCCGTTTATCAGCTATGGAGGTACCTCAGTCCTTTTTCTGATGATGGAGATGGGCATAGTCTTAAGTGTTTCTAACCAGATAAAGCTGGAAAAATAATGGGATGTGAAAACATTCTCTCACTTTTAACATAGGATAGTATATAAGAAGCCATGGGAGGTACCGGATTGTCAGTCATACAGGTCCAGGGGTTACGATCCTTAAAAGGTGAGATAAAAATTCAGGGTTCCAAAAATGCTGTTCTGCCCATGATGGCAGCAGCGGTTCTCCATAAAGGTACAACAGTGATTCATAATGTCCCCAGGATACAGGATGTGTTCTGTATGCTGGGGATACTTGAGCATATTGGTTGTATATGCAGCTTTGACGGCCATTCTTTGACAATTGACGCGAGGGATTTGACACAAGCGGAAATACCGGAGGAGTATATAAAAAGCATGCGTTCTTCTATCATGCTCTCTGGTCCGTTGCTTGGAAGAACCGGCAATGCGGTCACCAGCTTTCCTGGTGGGTGTTCCATAGGAGAGCGCCCCATTGACCTGCACTTGTCTGCCTTTCGGAAACTTGGTGCAAGCATCGAGGAGGAGGGGGATAAGCTCTTGGCGTCCGCAAATCGATTGATGGGCGCCGATATTTATTTTCCTTTCCCCAGCGTGGGAGCTACGGAAAATGCTCTGATGGCAGCCGTATACGCCCATGGGGTGACCGTCATCCATGGGGCGGCTAAGGAGCCGGAGATCATCACTCTATGTGAATTTTTAAACAACATGGGGGCTAAAATACATGGAACCGGTACTTCCAGGCTGGCAGTCACAGGCGTAAGGGAGCTTTGTGATTCGGAATTTACTGTGGCAGGAGACCGGATTGTTGCAGGAACTTATTTAATGGCTGTCATGGCAGCTGAGGGGAATATTGTAATACAGGGAATCCAGCCAGGTCATTTAACGTCTGCCTTCTCTCTTGCCGAAAAAATGGGCGGGTCGCTGAAGCGGTATGATAACATGGTTGAGGTATCCATGATCGGCCGTCCCGACTGCGTGGATGTTATGACGGAACCCTATCCGGGATTTCCTACGGACCTCCAATCCCAGTTAATGGCAGTCATGGCATCGTCAAAAGGTACGGGCAGGATAAAAGAAACTATCTTTGAGGGCCGGTTTGGGACTGCAAAGGAGTTGCATAAGCTTGGAGCTGATATTATAATAAAAGGAAAGCGGGCCGACATACATGGGCTTTATCCTCTGAAGGGAAACCGGGTTACGGCTACGGACTTGCGGGGAGGCGCGGCCCTGGTGGTTGCGGGGCTTGCATGTGAGGGTTTGACTGAGATTCATGAGTGCCATCATATTGAACGGGGATATGAAGACATTTGCCGTGACTTGAGCAGTCTGGGCGCAGCAATCAGAGGGATGGAATGAAAGATTTAAAAAGAAGCAGAAGAAAAATTAAATTTGGAATCGCAGCCGCCGTGATCTTTCTTGGAATTGTCATTTTTTTGTCGCTGCAGATCAGGGATATTACGGTGTCCGGTAATAAAAAATACACATCGGAGCAAATCGTTAATATTTTATTTAAGGACGGATGGGACCGGAATGCGGTTTTTTGTCTCTACAAGGATCGTTTTAAGAAGCATGAACAGATCCCCTTTGTGGAAGATTATAAAATCGTATTCCAGAGCCCGGTGAAAGTTGAGGTGATCGTTTATGAGAAGTCTGTGGTAGGCTATGTTTCCTATATGGGCAGCTATATGTATTTTGACAAGGATGGAATCATTGTGGAGAGCTCCAACGGAAAGCTTGAGGGAGTTCCGTGGATTACGGGTCTGCAGTTCGGGCATATAGCCCTTCACCAGCCCCTGCCGGTGGAAAAGGAAAAGATTTTTAGTGAAATACTGAACCTGACCGACGTTTTGTCAACAAAAGAAATTCTTGTTGACGAGATCCGGTATGATTCCCGGGGAGATGCCACACTTGTGATGGGAGATATCCGGGTTTTCCTTGGAAGCAATAACCAGATGGATGAAAAAATCTCTGAATTAAAGGACCAGCTTCCTGTTTTGGGAGGTTTATCAGGAACCCTTTATCTGGATACGTATGATGAGGCGGAAACAGTCACATCCTATCGATTTGTGAAAGATTAATGAATTTACATAATTTGCTTGGAATTTTGTTTAAAAAGTGGTTGATATTTTCGACGAAATCAAATATTATATTAATTAGGTTTATAGAGTAAGCTGTTTATGGTTAAAGGAGGATATAATCTTGTTAGAGATTAAGATAAATGAGGCGGACAATGCCGCAAGAATTCTGGTAATCGGTGTAGGCGGTGCCGGAAATAATGCGGTTAACCGCATGATTGATGAGAATATAGCTGGTGTGGAATTTCTGGGAATCAACACGGACAAGCAGGCCCTGCAGTTTTGCAAGGCTCCTACAGCCATGCAGATCGGAGAGAAACTGACCAAAGGTCTTGGTGCAGGTGCCAAGCCGGAGATCGGTGAAAAAGCGGCAGAGGAGAATGCGGACGAGCTGGCTCAGACCATGAAGGGTGCGGATATGGTATTCGTTACCTGCGGAATGGGAGGCGGTACCGGTACCGGAGCTGCTCCTGTTGTAGCTAAGATCGCAAAAGATATGGGAATTCTCACTGTGGGTGTTGTAACAAAGCCTTTCCGCTTTGAAGCAAGAACCCGTATGAGCAATGCCGTTGCAGGTATTGAGCGTTTAAAAGAAAGCGTAGATACATTAATCGTAATCCCTAATGACCGTCTTCTGGAAATCGTGGACAGACGTACTACCATGCCGGATGCATTAAAGAAGGCAGATGAAGTCCTTCAGCAGGCCGTACAGGGAATTACCGATCTGATTAATGTACCTGGACTTATTAACCTGGACTTTGCCGATGTTCAGACAGTCATGACGGATAAGGGCATCGCCCATATCGGTATCGGCAAGGCAAAAGGTGATGAGAAGGCTTTGGAGGCTGTGAAGCAGGCGGTTTCCAGTCCATTGCTTGAGACTACCATTGAGGGTGCTACTCACGTCATCATTAACATTTCCGGTGATATCAGCCTGGTTGAGGCCAATGAAGCGGCCAGCTACGTTCAGGAGATGGCAGGAGATGAAGCCAATATCATCTTTGGTGCAATGTATGATGAGAATGCTCATGATGAAGCCAGCATTACCGTGATCGCCACCGGGCTGGACATGCAGTCTGAGACTCCGGTATCCAAGGTTATGACGAATTTTTCCAATCCAAACTTTAAACAGCCGAAAGCAGCACCTCAGACCCAGGCCGTGAATCAGGAGGCAGCCGCAACTGCAGCAACCCCTGGATATAACCAGAATTATAATCCTAATTACGGGAATCCAAACTATTCCAATCCAGCTTACAGCAATCAGAATTATCCTAATAATAACAGCGGCTATAATAACCAGAGCTATGGAGCAGGAAACGCAGGAAACTATACGAAGCCAAATTATGCGGGCCAGAATAATGGTCAGGGTGCTTCCCAGGGAGGCGGACAGCCTTATCGTCCAACTGTGAATAAGGAAGTTCAGATCAATATTCCGGATTTTTTAAGGAATAAAAGATAAAACTTATCAGATTACATAATCAGGCAGGTTCCGATGAACCTGCCTGTTTTTGGAACACTATACGGGTATACCTATATGCAAAAAAACATGGGCAGGAAAGATGAAACACCCTGCGGGTATACCTATATGCCCAGAAAGCATGGGCAGGAAAGATGAAAGGAGTGGCAGAATGTCAGAGAAAGAACTGGATTGGGAGATCTCGGAGGATTATTATAACAGCGGGGAAAATGAAAGAAGCTTGTCTTTGGAAGACTTTATTACAGAATCAGACAGTCAGGCCTCCGGCCTAGAGCCTTCCGGTCAATCCGATGAATTGTTAAAAAAGACAATCGCAGATGTTCATCAGGTACTGGCGCTTGCTCAGGAAGGAAAAAACATTACTGAAATTGCTTTCATTACCGGCCTTCAGGAGAAATATGTTTATGATATACAGGTTTGTGCCCAGGGATTCAGAGAGGATGATGAGATTGCAGTGGCTCATCTGGTGCTGGGATAAAAGGAGGAATTTGGGATGATGAAAAAGATTTGTCCGGTATGTGATCTTCCGGTGAATGAGGTAAATTACTGTCCACGGTGCAGGAGGGTAATCCGCCAGCCCCTTTTGTGGAACTTAGATTATTATTTGAATGAGAGACGCCCGTCTTATGAAAACAGCCGTGATTTTCCCAAACCGGCTGGACCGGGAAACCAGCAGAAAGGGAATGTGCAGGGAAATCAGCAAAAAGGGAACCCGCGGGGGCCGGCCAGGCAGATGAATGTGCCTCAGAGGCCGGCAGCCCCCATGCGTCAGGAGGGGAGAACAACCGCCCCGCCCGCCTCGGGCCAAAATCCTTCCATGCCTTCCCAGCCAGGCCAGGCAAAAAAGAGGAGGAATCCCCTGGCACCTCTGGCAGGGTTCATTACTGTGATGGTTGTTTTAAATGGCATACCAAGAGTTATTGGAAGCCTGGCCCGGTTCGTAGAGGAAAAGAGCAATTACAGCAATTATGAGACTGCGGTCCCATACGATGATTCCGGTTTCACTGAGCTTGAAGAAGAGGAAGTAAAGGCTTCCGGAGAACCTTGTACCGGTTATGTCCATTTTCCGGTTGACGGAAGGCAGGTCGCAGCTTCCATGGGACAGTTTTTTTATGAAACAAACTATGGCTATGAAATAGAAGAGGGAGCTGTTTATTCTGACAATTACATGTTTGAAGAAGAGGACGGTCCTATATCCTATTATGAGACCGTAGAAAGTTTCTCTTTTGAGGATGAAGTAACCAGCCAGCTGGATACAGGCGATGATAATTACGTATACCAGTATGTGGATGTCAATTATGACACTGCTACCGGAGAACTTCATGATTATATCTCTTCCCTGAAAGACCGGGAAAATTCCCTTGTATTTTTAGAAGAGTTCTTAAGGCTCGTGGAAGCAGAGGCAGGAATTCCTCAGGAAGAAAGCAGCATTCCGGCCATTATGGAGCAGGCCGGGACAGGAGAATGGCAGGAAGATGGAGCATTCATTACGGAAGGGCTGTTTGATATCAACCTTTATCTTACCAAAGATGGGGTCAGGATTTACGTTTCTTACAGTAATCCTCAGGTAATGGAAAACCAGGAAACGTAAAAGGGCAGGTTGCGGGGCGTAGTTTTTTGTGGTAAAGTGTTAAATAAAAAAGAGATACCCTTCAGGTATCCCTTTATGCCCAAAGTACGTGGCAGTAGGAATGAAACGAAAGATAGGAGACAGGCCGCATGAAAATAAAAGATATATTGAGCCAGGGAAAGCCAACCCTATCCTTTGAAGTGTTTCCTCCTAAAACAGAGGATAAGTATGAGTCCCTGGAACAGGCTGCGGCAGAGATCGCAAAGCTGAAACCTGCTTTCATGAGCGTCACTTACGGGGCAGGCGGAGGAACCAGCCAGTATACCGTTGATATTGCCTCTACCCTGCATCACCAGCATCATGTGACGGCTCTGGCCCATCTGACCTGTGTATCCTCCACCAAAGAAAAGGTACACCAGGTCCTTGGAGAGCTGAAAGCCGCTGGAATTGAAAATGTGCTGGCTCTAAGGGGAGATATGCCTACCGGTGTTCCTGCTAAAAGAGAATACCACTATGCCTCTGAGCTGATCAGGGAGATAAAGGAAGCGGGAGATTTCTGCATTGGCGCAGCCTGCTATCCGGAAGGTCATGTGGAATCCACCAGCAAGACCATTGATATGGATTACTTAAAGCAAAAGGTGGAAGCAGGCTGTGATTCCTTTTAACCAGGGTCCGCTCCTTTTAAAAGGAACGGACCCATTTAAAATGAGAAAACGGAGGAACAGCAATGGAAATCAGCCGAAGGGAGATCCGGAGATATCTGGGATACGGGAAAAATGAAGGAGATGAAGCCGTAAATGCCCTGATCGAGGAATGTATCAGGGAGCTTACGGCTGCAGCATCACCAAAAAGCATAAGCCGGGTATATCCCCTTAAGCTGCTTTCTGATGACTGGATCGATTTTACCGTATTTAAGACAAGAAGCCGGAACTTAAGCCGGAATTTACAGGATTGTGAACAGGTGATCTTATTTGCTGCCACTTTAGGCGCAAGGGTGGATGTGCTTTTGCATAAGTATACAAAACTGCAGATGAGCAAGGCGGTCACCATGCAGGCGGCAGCTACCGCCGTGATTGAGGAATATTGTGATGAAGAGAACCGGAAGCTGAAGAAGGAGTATGAGGACAGGAAGCTGTACTTAAGGCCCAGATTCAGCCCGGGCTATGGAGATTTTCCCTTAGAGTGCCAGAAGGATATTACAGCAGTTTTGGAAACGCCCAAAAGGATCGGTATCATGCTGACGGACAGCCTTCTCATGACTCCGTCAAAGTCCGTTACCGCGGTGATGGGTGTCAGCGGACAGCCTTACCGCTGTGAGATAAAGGGATGTGAATCCTGTGGAAAAACGGACTGTGCATACCGGAGAGATTAAAAGATACGAACGCAGATGGAGGAATGTATGGCAGGGATTTTAGAAGAGATAAAAAAGAGGATGGTATTTTTTGACGGAGGAACAGGAAGCCTTTTACAGGCCAGCGGCCTTGAGCCGGGAGAACTGCCGGAAACCTGGAACGTGAAACAGCCGGATATTATAACGAAACTTCACCGTGATTATCTGGAAGCAGGTGCGGACATCATAAAGACCAATACCTTTGGAGCCAATGGGCTGAAATTCCATAAAGGTGCGGAATTTGATCTGGAAGAGGTGGTGACCGCAGCGTTGCAGAATGCCAGAAAAGCGGTGGAGACAGCTTCTTATCCGGCCGGAAAGGAAAAGGGGTATATTGCCCTTGATCTAGGCCCTACGGGAAAGCTTTTAAAGCCTCTGGGAGATTTAGACTTTGAGGATGCCTATGAGATGTTTTCCCAGGTAGTTAAAATCGGGGAACGGGAGGGAGCGGACCTGGTGCTCATTGAGACCATGAGCGACAGCTATGAGGCAAAGGCTGCTGTGCTGGCTGCAAAGGAAAACAGCAGCCTTCCCGTGTTCGTGACCATGATCTTTGATGATAAGGGAAAGCTTTTGACCGGAGGAAATGTTGAATCCACGGTTGCCCTTTTAGAGGGCCTGGGAGTTGACGCCCTGGGCATAAACTGCGGCCTGGGCCCGGTGCAGATGAAGGGCATATTAACGGATATCATGAAGGTGGTTTCCATACCGGTTATTGTGAATCCCAATGCAGGACTTCCAAGAAGCGAAGGCGGGAAAACGGTATATGATATCGATGCAGGAGAGTTTGCGGCTGCCATGAAGGAAATTGCAGAGGAAGGAGCCTGTGTGATCGGCGGCTGCTGCGGAACCACGCCGGAGCACATAGAGAAAACAGTGGCTCTTTGCAGGAATTTCCCTGTAAGGCTGCCGGAAAAGAAAAACCGTACCGTGATATCTTCCTATGCACAGGCGGTTGTAATTGACAATGACCCGGTCATCATCGGGGAGAGGATCAATCCAACGGGAAAATCCAAATTTAAACAGGCGCTTAGGGATCATAACCTGGAATACATTCTCAGAGAGGGAGTGGCCCAGCAGGACAATGGAGCACACGTCCTGGATGTGAATGTAGGACTTCCGGAAATTGATGAGCCTTCCATGATGGTGGAAGTGATAAGGGAGCTTCAGAGCATCATTGACCTGCCCCTTCAGATCGATACCTCCAATACAGAGGCAATGGAACGGGCAATGAGGGTTTATAACGGAAAACCTCTGATTAATTCCGTAAACGGGAAAAAGGAAGTGATGGAGGCCGTTTTCCCTCTGGTAAAACGGTATGGAGGCGTTGTGGTCGCCCTGGCCCTTGATGAAGACGGCATTCCGGAAACTGCAGAAGGCAGGATCACCGTTGCAAAGAAAATCTATGATAAGGCCGCAGAATATGGAATTGAGAAAAAAGACATTATTATAGATGCCCTCTGCATGACTGTCAGCTCCGACAGCAGAGGGGCACTGACCACCCTTGAAACCTTAAGACGTGTCCGGGATGAACTGGGAGGCAGAACCATACTGGGTGTGTCCAACATTTCCTTCGGGCTGCCCCAGAGGGAAATCATCAATGCCGCATTTTTTACAATGGCCCTTCAAAATGGCTTAAGCGCAGCTATCATAAACCCCAATTCAGAAGCAATGATGCGTTCCTACTACAGCTTTCGGACTCTTGCGGATCTGGACCCTCAGTGCAGCGGTTATATCTCAGTCTACAGCGGCCAGGTAGCCACTCTCGGTGAAACAGTGAGGCAGGGAAACTCTTCCCTGGCAGGAGGTACTTCCGGAGGTGAGATGACTCTGTCGGAAAGCATTGCAAAAGGCCTAAAGGACCGGGCATATACGGCAGTGACAGAACTCTTAAGGGACCAGGAGCCTTTAGTTATAATAAACGGGGAAATGATCCCGGCCCTGGACCGGGTGGGAAAAGGCTTTGAAAATGGAACGGTATTCCTTCCCCAGCTTCTTATGAGTGCGGAAGCGGCAAAGGCAGCCTTTGAGGTTATAAAGGAGAAAATGGCTGAGGGCGGCGTGGCTCAGGAGAAAAAAGGAAAGATCATCCTGGCTACGGTCAAGGGAGATATTCATGATATCGGAAAGAATATTGTTAAGGTCCTTCTGGAAAACTATGGTTATGATGTCATTGACTTAGGAAAGGACGTTCCGCCGGAAAAAATCGTGGAAACAGCGGTAAAGGATGAAGTAAAACTGGTAGGCCTAAGCGCCCTCATGACCACCACAGTTCCCAGCATGGAAGAGACCATCAGGCAGCTCAATGAGACCGCTCCTTTTGTAAAGGTAATGGTAGGAGGCGCGGTACTTACAGAAGGATATGCAAAGACCATTGGCGCCGACCAGTATTGCCGGGATGCCATGGCTTCAGTAAACTATGCAGAGGGAATTTTTCAGACAAAATAAGCCGTCTCATTGACAAATATAGAATGAATGGTATAATATCCACGAAAGCAATGAGTAGTGCGAAACAGGCCACGAGAAGATTTTCGTTGTGCTTGCACATAAGAAAATCTTTTCATGGCCTGTTTCATAGGACGAATGCCCGTGAGCGAACGAATCCTCCGGATTCGTTCGCTGCACTACGGATTCACGATATAAAAATCTGGAGGAACAAACATGAAAAAGATCATATTAACAGGGGACCGGCCCACCGGAAAGCTTCATATCGGCCATTACGTTGGTTCATTAAAGCGCAGGGTAGAGCTGCAGAATTCCGGTGAATTTGACGAGATTTTTATTATGATTGCGGATGCCCAGGCACTTACGGACAATTCGGATAATCCGGAAAAGGTTCGTCAGAATATTATTGAAGTTGCGCTGGATTACCTTTCCTGCGGACTGGACCCGAAGAAATGTACCCTTTTCATCCAGTCACAGATACCTGAGCTAACAGAGCTGTCCTTTTACTATATGAATCTGGTAACCGTATCCAGGCTACAGCGGAATCCTACTGTAAAATCAGAGATTGCCATGAGGAATTTTGAAACCAGCATTCCGGTAGGCTTCTTTACCTATCCCATCAGCCAGGCAGCTGACATTACGGCGTTCCAGGCCACCACGGTGCCCGTAGGAGAGGACCAGGAGCCAATGATTGAGCAGACCAGGGAAATAGTGCGTAAGTTTAATTCCGTGTACGGAGAAGCTTTAGTAGAGCCGGAGATTCTGCTTCCTGATAACAAAGCCTGCTTACGGCTTCCAGGTACCGATGGAAAGGCCAAGATGAGCAAGTCCCTCGGAAACTGCATCTATTTATCCGATCCGGAAGAAGAAGTAAAGAAAAAGGTCATGAGCATGTATACAGATCCTAACCACATCCAGGTTTCCGACCCAGGAGAAATAGAAGGAAACACAGTATTCACCTACCTGGATGCATTCTGCAAGGATGAAGATTTTGAAAAGTATCTGCCAGATTATAAAAATCTTGACGAGCTTAAAGACCACTACAGACGCGGCGGCTTAGGCGATGTAAAGGTAAAGCGGTTCTTAAACAGCATTCTCCAGGCGGAGTTAGAACCTATCCGCAGGAGAAGAAAAGAATACGAGGCCAACATCCCTTACGTATACCAGATATTAAAAGAAGGAAGCGAAAAGGCAGAGGCAATGGCAGCCCGTACCTTAAAGGGTGTAAAGGAAGCCATGAAGATCAATTATTTTGACGATCTGGAATACATTGAAGAGCAGGCAAGAAAGTATAAGGGCCAGGAATAGAGGCGTATATGAAGATTGTTTCCATTACCGAGATATTGGAATGCAATGAATTTATAAAAGGCAAAGGCCTGGAATTTAAGATTCATTTAAGAGATGCCTGCGGCAAACAGTCCTGCTGGATCGAATCAGTTCATGATAAAAACAGCAGCGGGCAATGGGAGGAGCTTTATAAGGCTTTGGAGGAGTTTTTTGGCAGGCTCCGGTTCCGGCTGGAATACGGAGAGGATAAAACAAACTTCTGGCTGTTGTAACGCGACCGACAAAAATGCCGGGGAAGTGCAAAGAAAAAAATCTTTGCACTTCCCCGGCATTTTTTGCAATGTAAATAATCCTTCTCAATATTTTACCCTGATACCAATTATCAACCTCACCAACCGGCCCATATGAGCCACCCTCCGAAGTAGGCCTGCCCGCTTTACCGGTCATACAAATATTCAATGAAAACCAGGTAATAAGTTCCGATTGTTCTCTTTAAATAAGTAATATTAATTAAGTATTTAACTTATATTAGTCATTCTAATAAAATGAAATTAATATAAATAATAAATAAAGCATTAAAACTTTATTAAATTTTCTTGAACAAATAACAAAAAAACTTTATAATTACATGGTAATTAAGAAACGTCAGTCTCTTAAAATAAAATCAAAAAGGAGCTTTACCATGGAGCAGTTCTTTAAACTCAAGGAAAATGGAACGAATGTCACAACTGAGGTTATAGCCGGAATCACCACATTTTTTGCCATGGCGTACATAGTTATAGTAAATCCTAATACATTAAGTCAGGCAGGTATGGAGTGGGGAGCGGTATTTTTAGCGACCATCATTTCTGCGATTATAGGTACCTTAATTATGGGCCTTGTGGCCAATGTACCATATGCTCAGGCACCTGGTATGGGATTAAACGCATTTTTTGTTTACACGGTTTGTTTTGGACTAAAATTCACATGGCAGCAGGCTTTATCAATGGTTTTCATCTGCGGACTCCTTAATATTTTTATCACTGTGACCAGTATCCGTAAGTATATTATTAAAGCCATCCCTGTAAGCCTGCAAAATGCCATTGGCGGTGGTATTGGTATCTTTATTGCATACATAGGTCTTTTGAATGCAGGTGCCATCAATTTTGCGGCAGGTGTTCCTGCAATGTCTGTGATCTCAACAAAAGCACTTATATTATTCATCATAGGTCTTGTATTAATCGTTGTATTGACTGTAATGGACGTAAAGGGCGGCATTTTAATTGGCATTGTCTTAACAACTTTGATCGGTATTCCATTAGGCATTACAAAAACAGGCGATACCGTTAATTTTTCAGAAGCCTTGTCAGTGCTTCCAACCACCTTTGGCGTAATTTTTACGGCAGACGGGCTTCCTGCCTTATTTAACGATATGGCAAAGCTTCCTATTGTACTAATTACTATTTTCTCTTTCAGCTTATCCGATACATTTGATACAATCGGAACCTTCATTGGAACAGGCCGCAGAAGCGGAATCTTTAGTGCGGAGGATGAAGCTTCCTTAGAGTTGGGCAAAGGATTTTCTTCCAAGATGGATAAAGCGTTATTTGCAGATGCCACAGCGACTTCCATAGGAGCCATTTTCGGCACCTCAAACACGACTACCTATGTGGAAAGTGCGGCAGGGATCGGAGCCGGCGGACGTACCGGCCTTACTTCCGTAGTTGTAGCTGCCTGCTTTGCCTTAAGTGCATTTTTATCCTCCTTTATCAGCGCTATTCCATCTGTAGCAACGGCGCCAGCCCTTGTTATTGTTGGGTGTATGATGATCTCTTCGTTCAAGGAAATTGATTGGACCCAGCTGGAAGAAGCAATTCCGGCTTTCTTTGCAGGCGTATTCATGGCACTTTGTTACAGCATTTCTTATGGAATTGCAACAGCGTTTATTTTCTACTGTATCGTAAAGATCTGCAAAAAGAAAGCAAATGAGTTGAATCCTATTATTGTAGTGGCAACAATTCTGTTTATCATAAACTTTATATTACAGGCGTTTTTATAATTCATATTTTAAAAACTGTTCTAAGAAAAGTAAGAAAAATCGGGTAATACAATTTCAAACTCAAGCTTTTGTCCCTGTGTAAAGCAGGGGCAGAAGTTTTTTCTTTTATGGAGAAGTCAGTAATAATTATCAATGCCAGTATTGAAGTTTCTGGTAAAATGTGCTATAATCACAATGTGAATTAGGAGCAACTAACTCATAATAATTATGGAAATAAGCCATATTAATGTAGTATGGCTGCCAAAGCGGTCCATTCCTGGGACATGGAATGAGGCTGCAGCTTACAGAACGGCATCAGAAAAGTTTTATATATGATGATCAATGATGAAACATGGAAATTGGAAGGAATTCCCTTAAGGGATCTTTTCCATTGTGGAAACCATTTAAAAGAAAAGGAGAAAAACCATGAATTATCTGGAGATTGAAAAAGTAATAGGAAGAGAAATTATTGATTCCAGAGGAAATCCTACCGTAGAGGCTGAAGTACATCTGGCAGACGGGACCATAGCCAGGGGAGCAGCGCCCAGCGGTGCTTCTACTGGTGAATTTGAGGCTTTGGAGCTTCGGGATGGGGACAAGGCCCGTTATGGCGGTAAAGGTGTCTTGAATGCGGTTCATAACATCAACACAGTGATACATTATGCAATCACGGGAATGGATGTTTCCGACATTTACGCCATTGACCAGGCAATGCTTTCTGCAGATGGGACAACGGATAAGTCAAGACTTGGAGCCAATGCTATATTAGCAGTGTCCATCGCCTGCGCCAGAGCAGCGGCTATGAGCATGGGAATCCCTCTTTACCGCTTCTTAGGCGGAATAACAGGCAACCGTCTTCCGGTTCCTATGATGAATATTTTAAACGGCGGAGCCCATGCAGCCAATACAGTAGATGTACAGGAATTTATGATCATGCCGGCAGGAGCCTCCAGCTTTAAAGACGGACTCCGGTGGTGTACGGAAGTATTTCATTGCCTGGCGTCCATATTAAAGTCAAAGGGCCTGGCTACGGCGGTAGGAGATGAAGGTGGTTTTGCACCGGATCTGGATAGCGACGAGGCTGCTATTGAACTGATTCTTGAGGCTATAAGAAAGGCAGGCTATGAACCCGGACGTGATTTTGTCCTGGCTGTGGACGCAGCTTCCAGTGAGTGGAAGGGAGCGAACAAGGGAGAGTATATCCTTCCAAAATGCGGTAAGCATTTTACTTCTGAGGAACTCATTGAGCACTGGAAAAAGCTTTGCGAAAAATATCCCATTTATTCCATTGAAGATGGACTTGATGAAGATGATTGGGAGGGCTGGGAAAAGCTTACGAAAGAGCTGGGCAGCAAGGTCCAGCTGGTTGGCGATGACCTGTTTGTAACCAATACGGAACGCTTAAAGAGAGGAATCATGAATGGATGCGGCAATTCCATCCTGATTAAGCTTAACCAGATCGGTTCTGTATCAGAAACTCTTGAGGCGATTAAGATGGCTCACAGCGCAGGTTACACGGCTATTGCTTCCCACCGTTCCGGTGAGACAGAAGATACCACCATTGCAGACCTGGCAGTGGCTCTTAATACGTGTCAGATTAAGACGGGAGCACCAAGCAGAAGCGAACGTGTGGCAAAATATAACCAGCTGCTTCGGATTGAAGAAGAACTGGGAGGAAGTGCAGTTTATCCGGGAATGGATGCATTCCATATCCGGCGGTCATAAAGAATGGGGGAAAGCCCGGCAGGTCTTAAAGGACAGACCTGCCGGGCCTGTTTTATAGAGTGGAAAAAGAATTGATGAAAGAGGCAAAAGATGATATGCTATAAGCCATAAGAAATCAAATGAGGATACGTTTGAACCATAAAGAGATGGAGGTCAGCCCTGGGGTCCCCCTGAAGATGGAAAATGGAGTAATCGATTGTATATACAGAAAAAGATAGAAAAAAATCGGGAATATACAAGGCCTTCTTTCAATACAATGAACAATAGCGTAATGGCGCCAAAGGCAGTCCTGAGCCGGGCTCATTGCCTGCAGAAATAAATGTATTTGAAAGAGAGATGAAAAAAGTTGGCAGAAGTAAAACGGATCAGGTGCGGGAGCGTGAACAGCTATCTGATTGAGGAACATGGAAGAGCCATTCTTGTGGATGCAGGAAGAAACGGATCAGAAGAAAAAATACTGGCACAGTGCCGGAAAACAAAGGTGGAACTGATCCTACTCACCCATGGTCATGTGGATCATGTGCAGAATACGGCCTATCTTAAGAAGAAACTGGGAGTACCGGTAGCCATTCATAAGGAGGATTTAAGCCTTATAAAGAATAATTTTATGGAACATCTCCGTTTTCAGGGGATGCTGGGAATGGCGGTTGCAGAGGTTTCAGCAAAAAGCTCAGAAACAGACCGGATACCTGAATTTACCCCGGAGGTTTTAATAAATGAGGGAGACTGGCTGAAGGATTATGGAATCAATGCCAGGATCATGGGGCTTCCCGGTCATACCAGAGGGTCCATAGGAATTGATCTTGATGGAAAAGCTGTCATTGTTGGTGATGCATTGATGAACATGTTTTATCCCGGGCTGTCCCTGGTGTACTGGGACAGGGCAGAGATGTTAAAAAGCGCGGATAAGATTAGCGCCCTTGGCGCAAGAAAGGTATATTTCGGCCATGGAGGTCCGGTGGAAAACCGGGCGTGGAACAAGGCAGGGATTTAGACAAAGGTTTAAGACGGTATGGTACGGATTTATCTGGAAAGGTATGAAACCTCCCAAGAAAAGAAAAAATGGGAGCAAGAGCACGAGCTTGGAAAAAAACTTCTTCATACGGGATTGAAGGATTTATATGGAATCGGTTCAGAATTACAGAATCAGCCGGTCATTTTACAAGGGGAGCATGGCAAACCCTATTTAAAGGACTTTCCTGACATCCATTATAACATCAGCCATACGGATGGCATGGTGGCCTGTGCAATAGGAGACAGGCAGTTGGGAATTGATGTGGAGAGGATACGGCCCTTTCGGCAAAATATCCTTAAAAAGGTTTTTTCTGATGCCGAAAGACACCGTATGGAGGAAATATCGGAGGAAGATCGTTCCCAGTACTTTTTTCAAATATGGACATTAAAGGAAAGCTACCTTAAGGCGACAGGCTTAGGTATTACCATCCCCCTGACTACCATTTCTTTTGAATGGAAGGAGGAGGCTTTTTTTGCATGCTCTGTTCCGGGCGCGTCTTTTCATCAGACCATGCTGGAGGGAGATTATGTTCTTTCCATATGCACCATAGGAGATGAGGAAATTAATTTTGGGCAGAACCTTGTTTTTTCTGACAAAGACGAAAGCCTTTAGACCGGGCTTTGCTTTCAGAAATTATAAGGCCTGAAAGGGTCGGCACGATTGTGCAGGCAGACTGGAAGCGTCCAGGCCCCAAAACAGAATATTTAATAAGTTCTTTGTATCAGCAAGTTTGTAAAAACCCAGATGGAAGGGGAGAATTGCCAGTACGGAAACCTTGAACAGAAGGCCATAAAAGAAAATGAGCCTTTGTGTTTCAACGGTCCCATGGCCGTATTCTCCTATTTTTTTGTGATTACGGAATAAGCGGCCCAGGTAACAGAGGCAGCCAGTCAAAGAGGGCTGTAAAATATGTCCTGCAGAATGCCCTTAATATTGAAAAATGGTATTTTGCCAAGAATAAGGCTTATGAAATCATAAAAAACGGGCAAAAATCTCATAAGGAATAAAAAGCAGATTGGAGGAAAAAACATGAAAACCATGACAGACAACTTTTTAATTTCCTTTTTACAGAGATTTGACGAGCACCCTTTTGATGTAAAGCTTTGCGGAGAGACCTATCATATCGGAGAGGGGAATCCGGCGTTTATCGTGAACATGAAAGAGGACATCCAGGGCAAGGATTTGCTGACCAGCACTTCTCTGGCACTGGGAGAGGCCTATATGAAAGGAACCCTTGATGTGGAAGGGGATCTGTTTCATGCGCTGAATCATTTCCTGGGCCAGATGGGAAAATTTTCAATGGATCAGGGAAAGCTTAAGAAGCTGATTTATTCATCCCAGTCCAAAAAGAATCAGGAAAAGGAAGTCACTTCCCATTATGATATCGGCAATGAGTTCTACCGCCTATGGCTTGACGATACCATGAGCTATTCCTGCGGCTATTTTAAAACAGAAAGTGATACATTACACGATGCCCAGTGCAATAAGGTGGAGAGGATATTAAAGAAGCTGTACTTAAAAAAGGATATGACTCTTTTGGATATCGGCTGCGGCTGGGGATTTTTGCTGATCAGGGCTGCCAAAGAATACGGGGTTCGGGGAGTTGGGATCACCTTAAGCAAAGAGCAGAAAAAGAAATTTGAAGAACGGATTAAGGAGGAAGGCCTGACGGGCAGAGTGTCGGTGGAATTAATGGATTACCGGGATTTAGAAACCTGGGGCAGGACCTTTGACCGGGTTGTCAGCGTTGGCATGCTGGAACATGTAGGAAGGGACAATTATGAGCTGTTCATAAAAAATGCAAAGACAGTGCTAAATCCCGGCGGATTGCTGCTTCTTCACTACATCAGCGCTCTAAAAGAATATCCCGGCGATCCATGGATGAAGAAATATATTTTTCCGGGAGGCACCATACCAAGCCTTCGGGAGATCATCAATATTTTAAGCGAACACCGGTTTTACACCCTGGACGTGGAAAGCCTTCGCCGCCATTATTGCAGGACACTGCTTTTGTGGGAAAGAAATTTTAATGACCACCGTTCAGAGATCGAGGAGAAAATGGGTACAGAGTTTGCCAGAATGTGGGACTTATATTTAAGCGCCTGTGCCGCCACTTTTAATAACGGGGTCATTGATCTCCATCAGATTCTTGTATCCAAGGGGATAAACAACCACCTTCCCATGACAAGGTGGTACGAATAAATTAGAATAGCCGTGGCTGCCCATGTGTGTCAGCCGCGGTTTTCTGTTTTTTACCGCACAGTGGATCAACTGTATGTCTTGCCTGTTTTGATGAGGAGAAATAGTTGCCGTATTTTGGAAAGCGTGTTATGATTCCATAGGATAAAACTGACAGGAAGTGGAAAGGGATCTTTGTGGAACAACATGAACAAAAGAAAAAAGAACTGGCTCCTGGTTCTGATTTATACAATCATGATTCTCCTTTGTTTTGGCATTGTCATGGTTGTGGATCATTTGGACACCTCCGACCGTGGCGGGAAGGAAACCTCAGGCAGTCCCTGTGAGGAAAGCTCAGACAGCCCGGGGCAGGAGGAAAGTACAGATGATAAAGACTATACAGCCCCTGAGACAGAAGCAGGCGGTGAGATGACAGAGCTGGAAAGTGAGAAAGAAATCAGGAAAAAAAGGCCGGATAAGCCTGCTGAGGGAGAAGAAACAGAGGAAGAGGCAGAGGAATATAAGCCTCCTGTGATCGTAGTCGCTTCTGATGTTCATTATTATTCTCCAGAGCTTACGGATTACGGTGAAGCATTTGAGGAGATGGAAAAGCGTGACGATGGAAAGCTGGTCCATTATATTCCACAGCTCATGGATGCATTTACGGCTGAAATGGAAGAGCTTAAACCCTCTGCCGTGATCTTAAGCGGGGATCTGACCCTTAATGGGGAAAAGGCAGGCCATGAAGCATTGGCGCAAAAGCTTGGGATACTGGAAGAAAAGGGCGTAAAGGTACTTGTCATACCCGGCAACCATGATATCAACAATTATTCTTCAGCCTCCTATTTCGGCAAGGAGAGAAAAGTGGCAGATATTGTGGATCCCGAAGGGTTTTATGATATTTACCGCCGGTTTGGGTATGACCAGGCAAGAAGCCGGGATGAGAATTCTTTAAGCTATGTTTACCAGCTGGATGAGAAAAACTGGCTTCTCATGATTGACTCTGCCCAGTATGAACCCCTTAACAAGGTTGGGGGAAGGATTAAAGAAGAAACCCTGGCGTGGATGAAGGAGCAGCTTGAAGAAGCAGGGAATCAGGGGATAACCGTGATACCGGTGGCTCATCATAACCTGTTAAAGGAAAGTATCCTTTATCCAACCGACTGCACTCTGGAAAACAGCCAGAATGTTATCTCCCTTTTGGAATCTTACCGGGTACCTCTTTACATAAGCGGTCATCTGCACTTGCGGAGGACGAAAAAGCATAAGCCGGAGCCGGGAGAGAGCGGGGATGTGTACCATATCAGTGAAGTGGTTGCAGACTCCTTTGCCATCTCCCCCTGCAGGTACGGCATACTTAAATGGACTGAAGATGAAAGGCTGGTTTATACCACCAAGGAAACGGATGTGGAACGCTGGGCAAAAGAAACGGAGATTTCCGATGAAAATCTTCTTAATTTCAAGGAATACGGGACAAAATTTCTTGTAGAGGTGGTCAGCAGCCAGATTTCCGGCAGGATCAAGAATCTGCCTGAGGAACAGGTGGAAAAGATGGCGGGATTGTATGGGGATATTAACAAGGCTTATTGTGAAGGGATTCCCGTTGATGCAAAAGAGATACGCTCAGAGGAAGCCTTCCGACTATGGCAGAGGAATCTGCCTGACAGCCGGATGTTTGATGAGATCGGCATGATTCTTAAGGATACAGGACGGGACCACAATACCTGGGAGTGTGAGCTTCAGAAAAAGGAGTGAACCGGAAAGGAAAAGCAGGGGACGCCTCTTTACATTATATTTCATGTCGTGATATAATGATGAAACAAAATTACACAAAGTTCGAGGTAGATTGTTTATGCAGGAAAATATTAGTGTATCCGGTGTTCTCTGCTCATCCTATGATTCGTTTTTTGAAGCGGAAAAAAAGATTGCGGATTATATCCTGGCAAATAAAAGTGAAATAATCGATATGACGGTAGCGGAGCTGGCCCTTGCCAGCGGAACCAGTGATGCCACCGTATCCAGATTCTGCAGAAGGTGCGGCTTTAATGGCTTTCATCACTTAAAGATCAATCTGGCAAAGGAGGTAGCGGAGGAAAGAGGGAATTCCATTGAGGTTTCCAATGATATCAGCCGGGACAGCATTGGCCAGTCCCTGCAGAATATATTGGCCAATAAGGTGGCGGAGCTGACCCAGACCATATCCATGATGGACCCGGAAGAACTGGACCGGATCCTGTCTGTGATCGAGCATGCCAGAACCGTACAGCTGGTGGCTGTGGGAAATACCATTCCGGTCGCCCTGGATGGCTCTTTTAAATTCAACCAACTGGGGATTCCAGCCGTATCCGGCACCATCTGGGAGACGCAGATGGCTTATACCTGCAATCTTAAGGAAGAGGATGCCGTTATCGTCATATCCAATTCCGGCTTTTCCAAGCGGCTGATGACCCTGGTGGCGGTAGCAAAGGAAAACCATACGCCGACCATTGCCATTACCAACAATCAGTCCTCCCCTCTGGGCCAGGCTTGTGATTACCATATTACCACGGCTACCAGAGAAAAACTTCTTTTAGGAGAGTTTTGCTTTTCCAGAGTATCCGCAACAACAGTGATGGAAATATTGTATCTGTTTTTATCAGTCAGCAAAGAAGGCTCCCATGAACGCATCAGGCGCCATGAAATTGCTATTTCTGATGATAAAAAATAAATCAGAATCGCCGGCAAAACCGGCGGTTTTTTATGGCTTTCGGGTCTTCTTCCATGTAAATTTAAAATTTATGTAAAGTTGAAACAGAAAACTTATGAATGAATACATCTAAGCCGATATAATTCAGTAAAGTCGATGGATTGGGCAATGGCAATGCAACAATTGCCCGGGAATAATTGAAAAGGGAGATTAAGATGAACGAAGGAAAAATACTATGGAAAAACAGGCTTTCAGTAAAAATTCCAGTTACAATGGCAATTATAATTTTAATTGTCATTGCTGCAATGTGTTCCTGTTTAAGTCTGCTGACGGGCAGAACCGTAACTAAAATGACGGAAAAAGAGCTGAATTATATTGCAGATGAAAATGCCAAAGAAGTGCGGTCGTATTTGGACAGCATGCTGGTATTTTCCCAGGCATTATCTTTAGAAGTGCAGAGATATCAGACACTTAATGCAGAAGAAGCAAATAAAATGCTGCAAAAATCTTTGCAGGGAGTATTAAATAATGACAAGATATTTTCAGCATATTTTGCTTTTGAACCAAATAAATTTATGCCGAATACACCAAAAGGACTTTCTTATTATGCCTTCCGTGATGGTTCCGGCACAGGATTTGATGTTTTAAATGATTATGATACATATGGAAATGCAGATTATTATTTGCCTGTAAAAACAAATTTATCTATTCATGTAACAGAACCATATGAATATCAGCTTTCTACAGGTGAAAAAGTTTGGCTGATTACATTGAGCTGTCCAATTGTAAGTGAAAGCGGTGAATTTTTAGGAGTTTCAAACTGCGATATTGATATGTCCAGTATTGCAGGATTAAGTTACGCAGACGGAGGATATAAGACTTCATACAGCTATATTGTTACAAGCAATGGAACTTGTTTGGCGCATACAGCAGATAAAGGAATCGTTGGCAGCGTGCCCCGGTCTGTTTCAGATTATGAAGCGATTATGAAGGCAGTAGCAAGCGGAACGTCGGCAACAGATAAAATCAAGAATTCCTATTCTAATGGGAAGACGGCATTGGCTATTCATAAAGCCCTTAATTTAGATGGGACTGATGTTAAATGGTCCAGTGCTTTTGTGGTGAATGAAAGTGAGGCCATGGGTTCCGTAACAAAGATCACTTTAGCATTAGCTGGTATTGGTATGATTGGTTTAGCTGTACTGATACTGGTCAGTGTTGTGACGCTAAAGAAAGGCCTTGCTCCGGTGGATTCTGTCATGGGGCTTGCAGAAAAGATGAGGAACGGCGATCTTTCTCACAGCAATGGGGACGTAATTTATAAAAAAGATGAATTAGGACTGTTAGCTAACATCTTTTCGGAGACTTCGGAGGTATTGGGCGGCTATATCAACGAAATTTCAGGGG